>JAIPCJ010000003.1 GCA_021738245.1 Methylotenera sp. | reverse complement strand
CACCGCGGCCGAAGTCGCCCAGGCCGGGCGCCTGCCCAACCCAGGCTTCACCTTCAGCCGGCTGACGCGCGGCAGCGAGGTGGAACTGGAGCGCGGCTGGCATGTCGACCTCGCCCGACTGCTGACGCTGCCGCTGGTGCGGCAGGCGGAGGCCCGCCGCCTCGACGGTGAGCAACGCCAGGCCGCCGCCGAGGCGCTGGCCCTGGCGGCTGACACGCGCCGCGCCTGGGTGCGCGCCGTGTCGGTCGAAGAGGCGCTGGCCTACCGCCGGCAAGTGATGGAAGCCGCTGCAGCCGGGGACGAGCTCGCCCGCCGCATGCAGGCCGCAGGCAATTTCAACGCCCTCGCCCGCGCGCGGGAGCAGAGCTTTGCGACCGAAGCGCGGCTGAATCTCGCGCGCGCCGAGGCCCAGCGCCTGGCGGCACGCGAGCGGCTCTCCCGCCTGCTGGGTCTGGACGATGTCCAAACCGCCCGGCTGCGCTTGCCAGAGCGGCTGCCCGAGTTGCCCAGCGCGGCGCGCGGACAGCCGGATGTCGACACCCTGGCCCTCACCCAGCGCCTGGATGTGCAGGCCGCCCGCCTCGCACTCGAACAGGCAGCCCGCCAGACGCAGCTCGCGCAGACCACGCGCTGGGTCTCGATGCTGGAGCTGGGCACGGTGCGCAACACCTCCAATGAAGCGCCGGTGCAGCGCGGCTGGGAGGTCACGCTCGAGCTGCCGCTCTGGGGTCCCGGGCCACTGCCGCGGGCCGAGGCGCTCGCTGCCGTCGCCGCGCACGACGCCGCCGCCACCGCGCTGCGCGCCCGCTCCGAAGTGCGCGAGGCGTACGGCCTGTACCGCAGCGCCTGGGACATCGCGCGCCAGCACCGTGACGAAGCCCTGCCGTTGGCGCGACGGATCTCCGATGAACAACTGCGGCGCTACAACGCCATGCTGATCGGTGTCTTCGACCTGCTGGCCGACGCACGCGCCCAGGTGGCGGCCGTCAGTGCCGCACAGGAGGCCTTGCGCGACTTCTGGCTGGCCGAGGCCGATCTGGATCAGGCCCTGCTCGGCCCCGTCACGCCTTCGCTGCCGCAGCCGGGCGCCACGCCCGCTGCCGCGGCCAGCCCTGCCCATTGAATTTCGAGGATCGCCATGTTCAATCGACGCTCCCTGCTCGGCGCCGCCTCGCTCGCGGCCGTGTCCAAAGCCGCCCTGGCTGCCATTCCCGAGCCGGTCATCCAGACCTCACCCGACACCCAGCCGCCCCACCTGCCGCCCAATGGCCGGCCCTACAACCCCGTCGTCACGCTGAATGGCTGGACAGCACCCTGGCGCATGAACCAGGGCGTGAAGGAGTTCCACCTGGTTGCCGAGCCGGTGGTGCGCGAAATGGCGCCCGGCTTCAACGCGCGCCTGTGGGGCTACAACGGCCAGAGTCCCGGGCCGACCATCGAGGTGGTGGAAGGCGACCGCGTGCGCATCTTCGTCACCAACCGCCTGCCTGAGCCCACCAGCATGCACTGGCATGGCCAGCGCCTGCCCAATGGCATGGATGGTGTCTCGGGCCTGACCCAGCCGGCCATTCCGCCGGGCAAGACCTGGGTCTACGACTTCGTCGCCCGCCGCCCGGGCACCTTCATGTACCACCCCCACGCCGACGAGATGGTGCAGATGGCCATGGGCATGATGGGGCTGTGGATCACCCATCCGAAGGCACGACATCCGCAGATCGACGAGGTCGACCGCGACTACGCCTTCCTGCTGAACGCCTACGACATCGAGCCCGGCAGCTCGACGCCCAAGATCATGACCATGCTCGACTTCAACCTGTGGAGCTGGAACAGCCGCATCTTTCCGGGCATCGCGCCCCTGGTGGCCCGCCAGGGTGACCGCGTGCGCATCCGCATCGGCAACCTGACGATGACCAACCATCCCATCCACATCCACGGCCACGAGTTCACCGTGACAGGCACCGACGGCGGCCCCGTACCGCGCACGGCGCGCTGGCCTGAGGTGACGACCGACGTGGCCGTGGGCCAGATGCGCCAGATCGAGTTCGTCGCCGACGAGGAAGGCGACTGGGCCTTCCACTGCCACAAGTCGCACCACACGATGAACGCCATGGGGCATGCGGTGCCGACGATGATCGGCGTGGACCAGAGCGACCTCACCGACAAGATCCAGCAGCTCGTGCCGGACTACATGGCCATGGGCTCGAGCGGGATGCACGAAATGGCCCACATGCACATGCCCGGGCCTGACAACACCGCGCCGATGATGACCGGTGACGGCCCGTTTGGCCCGATCGGCATGGGGGGCATGTTCAGCGTGCTGAAGGTGCGCCGCGGGCTGAAGCGCGGCGATTACGGCGACCCCGGCTGGTTCTCGCATCCTGCGGGCACCCTGGCCCGCGAGGTCGGCGATGCGCCACCGGCGCCCCAGGCGCCGGGCATGCCCGCCGACCCCGCTGCCACGGACGTCCAAGTCCGCAAGCCGCATGGGCACCACGGGCATTGAGCGGCGCCAAGCTCAACTGAACTGCACCGTGTGCTCGGGGCTGTTGGGCAGCGCGTAGTGCAGCACCACGCCGCCGCCACCGGCCTGCAGGTAGGCCACGTTGCCAGGCACCACGGCCACGGGGACGGCCGGGTTCTGGGTGCGCACCACGGGCGGATGCGGAGGGTTGACCAACATCACCTGCTCGAACACCAGCGTGAGGACCTTGGCCTCGTCCGGGTCCAGCGTCGCGACGATGTTGCCGTTGTGCAGCAGCGAAGCGCGGACGGCCAGCGTGTTGGTGATGGGGGTGCTTTGAAGATTGACCATGATGAGCTCCTGAACCTGACCTCGCGCAAGGCGAGCGCCAGCGGTTGAATCATTGAGTGAAGCGGCACGGGTGCTGACGTCGTGGCCTAGCGGCGCGCGGCCTGGAGCACCAGGCGCGGACCGGTCCAGCCGGCGTTGAAGAAGTACTGGGTGTTGGAGGCATAGAAGACCTGCTGCTTGCCCATGTCGGGCTTGAACGTCAGCGTGGTGGCCTTCTTCCAGTCGATCGGGCTCGGGTAGGGCCTGTCGGCGTAGTCGAACCAGATCTGGCCGCTGTTGTCGGACTGCAGCGAGCCCCGCCCGGTGATGGCAGGGGCTTGCGTGATCTCGACGGTCATGGTGCCTGTGGGCATGGGAGGACTCCAGAGGTTGAGAGAACAATGAAGCGGGAGGGAGGTCATGACGGGTCAGCTCATGCGATACCTCCGTTCGAGGGTGTGGCGACCACGGTGGGCGCGCTGGCGGCCGCGGTCGTCGCGAGCGTGGTGCTGACCACCCCGAGCAGGACGGGCAGCGTGGAGGGCGTCGGCCCGATCGTGATGCCCGAACCGGAGGTGCTCGGCGGGCGCGCGGGGCTGGCATCGAAACTCAGCGGGCCCACGTCCACACCGGCCCCGGGGCCGGCCAGCAGCAAGGCCTGGGCCTGCGCGTGGGCGCTCGGGTCAGGGAAGGTCAGGGTGACCGAAGGCTGGAAGCCCAGCACCACCTGGTAGATGCGGCGCGCGAGGATGCCATCGGGCGCGAAGAACTTCGCCTGGTCTGCCGGGGACAGTTCATCGGCCAGCATGCGGATGGTGGTCTCGTTGAACCACATCGCAGGATTCAGCGAAAACGTGGCCAGGCCGGTGAACGCCACGCTGACTTCGTACTCGTCCCGGACGGTGGCCCCGGCAGCGGCACGCCGCGGTCCCGCATCGCCCGCGGACTCGGCGGCCAGTGCCCCCAGCCCGGCCACGCCCGACCTGAGCTTCAGGAAGCCAAGCGCGGGCGCTGCAGGGGCCGACGTCAAGCGCCGCGCCCCGAGGGCGCTGGCTCTGCCGGCGGGCGCCCCGCGCACGCGAATCACGCCGCCCGCATCGGTGCGGCCCGCGCTGCTGGAAGCCTGCCACTCGGCATACTTGCTGCGAAAACCGCTGTCCAGCAAATAGGCGGGCTGGTAGAGCGTGTCGGCCGGCACGCCCGGCTGCCCAGCGCCTGGCGGCACTTGCGCTCCCGGCCGTGTGGGCATGTTGTAGGCCGTGGCCGTGGTGCTGAAGGCCTGCTGCCAGTAGGCCAGTTCGCGCGGCACCAGGGCGGGTGGCAGCCGCTGCAGGAAGTAGCCGTAGGCCTGACTCAGGCTGGCCAGGGGCGCAAAGTTGGCCCCCGGCGCAGGCACGGCATCGCCGATGCCGAAGAGCTGCGCATTGATGACCTGGACGTCGTTGTTGACGAAGTCCGCCACCCAGGTCGTCTGGCCGAAGGCGAAGCGCTGCTGGGCGCTCAAGCCGGCCGGAAACAGGGTCGAGACCAGGGCTTGACCCCAGCTGGACCAGGCCGCGTCCAGACTGCTTGACTCGATCGCCATGCGAGCGCTCCGTCGTCAAAAAAAAAGGGGCAGCACCCGGCCACGACCCGATGCTGCAGGAGAAGCCGGCTCAGAGGCGGCTGCTGACCACGCCCAGCAGGACGGGCATCGTCGACTTGACCGGGCCGATCGTGATGGACGAGTTGGCGTCGTCGTAATGGATCTGGTCCTTCGACGAATTCGCGCCCCCCGACCCACCGAAGCTGAACGGCCCCACGCCAACGGTCAGGCTGGCCTGGGTCTGCCAGGCACTCTTGACGCGGCTGTAGTCGGCTGCCGACATTGAGATCTTCACGGTCGGCTCGAAGCCGAGCACGACCTGCGACGCACGCCGAGCCATGGCACCCGCATCGGAGAAGAAGTCCGGCGCGCCGGGCTTGAGCTTGTTGCGATAGGTGCTCACCAGGGAGCCGTTCTGCCACCACGGACCGGGCGTGATGCCGAAAGCCTTCACGCCGACGAAGGACACATCGACGCTGAAGTCGGAGGAGCTGGCATCCACCGAGAGCTCGGTTGCGGTGGTGGTGCTCGAACCGCTGGCCGACCAGAAGAACGACGACCAACTGGCCTTGGCCGACGCATTCCAGCCGGAGGACTTGTAGTCGTAGTCGCTGCTGTGCGAATCGAAGTGGAAGGTCGTGCCCACAGTGCCGGCCGCGCTGGCCGTCTGCCACTCGGCGTACGTCGCGGCGTAGGCTGAATCCAGCTGGTACAGCGGCACATACGACGACACGTTCGACGGACCGGCGGGCGTCGGCGCCGCGCCGCCGATCACCACGGCCGAGGAGCCGGGCGGGATCAGCGTCGACGACGTGATCAGCATGTTGTAGTTGTCCTGCTGCATGATGTCCTGGGCGCCGCCATTGGTGCCCACCATCTGCCGCGCGAGCTGAACTTGCTGATAGCCGGGCCCGTAGAGCTGGTTGCTCAGTTGGTCGACCGTCGCCTGCGCCCCGGTCAGTTGGCTTTGCGCCGTGGCCAGCGTCGGGAAGTTCGTCAGCACCCAGGTCTTGAACGGTGCGATGGTGTCGCCAACCGACGTGGCCGTGGCCTTGGCCGCGAGGTAAGCGGTTGCCGCGTCGCTGTAGGTCTTGTTGTAGCCCGCCTGGATGGCAATCAGGCCCGGCTTGGCGCCGCCGTCGCCATTGAGCGCGATGTTGAGCTGCGACTGCAGATTGGGATTCGTGTCACCCCCCAGGTCGATCCAGCTGAGGAACTGCATGTACGACGCGGCCAGGCCGCTGGGTGCTGGCGCGTAGTTCGGGCTGTTGGCGGGGATGACGTCCCCGAGGGAATAGATGCCGTAGTTGGTCACGCCCGGATCGGACGCATTCAGGTTGATGGATCGCGCCACCGAGGCGGCCGAGAACGTCGTGCCGGCGCCGACACCGGTCGGGAACAGCTGACTCTGCATCGCCTGCATGAGCCTCGACCACATCACGCTTTGGTCCACGTTTGCCATTTCCAAACTCCAATCAGGTTGATGATTTGATGCGCCGAAACCCTGAGCAGGCGCAGAACGGGAAGGTTGACGCAGCACCGAACATTCAGGCGAACGCCCTATTTCGATACCGGTGCCGCTGCAGGTGGAAACCTCTCAGAGCACGGTCAGAAGATAGTTTTGCGAGTGCCGGATGAATATCAGCCTGATGCTGAGACGGCGCCGCCATCTTGCTGACGCCTCACGCGGCGGATCGGCAGCCACACAGCCGCCTTGCAGGCCCGGCGCTTGAATAGACGCGTGGCCGGGCCTTTCGCTGGAGGGGCAGCGAGCGAGTGGCGATCGGGGAGACTCCGGGCGCGTGTCGAACGTGCCGCGGCTCAGGAGCGCGAGAAGGCTCGTCGTCGGCAGGTCAGGAAACCTGCCCTATTGCCGCGCGGCGGTGATATTCGCACCGAGTTATCGGACGCGCGCGTGATGCAGTTTCTGAAGGCGCTGCCCAGCGAGTTTGGCGAGAGGTCGCCCCTCAGGCGAAAGCGGCAAGCGCGCAGCGCAAAAGTGGTGGCGCCGTGGCGTCATCGCGCCCGAATCAGCCCACCGCCGATCGGCGCGGAACATTGATACTCAGACTTGAGCGCCGCAGAAACGAAGAAACCCGCTCTAGGGGGGCTCTTGGCGAGCTCTAGGCGGGTTTCCAAGACCTTGCTTGACAAGGTATCTGGCGGAGAGGGAGGGATTCGAACCCTCGGTACGGGGATACCGTACGCCTGATTTCGAGTCAGGTACATTCGACCACTCTGCCACCTCTCCTGGTACTGATCGCTGTGGTGCGAAGCCAGCCATTATAGCCAGCTTTTCAGGCTCAGGGGCGAAGTGTGTCGACGCCCCCCATGTAGGGGCGCAGCGCCTCGGGCACGGTGATGCTGCCGTCGGCGTTTTGGTAGTTCTCCAGCACCGCCACCAGCGTGCGGCCCACGGCCAGGCCGGAGCCGTTGAGCGTGTGCACCAGCTCGTTCTTGCCTTGGGCGTTCTTGAAGCGCGCTTGCATGCGGCGCGCCTGGAAGGCGCCCATGTTCGAGCAGGAGCTGATCTCGCGGTAGGTGTTCTGCGCCGGGAGCCAGACTTCCAGGTCGTAGGTCTTGGTGGCACCGAAACCCATGTCGCCCGAGCACAGCAGCATGGTGCGATACGGCAGGCCGAGCTTTTGCAGGATGGCCTCGGCATGGCGGGTCATCTCTTCCAGCGCGTCCATGCTGTGGTCGGGGTGCTCGATGCGCACCATCTCGACCTTGTCGAACTGGTGCTGGCGGATCATGCCGCGGGTGTCACGGCCGGCCGAGCCGGCTTCAGACCGGAAGCAGGGGCTGTGGGCAGTCAGCTTGACGGGCAGGTCTTCGGCCTTGAGCACGCTCTCGCGCACGGTGTTGGTCAGCGAGATCTCCGACGTGGAGATGAGGTACTGCTCGGTCTGCTCGTCGTCACCGCCGCGCAGCACCCAGAACATGTCTTCCTTGAACTTGGGCAACTGGCCCGTGCCTTCGAGGATCTCGCGGTTGACGATGTAGGGCGTGTAGCACTCGGTGTAGCCGTGCTCGCTGGTCTGCACGTCGAGCATGAACTGCGCCAGCGCCCGGTGCAGGCGTGCCACCGGCCCTTTCAGGAAGGTGAAGCGCGAGCCCGAGAGCTTGGCGCCGGTTTCGAAGTCCAGGCCCAGCGGGGCGCCGAGGTCGACATGGTCCTTGACCTCGAAGTCGAAGCTGCGCGGCGTGCCCCAGCGGCGCACTTCCTGGTTGCCGTGCTCGTCGGAGCCGGTCGGCACGCTGGCGTCGGGCAGATTGGGCACGCCCATGAGCAGCTGGTTGAGCTCAAGCTGGATGGCGTCCAGCCGTTCGGCGCCGGCCTTGAGTTCGTCGGCGATGCCGCCCACTTCCGCCATCAGGGCCGAGGCGTCCTCGCCCTTGCCCTTGGCCATGCCGATCTGCTTGGACAGGCTGTTGCGGCGGGCCTGCAGTTCCTCGGTGCGGGTCTGCACGGCCTTGCGTTCGGCTTCCAGCGCCTTGAAGCGCTCCACGTCCAGGAAGGGCTGCGGGTTCTTGCGCGCGGTGAGGCGCTCGATGACGGCATCGAGGTCCTTGCGCAGTTGGGTGATGTCAAGCATGGGTGTCCTTGGGGGTATTCAGAGACGACAGCGGCGCCGAAGTCAGGCGCCGCCGGGTGCAGGAAGCGCCGGCGTCAAGATCGGGAGGCGCTCACCTCGGCCATGGACTTGTCACCCAGGCCCATCGGCAGCGGGAAGCGCACATGCTCTTCCACGCCCGGCAGACTGCGCACGGTCATCGCGCCCAGGGCCCGCAGGCGGTCGATCACGGCCTGCACCAGCACGTCGGGCGCGGAAGCGCCGGCCGTCAGCCCCACGCGCGGCCGGTCTTCCAGCCACTCGGCCTTCAGGTCTTCCGCGGCGTCGACCATGTAGCCCGGCGTGCCCAGGCGCTCGGCCAGCTCACGCAGCCGATTGCTGTTGGAGCTGGTGGGGCTGCCGACCACGATGACCACGTCCACCTGCGGCGCCAGCACCTTGACGGCGTCCTGCCGGTTCTGCGTGGCGTAGCAGATGTCCTGCTGCTTGGGCTCGCGCACCTGGGGGAAGACGCGCTTGACCTCGGCCAGGATGTCGGCCGCATCGTCCACGCTGAGCGTGGTCTGCGTGACCACGGCGAGCTTGGACGGGTCCTTGACCTTCACGCGGGCAACGTCCTCCACCTCTTCCACCAGGAAGATGCCGTCCGTCAGCTGCCCCATGGTGCCTTCGACTTCAGGGTGCCCCTTGTGCCCGATCATGATGAATTCGTAGCCTTCACGGTGAAGCTTGGCCACTTCGACGTGCACCTTGGTCACCAGCGGGCAGGTGGCGTCGAACACTTGAAAGCCGCGGGCCGCTGCCTCGCGGCGCACCTCCTGGCTGACACCGTGCGCGCTGAACACCAGCGTGGCGCCGGCCGGCACTTCCGACAGCTCTTCGATGAAGATGGCGCCGCGCGACTTGAGGTCGTTCACGACGTAGGTGTTGTGGACGATCTCATGGCGCACATAGATGGGCGCGCCGAACTTCACCAGCGCCCGCTCCACGATCTCGATGGCGCGGTCCACGCCGGCACAAAAGCCCCGCGGCTCGGCCAGCAGCACTTCCTGAGGATGCACGACGCCCGTCATCACAGCACCCCGATCACTTGCACCTCGAAGCTGACCGGCTGGCCAGCAAGCGGGTGGTTGAAGTCGAACAGCAACGCCTCGTCGCCGAGTTCGCGCACCACGCCGGCATAGCCACCCTGCCCGTCCGGACCGGGGAACTGCACCACGTCGCCGACGTGGTAGGTCTCGTCCGGGTCGCCGAGCTGGCGAAGCAGAGACAGCTTGACCCGCTGCAGCAGTTCAGGGTTGCGGTCACCGAAGGCTTCGCCTGGCGCGAGCTCGAAGCGCTCGTGCGCGCCCTCGGGCAGGCCGATGAGGCGCGCCTCGATGGCGGGTGACAGCTGGCCCGCACCCAGAGACAGGGTCGCGGGCTTGTCGTTGAAGGTATTGACGATGTCGGCGCCGTCCGGGCCCGAGAGCCGGTAATGCAGCGTGAGGAAGGAGCCGGCCTGGATGGGGTTCATTGGCAAGGGTTGGAAGCGCTTGGCTAGACTGCCGATTTTATGCCGCTGACCCACCTGCCCCCGGATGCACGCCCGCGCGAGAAGCTGCTCGCCCGGGGTCCGCAGGCGCTGGCGGACGCCGAACTGCTCGCCCTGCTGCTGCGCACCGGCGTGCAAGGCATGCCGGTGCTGCAGCTCGCGCAGAGCCTGCTCGACCGGTTCGGAGGCTGGGCCGGGCTGCTGGCCACCGACGCGCAACAGCTCGGCACGGTCAAGGGTCTGGGCCCGGCCAAGCGCGCGGAGATTGCCGCGGTGCTCGAGATCACCCGGCGCTCGCTCGGCCAGCGGCTGGCCGAAAAAGCGGCGCTGACCGACGTCGGCACGGTCAAGACCTATGTGCGCCTGCACCTCGGCGGTCTGGGCCACGAGGTGTTTGCCGCCCTCTTCCTGGATGCCCAGCTGCGCTTGATCGCCCTGGAGACGCTGTTCCAGGGCTCGCTCACCTCCACCACCGTGCACCCGCGCGAGGTCGTCAAGCGCGCACTGGCCCTGGGCGCCGGCGCGGTCATCCTCGCGCACAACCACCCCAGCGGCCATGCCGAGCCGTCACAGGCGGACGAACTGCTGACGCGGCGCCTGACCGACGCCCTGGCGCTGGTGGACGTGCGGGTCATCGACCACCTCGTGGTGGGCGGCGGTGAGGTGGTGTCCTTCGCCGAGCGAGGACTGCTGTGAGCAAGGTGGTGCGCAGCCTGGCCGACCTCAAGCCGCTCGCCCGGGAGCTGGCGGCCGCGCGGCTGGCGGCCGAGGTCGAGCGAGAGCGCGTGGCAGCCGCCCTGCGCCTGGCCGAGCAGGAGCGCCGGGTGTTCGAGCTCACGGTCGGCCCGGTGACGCCCTTGAGGCAGGTCGACCGCGTGCTGCACGAGCGCGAGCAACCGGCGCCCGAGCCGCGCCAGCGCGAGGCGGACGAGCGAGCCGTGCTGCTGCAGGCGCTGTCCGACGAGATCGACATCGACACCCTGCTCGACACCGACGAGACCCTGTCGTTCCGGCGCGACGGCATCAGCCTGGAAGTGGTGCGCAAGCTGCGACGCGGCCATTGGGCGCTGCAGGGCCAGCTCGACCTGCACGGGCTGCGCCGGGACGCGGCGCGCGAGGCCCTGGGCCTCTTCATCCACGAGAGTGCGCGGCGCGGCCTGCGCTGTGTGCGGGTCGTTCACGGCAAGGGTCACGGTTCGCCCGGGCGTGAGCCGGTGCTCAAGGGGCGCGTGCGCCGCTGGCTGGTGCAGAAGAACGAGGTGCTCGCCTTTGTGCAGGCCCGCGCGAGCGATGGCGGCGCGGGCGCCTTGATGGTGCTGCTGAACGGCACCACGTGATGCCGCGCTGACGGCTCACTGACATGCCGTGGGGAAACTTGCCCGCGTCGCGCCGTCGCGACGAGGCCTAACGCCGTTGACCGTGCGCGGCCTGCGGAGGTAGTCTGACCCGCAACAAGCCGCGGCGCCGCAAGCGTCTCGGGACACGAGGTTTCCACTGCCCACTCCGAGGAGAGCCCATGAACCTGTCCCGTCAATCGCCCGCCCCGACCCGCTATGCGGGCATCGGTCTGGTCGTCGCCCTGCACCTGGCGGGCATCTACGCGCTGAGTGCGGGGCTGATCAAGCCGCCGGCCAGGCCGAACGACGTCACCACCTTCGTGCCGGTCAAGGACGCCAGCTCGCCCCCGCCCAAGCCGCTAGACCCGATCAAGGCGCAGCAGCCCACGTTGACGCCGCCGATCATCCATGCCCCCATAGAGGAACCCTGGGTCGTCGCGACGCCTCCGACCACGACGCCGACCCTCAGCGACACGACCCTGGCCGTTCCTGCTGGCACCGGCCTCGCCACGGGCGGCGGCAGCGGCCCGGCGACGACGGCACCCGCTGCGCCCGCCTCCACCGGCATCACGGCGCCAGGCGCGGTCTGCTCGGTGATGCCGCGCCCTGAAGTGCCCACAGTCAACTGGAGCGGCGACGCGGTGCTGCAGGTGGTGGCCACCGTGCGTGGTGGTCGCGTGGTGCAGACCGACTTCCGCGTGACGCAAGGCGCGCTGGACAGCAAGACGCGCCGCTCGCTGCAACGCTCGGTCGACGCGGCCCTGGCGGGCTACCAGTGCCAGGGTGATGCGACGTTCCAGCAGGACTTCGCGTTCCGCATCGACTGATCGATGCCGCCGCTCAGCCGGCGGGTGCCGGCTGCAGCGGCAGGCTCAGCACGAAGATCACCTCGCCCTCGCCCGGCTCATAGCGGATCTGCCCGCCATGCGCCCGGGCGACCTGGTCGACGATGTACAGCCCCAGCCCCATGCTGCCGGGGTTGCGCGCATTGCGGATGGCACTGCGCTTGAAGGGGTCGAACAGGCCCTCCACCAGCTCCTCGTCGATGGGTGGCGACGGATTGCGGATGTCGAGCTCGACCTGCCCCTGCGCCTCGCGCAGCACCAGCTTCACGCGCCCGTCGCCGTGGTGGCGAGCGTTGCTCAGCAGGTTGGCCACCATCTGCAGGAAGCGCATCGGGTCGATGCGCGCCGGCAGGCGGGCTGGCAGCGCGGCATCCACCGTCATGTCTGGATAGGTGGCGCGCTGGTCGTCGAGCAACTGGCCGAGCAGGGCTGAGAGGTCCACGTCTTCCAGGTCGATGGCCAGGCCCAGCCCGTTCTGAATGCGGGTGATGTCCTGCAGATCGCGCAGCAGGCGCTGCATGCGGTTGGTCGAGTTGCGGATCACGGTCGTGATGCGCCCCGCGGCGGGCTGCCGGTCCAGCGCGACGGAGGCCATGCTCAGCGCGTGCAGCGGGTCACGCAGGTCATGGCCCAGCACGGCCCAGAGCTGCGAGCGCAGGCGGTCCAGTTCGAGCACCCGATCCGCGTTCACGCGGCTGACACTGTCTTGCAACTGGCGTGCGATTTCGAGCAAGGTGTCGGACCAGGGCACCGCCGTGCCTCGCACGGTCTCGCGCCACTCGTCGAACGAGCCACGCGGTGTCAGCCGGGGGCCGAGCGGGCCGTGTTGATAGACCTTCTCCGGCTTGCCGCCCCAGCGGATGGTCTCGATCTGCTCGCGCCGAAGCGCCACCAGCCAGCCCTGGCGTGCGGCATCGAAGCGCAACGCCAGCACGCCGCTGTAACGCGGCTCGCTGGCCACGGGCAGCGCGTCGGCCCGATGGATGTGCACGAAGGGCTGATCCTGGGCCTGCAGATGGTCGAGCAATTGCGCGGCCCAGGCTTCATCCACGCCGCCGTGGGCGCGCAACCGCCCGTCCTGGCTGACGAAGACGGCCTCGGCGCCGAGGATGTCGCCGATGGCTGACGCCTCGCGGGCCAGCACATCCACTGCTTCATGCCCCTGTGCGACCTGCGCTGCGATATCGGCCCGCAGAGCCGAAGCGCGCGCCACCGTCGACTCGCGCTCGCGGGCGTCGAAGGACTGCACCGAGGCCGCAATCAACTGCGCCACGACATCGCAGGCCATGCGCACCGCATGAGGCACATGCCAGGGCGCCATGTGATGGCAGGCCACCATGCCCCACAGGCGCCCGGCCACCACGATGGACACACTCATGGACGCCTGAACGCCCATGTTGCCCAGGTACTCGACATGCACGGGCGACACGCTGCGCAGCACGCTGTGGCTCAGGTCCAGCGGCGCGGCCTGGCCCGGCGCCGCCAGCAGCGGTACCGGCGCATAGCCCACATCCGCAATCAGCCGCAGGGTGTTGAGCACGTACAGACGCCGGGCCTGCGCCGGGATGTCGCTGGCGGGGTAACGCCGCCCCAGGAAGGGCTCCAGGGCCTCGCGGCGCGCCTCGGCCACGATGTCGCCGCTGTCGTCGTGCCGGAACCGATAGGCCATGACTCGGTCGAAGCCCGTCATCGCCCGCACCTCTTTCACGGCGATCTCCAGCAGCCGGTCGATGTTGGGCTGGCGCCGCAACTTGTCCATGGAGCCGTAGGCCATCTGCGCGAAGCGGCTGAGCCGGTTGGCGCTGGCCGCATGTCGCTCGAATTCACACAGCACCCGGCCCGCATGGCTGTGCACGACGAGGTCGAAGGCCTGGCCGCCGATCGAGACCTCCAGCGACTCGGGGATGGTCTCGCCAAGGTCGAGCAGCGCGCGCCCACGGCGAATCGCCTCAGTCACCTCGGGGTCGGCGCCCAGCGCGCCCGCGGCCGGCACCTCGCCCAGCGTCAGCGCCAGGCCCAGCAGCGCGTTGGCGTTGGCGCTCATGGCCACCAGGCAGCCGGCGCGGTCGAAGGCCAGCAGCGCTCCATGCGGCTGGATGGAGCCCGGAATGTGAATGGGCTCGCGGTCGCAGTTGTCGAGCGTGACCGGCTCGGCGATGCCGTCGGTGGGCGTACTCACGCGGCCGCCTGCGCCAGTTGCAGCACCTGACTGAGCTGATCGTGCTCGAAGGGCTTCACGAGAAAGGCGCAGGCACCCAGCGCACGCGCCTGCGCCATGACCTTGTCGTCCAGCATGCCGCTGAGCACCACGACCTGAACGCGCGCCGTCTGCGGGTCAGACTTGATTTCGCTCAGCAGCGCCAGGCCGTTGCCATCCGGCAGATTGAGGTCCAGCAGCACGATGGCCGGCCGGCGCGCGCGCACCTCGCCGCGAGCCGTGGCCAGGTTGCGCGCGACGCTCGCGGTGAAGCCTTCGGTCTCAATCAGCAGCGCCAGTACCTCGGCGGCATCCAGGTTGTCGTCGACGACGAGCACATGCGAAAACTCGGCAGTTGCGTTCATTGGGCGGCATGCTAATTGCACGCCAGCGCGGCGCCAGCAACCGTTACAAAAACGTCGCGCGAAGCTGACCTCCGCTGCGCCGCTGTGCGCGCGTCAAGCACCGGCGTTGCGCATCCAGTCGGCGGTGCCGGCAAAGGACTCGGCCAGGCGCGCCTGCAGCGCCGGATCGACCTCGGTCTCCTGCATCGCCTGGCTCATGCAGGCCAGCCATTCGTCGCGCTCGGCGATGCCGATGCGAAAGGGCAAATGGCGTGCCCGCAAGCGCGGGTGACCAAAGCGGCTGATGTAGTGATCCGGGCCACCGAGCCAGCCGCACAGGAACCAGAACAGCTTGTCCCGAGCGCCGTCCAGCGTGGTGCCGTGGGCCGCGCGCAGCCGCGCATAGCGAGGCTCGAGGTCCATCAGGTCATAGAAGCGATCGACGAGCGCGCGCACTCGCGGCTCGCCACCGATCCAGTCGAAGGCCGTCGCGGGCGACGCCTCGGGCGTGGGCGCCGTCACGGCTTCAGCCCACCAGCTTGGCCGCCAGCGCCTTGATGGCCTGGGCAGCGTCGCAGCCGGGGTAGTGCTCCAGCATGAGTTGGCGCTTGAGCACCGCCTGGCGCACGGCTGGATCGGACTTGACCTCGCCCAGCAACTCGAGCCGGAAGCCCGCGCCGGGCATGGCGCCCACGAAGCGCTGGAGCACCTGCTGCAGCTGCCCGCAGATGAGCTTGCCTTCGCCGACGCGGTTGGCCTGGTTCACCAACAGGCCCACCTGGCGGCGCTCCTGCTGCGTGGCCAGCACCTTGATGGTGGCGTAGGCGTCAGTCAGCGAGGTGGGTTCGGGTGTGGCGACCACGAGCACGTCCTGCGCCAGCGAGATGGCGAACAGCACCACGTCGGAGATGCCCGCGCCGGTGTCCAGCAGCACCCAGTCGAAGCGCGGCTTGACCAGGTCGATGATGTGCAGCAGCTTGTCGCGCACCTCGGGCGTGAGGCGCGAGTACTCCACCATGCCGGAGCCGGCCAGCAGGACCGAGAAGCCCCCCGGCGCCGGCAGGATGGCCTGCTCCAGCGTGGCCTTCTCGGTGAAGACGTCATGCAGCGTCAGCTTGGGGTGCAGGTTCAGCACCACGTCGAGGTTGGCCAGGCCCAGGTCGGCGTCCAGCACGAGCACCTTCTGGCCGCGCGCGGCCAGGGCCGCGGCCAGGTTGGCGGTGACGAAGGTCTTGCCCACGCCGCCCTTGCCGCTGGTCACGGCAAGCGTGCGGGCGCCGGAGCGTGCAGGGCGGGAGGCAGCAGGATCGGGAGTCGTGCTCATGGCAGGTCCTGTTGCGATTCGAAATTCAGCGTGGCGTACAGCATGCCCTTTTCTTCGGCACTGACCAGGGAGTCCACCTGGGGCTCCAGGCAGGCACGGTTGCGGCCCTCGGCCTTGGCACGGTAGAGCTGGCGGTCGGCGCGTTCCGTCCAGAGCAGCGGCGAGGAGCGCACCCACTGCGGGGCAAAAGCGCCGCCCAGGCTGACCGTCACATGGTGCATCTGACCCGGGGCGACCTCGATGGCCAGCTCCGACACCCGCTCGCGCACCCGCTCGGCCACGGCCAGCCCGACATGGGTCGCGCAGTTGGGCAGGATGATGGCGAACTCTTCGCCGCCCACGCGGGCCACGAGGTCCATGGGGCGAACGGTCTGCTCGACGGCGCGGGCCACGGCGCGAATCACCTGATCGCCGGCGAGATGACCATGGGTGTCGTTAACCGCCTTGAAGTGGTCGATGTCCAGCATCAGCAGCAGGGCCGGCTCGCCCGCCCGGGCGACGCGGTCGACCTCGCGGGCCAGAGACATCTCGAAGCTGCGCCGGTTCACCAGCCCGGTCAGCGCGTCCTTGCTGGAGAGGTCGCACAGCGCATCGAGCACGGCCTGCAACCAGGCGGCGCTGTGAGGGGCCGCATCCGGCAGCAGCGCGCCGGCCTGCTGCAGCAATTGCAGGGCCTGGTCCAGATCCAGCGCGGCAGCGTCGATCAGTTGTGAGGCGGGCAAGCGGTGTTCCAAGAAGCGGGCGTCAGCCTGGATTGTGGTTTCGGGGCAGTCTAGCAGCGGCCCTGGCGAGCCCAGGTCGTGAAACAGGCACGTTCCTGAGGCCTGATTGCACTATGCTGAATTGCACCCCCGCCGTACAACGGGGGTGGGGATGCAGAATCAGACCACCCCCGCCAGAACTGCTGCGAGCACCCACAAATCTGATATCTCACATGCCCGCACCCGACCTCGCCACCGGCAGTGACGCCCTCGACCACGAATTCAGCTTCAGCAAGGCCGACTTCGACCGGGTGCGTGAACTGATCTACAAGCACGCCGGCATCAGCCTGCATGACGGCAAGCACGCGATGGTCTACAGCCGGTTGTCGCGCCGCCTGCGCGAAACCGGCCACAAGAGCTTCGCGGGTTATCTGCAATGGCTGGAAGCGTCCACCGGCCCCGCGGGCGCGCAGGAGTGGCAGGAATTCGTCAACTGCCTGACGACCAACCTGACCTCCTTCTTCCGCGAGGACCATCACTTCCACGCGCTGAAGGACGACCTCAAGCCTTATGTCGGCAAGTCCGTGCGCATCTGGTGCTGCGCGGCGTCCACGGGCGAGGAGCCGTATTCCATCCTGATGACCTGCAGCGAGGCCCTGGGCGCCAACGCCTCGGTGCAGCTCGTGGCCAGCGACATCGACACCAACGTGCTCGCCACCGCCAAGCGGGGCGTCTACAACGCCGACTCCCGCGGCCTGGACGCCAACCGGCTGAAGAACTTCTTCATGCGCGGCACCGGCGCCAATGCCGGCAAGATCCGCGTGAAGCCCGAGCTGCAGCGCTGGGTGGACTTCCGCCCGCTCAACCTGATGGATGCGCAGTGGCAGCTCGGCGACCCCTTTCACATGGTGTTCTGCCGCAACGTCATGATCTATTTCGATGCGCCCACCCAGCGCAAGGTGCTGGAGCGCATCCACCGGGTGATGCGTCCGGGCGGCCTGCTCTTCGTGGGGCACTCCGAGAACTTCACCGATTCGCGCGACCTGTTCAAGCTCCGCGGCAAAACCATCTACGAACGGGTTTGATCATGAGTACGCCTCTCGCCTCGGCCTCCACCCTCGGCAACCCCGCGGCGCTGGCCAAGGTCAATCAGCTCAAGTCGCAGCCCCGCAAGCAGGGCGAGGCCTCGTTCTTCTTCTACGACGCGCACTTCAAGAACGCGGCGGTCAAGATCCTGCCCGGTGAGTACTTCGTCGACAGCGAGGACATCCTCGTGATGACGACACTCGGCTCCTGCATCGCGGCCTGCCTCTGGGACCGCGTGGCCAAGGTCGGCGGCATGAACCACTTCATGCTGCCCGAAGGCAACGGCGACTCGGGCCGCTACGGCACGTTCGCCATGGAACTGCTGATCAACGAGATGATGAAGCGCGGCGCCAGCAAGGCCCGCATGGAGGCCAAGATCTTCGGCGGCGGTGCGGTCATCTCGGGCATGAACTCGCTCAATGTGGGCGAACGCAACACCAACTTCGTCATCGACTTCCTGAAGCTGGAGCGCATTCCCATCGTGTCCAAGGACGTGATGGACGTGTACCCGCGCAAGGTCTGCTTCCTGCCGGCCAGTGGCAAGGCGATGGTCAAGCGCCTGGCGCCGACGAATACTGACGCGCTCGTCCAACAGGACCGGGCCGCGATCCAGAAGGTGCAGCCCGTCGCCAGCAGCGGCGGCTCCATCGATCTGTTCTAAGGAGACATATCCATGGCCAAGACCAAGGTCGTGGTGGTGGACGATTCGGCGCTGGTGCGCTCCATCCTCACCGAGATCATCAATCGCCAGACCGACATGGAATGCATCGGCGCGGCCTCCGACCCGCTGGTGGCGCGCGAGATGATCCGCAACCTCAACCCCGACGTCATCACGCTGGACGTCGAGATGCCGCGCATGGACGGGCTCGACTTCCTGTCGCGCCTGATGCGCCTGCGCCCGATGCCCGTGGTGATGGTCTCGACGCTGACCGAGCGCGGCGCGGAGGTCACGCTCAAGGCGCTGGAGCTGGGCGCCATCGACTTCGTGGCCAAGCCCAAGATCGGCGTGGCCGACGGTATCCGGCTGCTGGCCCAGGACATCACCGACAAGATCCGCATCGCGTCCAAGGCGCACATCCGCCGCGCCCCGCCGCCGGCTGCTGCAGGCGCCGTGGCCGCCGCGGCGCCCAAGCCGGTCACCATGGCCAGCCTGGGTCGCGCCTCGACTGAGAAGATCATCTTCATCGGCGCCTCCACCGGCGGCACCGAGGCGACCAAGGACGTGCTCATCAACCTGCCCGCCGACAGCCCGGCCGTGGTCATCACCCAGCACATGCCGCCGGGCTTCACCCGCAGCTACGCCGCCCGGCTGGATGGCCTGTGCAAGATTCGCGTGAAGGAAGCGCAAGACGGCGAGCGCATCCTGCCCGGCCACGGCTACATCGCCCCGGGCGGCCTGCACCTGACCGTGGAGCGCAGCGGCGCGAACTACGTCGCCCGCGTGCAGGACGGCGACCCGATCAACCGCCACAAGCCGTCGGTCGAGGCGCTCTTCCTGTCGGCCGCCAAGGTGGTGGGACCCAATGCCATCGGCATCATGCTGACCGGCATGGGCGCGGACGGCGCCCGGGCCATGAAGGTCATGAAGGACGCTGGCGCCTACAACTACTGCCAGGACGAGGCCAGCTGCGTCGTCTTCGGCATGCCGCGCGAGGCCATCGCCGCGGGCGCCGCGGACGAAGTGCTGCCGCTGAACCAGATCGCAACCAAAGTGCTGGAGCGGCTGCGCGCCACTTCAGGCATTTCGCTGAACCGGGTGTGATGGGCTAACGCGCAGCGCTGGCCGCGGGCGATGCCCGGGCCAGCAGTGTCGTGCGGCGCCGCGCGTCGGCCACTCGCTCGTCCGCAAACACAGGACGAAAGCCCTCCAGCGACTTCGGTGACAAGGGCACCCAAGCCGTGCGCGGCGGCGTGACTCGGGCCACGGGCGCCACAGCGCCGGCAGCACGGACGCTCGCACGCTGGGCCGCTGCCTCCTTCATTTCAGCATCACTGTCGGTGAACGCCTGGGTGGCCGCCATGCGCAGGGCCAGGAGGACCGGGATGGAGGCCAACGCCAGCCAGCGGGGCAAGGTCTTCATGAGACATCTCCTTCAAGTGCTGGTTATGCTAGGCACCCAAGGCAAGCAGAAGAAGCGCTGATTTCTGCACTGATTGGTTGGCCAGACTTACCAGATGACCTCACTCGACCGCTTTCCGCTGCACTACCTGGCGGCGTTCCGGGCCGCGGCCCAGACGGAGAACCTGCGCGCCGCGGCGGAGAGCCTGCATCTCACCCACAGCGCGGTGAGCCAGCAGATCCGCGGCCTGGAGGCGGCGTTGGGCTTCGAGGTCTTCCAACGCCAGGGCCGGCGCCTGGCGCTCAACCCCGCTGGCCAGACGCTGCAGCGCGCGGTGGAGCGGGTGTTCGCCGAGTTGCAGGCGGGGCTGCTGGCAGCCGGCCAGGCGCACGGCAACCAGGCCCAGACCCTCCGTGTGACCGCCCTGCCCTCGTTCGCCCAGCGCTGGCTGATGCCCCGCCTGCCGCGCTGGCAAACCCTGCAGCCCTGCATCACGCTGGACTTGCACACCGGCCAGCAGGTCATCGACCTAACGCGCGAGGGCTACCACGTCGGCCTGCGGGTGGGCCGCGGGCCCTGGCCGGGGCTGGTCAGCGAGCGGCTCTTCCATTCACCGCTGATCGCGGTGGCCGCGCCGGCCCTGGCCCATCGCCTGATCGGCCAGCCGCTGCAGGCGCTGGCAGCACAACCGTTGCTGGACGACGTGGACGTGTGGCGCCAATGGTTCGCCCAGGCCGGCCTGCCAGTGGCGCCCGTGGTGGTGGCCAACTTCAATGATGCCGGCGTGCTGCTGCAGGCCGCCGAGCAAGGCATGGGCGTGGCGCTGGCGCGCGAACTGATTGCGGGGGATGCACTGCTGGACGGCCGCCTGGTGCGCGTCGCCGCTCAGGCGCTGGATCTGGACGCGGGGCGCGACTATCACGTCGTCTACCCGGAAGGCCTGCGCGGCGACCCCGCCGTGCGGGCCTTCTGCGACTGGCTGCACGCCGAAGTCGCGGCCCTGCAGCAGCGGCTCAGAGAAACAACTGCTGCAGATCGCTGAGGAAGTCGAAACCCCGCTCGGTGGGCTGGATACGCGAAGGGTCCGGTGTCAGCAGGCCGCGGCCCCGGGCGGCCTCCAGGCCCGCGGCAATGCTGGACGGCGGCAGGCCGGTGCGCTCCAAGAATTGCGTGAGCGTCACCCCCTCTTTCAAGCGCAGCGCATTGAGCATGAACTCGAAGGGCAGGTCCTTGCGTGCGACCTCGTGCTCGTTGCTCACCTTCACCGCCTGGGCCATGTAGGCCGCCGGCTCGCGCCAGCGCACCTGGCGCAGCACGCGGTGCGGGAAGCTCAGCTTGCTGTGCGCGCCGGCACCGATGCCGAGGTAGTCGCCGAACTGCCAGTAGTTCAGGTTGTGCGCGCAGCGATGGCCCTCGCGTGCATAGGCCGACACCTCATAACGCGACAGCCCGGCAGCGCCGGTGCGCGCCGTGATGAGGTCGAGCATGTCGCTGGCCAGGTCGGGGTCGGGCAGCCCGGCGGGTGTGCGCGTGGCAAACACCGTGTTGGGCTCGATGGTCAGGTGATAGATCGACAGGTGCGGCGGCCGGAAGCTCAGCGCCGTGTCGAGCTCGCGTGAAAGGTCTTCCAGCGTCTGCCCCGGCAGCGCGTACATCAGGTCGAGGTTGAAGGTCTCGAAGGCCGCAGCGGCCTCGGCCAGGGCCTCGCGGGCCTGCGTCGCGCTGTGCACGCGGCCCAGCGCCTTGAGCTGCGCATCGTCGAAGCTCTGCACGCCGACCGACAACCGCGTGACGCCCGCCTCGCGA
Organism: Methylotenera sp.; assembly: GCA_021738245.1. Classification (GTDB taxonomy): domain Bacteria; phylum Pseudomonadota; class Gammaproteobacteria; order Burkholderiales; family Burkholderiaceae_C; genus Pelomonas. Next base: position 45,818 of record JAIPCJ010000003.1, on the reverse strand, counting down.
AAGCCCTTGAACCGCTCACGCTCGAAGGTGCCGGGATTGGCCTCCAGCGTGATCTCGCAGCCGGGCTCCAGTGGCAGCCGGGCGCGGATGTCGGACAGCAGCTGGGCGATCTGCGCCGGGTCGAACAGGCTGGGTGTGCCACCGCCGATGAAGAGGCTCACGACGGGGCGCCCCCAGATCAACGGCAGCGCCGCCTCCAGGTCATCGCGCAGCGCAGCGAGGTAGGCCTGGGCGGTGTCCGGGGCCAGCCCGCCATCGCGCACCTCATGCGAGTTGAAGTCGCAGTAGGGGCATTTGCGCAGGCACCACGGCAAGTGCACGTACAGCGCCAGCGGCGGCAGCGCGGGCAACTGCAGCGTGCCCGGGCGCATCAAGTGAGCAAGATCGGCCATGGGCTCACCCGAGGTGCCAGACCTCGCGGAACTGGGCGATCAGCTGCGCGGCGGCCAGCGCCCGGTGGCTGTGGCGGTTCTTCACGTCCGCCGGCAGGCTGGCCACGGTCTGGCCCAGGCCGGGGATGTGCATCAGCGGGTCGTAGCCGAAGCCGCCCTCCCCGGCCGGTGCCGTCAGGATCTCGCCCGCCCAGCGGCCCATCGTGATGAGGGGCTCGGGGTCGTCCGCGCTGCGCACCGCGACGAGCGCGCAGACAAAGCGCGCCCGGCGATCCACCACGCCGGACAGCTCGCGCAGCAGGCGGTCGTTGTTGGCCGCGTCGCTCTTCTCGCCCCCGGCATCCAGCGCATAACGGGCCGAGCGCACACCGGGTGCGCCGCCCAGCGCCTCGACGCTGAGCCCGGAGTCGTCGGCCAGCGCCGGGAGGCCACTGTGCGCGGCGGCGTGCCGCGCCTTGGCGAGTGCGTTCTCGGCGAAGGTCAGGAAGGGTTCTTCCGCCTCGGGGATGCCGAGGCTGCCTTGCGTCACCAGCTCGATGCGCAGCGGCGAGAACAAGGCCTGCAGCTCCAGCAGCTTCTTGGCATTGTTGGAGGCGAGAACGAGTTTCATCGCGGTGTCAGGCCTTCAGCGCCGCCTGCTGGGCCACGAGCAACTCGCCAATGCCCTTCTCGGCCAGGTCGAGCAGGGCATTCATCTCGGTGCGCGTGAACACCACACCCTCTGCGGTGCCCTGCAGTTCCACAAAGCCACCGGAGGCCGTCATGACCACATTCATGTCGGTGTCGCAGGCGACGTCTTCCACGTACTCCAGATCGAGCAGCGGCACGCCGTCGACGATGCCTACCGAGATGGCCGCCACGGCCTCCTTGATGGGCGAGCGTTCGAGCTTGCTGTCGGCGATCAGCTTGTTGACGGCGTCCTGTGCGGCCACGAACGCCCCGGTGATGGCCGCGGTGCGCGTGCCGCCATCGGCCTGCAGCACGTCGCAGTCCAGCGTGAGGGTGCGTTCTCCGAGGGCTGCGAGGTCGAACACCGCGCGCAGCGAGCGGCCGATCAGGCGCTGGATCTCCTGCGTGCGGCCGCTTTGCTTGCCCTTGGCCGCCTCGCGGTCGCCACGGGTGTGGGTGGCACGCGGCAGCATGCCGTACTCGGCCGTGACCCAGCCTTCACCCGAGCCGCGCTTGTGCGGCGGCACGCGATCTTCGACCGAGGCCGTGCAGAGCACCCGGGTGCCGCCGAACTCGATCAGAACCGAGCCTTCGGCATGCACCGTGAAGCCGCGGGTGATGCGCACCGGGCGCAATTGATTGGCAGCGCGGCCTGCGCTGCGCGTGAAGGTCTTGGTCATGAAAAAACGGAGGTTGGTGGCGCTCAGCGACGGGTGCCGCCACGGCCGGACTGCTTGATGACTTCGTTGATCTCGCGCACGGCGCGCTCGATCTCCTCGTCGTCCAGGGCTTCCATGCTCGCGACGAGCTCGGGGTCGAGGCCGCCCTGGATGGTGGACGCGAAGCCGGAGTTGCCGAGATTCTGGGTGGTGTCGCCGGCGGGGTCGCCCTCGCCTTCCCACTCGACGGCCAGCACGGTGACGTTGTCACTGCGCTCCCCACCTCGCCGCAAGGCCTGCTCGACGAGTTCGGGCACCGCTTCGGAGATGGCCAGGCTGGCCAACTGGCGGACGATCTCTTCATCCTCCACACTGCCCCACAGGCCGTCGGAGCACAGCAGCAGGCGGTCGCCAGCGTCCATGACGAGCGGCCCCTGGCAGTCGATCATCGGTTTGCCGGGGCTGCCCAGGCAGGTGAACAGCACGTTGCGGTTGAAAGGCTCGGCGCCGGGCGCGACCCGCCCCAGGGCTTCCTGCAGTTCGGAGTAGGAGTGGTCGCGCGTGCGGGCAATCAGCTTCGCCGAGCGCACCAGGTACAGGCGCGAATCACCACAGTGCGCCCACCAGGCCTGGTTGCCCTGCAGGATGGCCGCGACCACCGTGGTGCGCGGGGTGTCCGACAGGCCCTTGCTTGCGGCGTAGCGCAGCAACTGCTGATGGGCGACGACGATGGCTTCCTGCAGGAACTGCTGCGGGTCTGCGATGACCGGCCGCGCATCCTGCTGGAACAGCGCCGCCAGCGTCTGCAGCGCGATCTGGGCCGCGACTTCGCCCTCCGGGTGGCCGCCCATGCCGTCGGCCAGCGCAAACAGCCCCGCCTCCCGCGTGAAGCAGTAGCCCATGCGATCCTCGTTGGTCTCGCGGCCGCCTCGACGGCTGACCTGGAAGACGTTGAATCGCATCAGGCCTTGGCTCCGGACTTGAGGTTCTCCAACTGGAGCTTGAGACGTTCGCTGAAGCTGAGCTTGGTGTAGCGGCGCTCGGTCTCGCGGGCGAGTTCCTTCTGCAGTGCGAACACGCTCTGCGGGCGCGCCAGCGGGTCGAGCGACATGCACCACTCGGTCACTTCGAGCAGGTTGTCGGAATAGACATTGCGCAGGCGAGACAGGCTCAGCGAGAGGCGGTCCTTCTCCAGGCGCTGCGGCGCGTCGTTGGGCGGGTAGCCTTGCATGCAGGCGTAGATGCAGGCGCCGATGGCGTAGATGTCGGTCCACGGGCCGAGCGAGCCGTCGCGGCGGTACATCTCGGGCGCGGCAAAGCCCGGCGTGTACATCGGGCGGATGAAGTTGCCTTCCTTGCTCAGCACTTCTCGCGCGGCCCCGAAGTCCAGCAGCACGGCCTTGTTGTCATTCGTGATGAAGATGTTCGCCGGCTTGATGTCCAGGTGCAGCATCTTGTGCTGGTGCACGATGCGCAGCCCGCGCAGGATCTCGTCGAAGAGGCTGCGGATGGTGGACTCGCGGAAGACCTTGTCGCGCTTCATGTCGCGCGCAGTGACGATGAAATCCTGCAGGGTGTCGCCCTGCAGGTAGTTCATCACCATGTAGACGGTTTCGTTCTCGCGCAGGAAGTTCAGCACCGAGACCACGCTCGGGTGCGAGATCTGCGCCAGTGAGCGCCCTTCTTCGAAGAAGCTCTTGAGACCCAGGCGATACAGCGGCTGCTTCTCGGGCTTGACGCGCGGCGTCAGCTCCCCGGGCGAGCGTTCGGCCAGGGACGAGGGCAGATATTCCTTCAGCGCCACCAGGTGGTGGTCAGGATCTTCGGCGAGGTAGACCACGCCAAAACCCCCAGCCGCCAGCCTCTTGATGATCTGGTAGCCCCCAACCACCGTGCCTGCTGGCAAGGGCGCCGGCTTCGGCTTGGACATAATCGCGCTTGAATCTCTTGTTAAACGTCAGTTCTTGCGAGTGCGAAATGCCAGTCTACAGCATGACCGGGTATGCCAATTCCGTGGCGCAGCCCCCTAAAGCCGAGGACGGCAACCCTGTCACACAAGCGTCGGTCAGCGTGGAATTGCGGTCGGTCAACGGCCGCTTTCTGGACCTGTCGATGCGCATGCCCGAAGAGCTGCGCGGCCTGGAACCCCAATTGCGCGAGTTGATCGCCGCACGCTTCAAGCGCGGCAAGATCGAATTGCGCATCAACACCCAGCGCGAGTCCGACGGCGCCTGGCCCCAGCCTCAGCCCGACCAGCTCAACCGCCTGGCCAACCTGGAGGCCAAGGTGCGCGCCTGGATGCCGCAGGCCGCTCCCCTGTCCGTTCACGAAGCCCTCAACTGGTGCAAGAGCGGCGGTGCCGTCCCGGCCCAGTTGGATGCCGCCACGCTCGAAGCCGCGCAGGCCTGCGTGCAGGGGCTGGCCGAAGCCCGCGAGCGCGAAGGCGAAAAACTGGTCGCCATCCTCCAGGAACGCATCAGCCGCCTGCGCCAGCTGGCAGATGAAGCCGAGCCCCTGCTGCCCGCCGTGGTGCAGCGCCAGCAGCAGCGCTTCCTGGAGCGCTGGCAGGAGGCCCTGGCCGCCACGGGTGCAGCCAGCAGCGTGCCGCAGGAGGCCCTGCAGGAGCGCGCGCTCAATGAGGCGGCCGCCTTCGCCATCCGCATCGACGTGGCGGAGGAACTGGGCCGGCTGCGCGCCCACCTCGACGAGCTCACGCGTTTGCTGAAGAAAGGTGGCGAACTCGGCAAGCGGCTCGATTTCCTGATCCAGGAACTCCACCGCGAGGCGAATACTCTGGGGTCCAAGTCCGCCGCGCTCGAACTGACCAATATCTCGGTCGAAATGAAGGTCGCCATCGAGCAGATGCGCGAACAAGTCCAGAACATCGAATAACCAAGGCCCCATGGAATACCCGGGTAATCTCTTCGTCGTCGCAGCCCCCAGCGGGGCCGGCAAATCCAGCCTCGTCAAGGCCCTGCTGGAGCTGGATGCCCGCCTGGCAGTGTCCATCTCCCACACCTCGCGCGCACCGCGCGGCCAGGAGCAGCATGGGCGCGAGTACTGGTTCATCTCGCCCGAGGAGTTCCGCGCCAAGGCGGCCCGCGGCGAGTTCTTCGAATGGGCCGAGGTGCACGGCAACCTCTACGGCACCTCGCGCGCCGGCATCGAAGACCGGCTGCAGCACGGTGAAGACGTGGTGCTGGAGATCGACTACCAGGGTGCGCTGCAGATCAAGCAGCTCTTCCCCTACGCCGTGCTGATCTTCATCCTGCCGCCGAGCTGGGATGAACTGCGCCTGCGCCTGAACCGCCGCGGCGACACCGAGCCCGAGGTGATCGCCAAGCGCATGAACAACGCCCGCATCGAGGTCGCCCAGGCCCAGCACTTCGATTTCGTCGTCGTCAACGCGGTGTTCGACACGGCCGTCTTCGATCTCAAGACCATCGTGCACGCACAGCGGCTAAAATACGCCGCTCAGCGCCGAAATCGCTCGGCTGTCTTCCAGGCGCTCGATCTGCCCTGATCGCCTCTCGCACCGAACTTCACAAGGAACACCATGGCCCGCATCACCGTCGAAGACTGCCTGACCAAGATCCCCAACCGCTTCCAGCTCGTGCTGGCCGCCACCTACCGCGCCCGCATGCTGAGCCAGGGCCACAGCGCCCGCATCGACAGCAAGAACAAGCCCGGCGTGACCGCCCTGCGCGAAATCGCCGCCGGTGAAGTCGGCATCGAGATGCTGCGCAAGGTGCCGGTCTAAATCCCGCGTCCCCTCTTCGACGGGCGTCCTGGGCTTCCCAGGACGCCCGTCGCCTTTTCTGCATGCGATAAATTCGGGGGCCTATGGCCCAACGCTCCCTCACTGCCTGGTTCCTGCCCGGCCTGCGCCAGCCGGCGCAGCCCACACAGGCCGAGGCGGCCTCCTTCGACGCCCTCGCCCCCAAGCTCGGCTACCTGAGCAAGGCCGAGGTCAAGCGGGTGCGCGAGGCCTACAAGTTTGCCGACGAGGCCCACCTGGGCCAGAAACGCGCGACCGGCGAGCCCTACATCACCCACCCGATCGCCGTGGCCGGCATCTGTGCCGAATGGCGTCTTGATGCCCAGGCCCTGATGGCCGCGCTGATGCATGACGTGGTGGAAGACTGCGGCGTCTCCAAGGCCGAGCTGATCGAGAAGTTCGACGCCACCACGGCAGACCTGGTCGATGGGCTCACCAAGCTCGACAAGCTGCAGTTCTCCACCAAGGAGGAGTCGCAGGCCGAGTCCTTCCGCAAGATGCTGCTGGCCATGGCGCGCGACCTGCGTGTCATCTTGATCAAGCTGGCCGACCGGCTGCACAACATGCGCACCATGGGCGCAATGGCACCGCACAAGGCCCGGCGCATCGCCCGCGAGACCTTCGACATCTACGCCCCGATCGCGCACCGCCTGGGCCTGAACCAGACGTTCCGCGAACTGCAGGACCTGTCCTTCCAGTACTTCCACCCCTGGCGCTACGCCGCGCTGACCAAGGCCGTCGCCAAGGCCCGCGGCAATCGGCGCGACCTGGTCTCGCGCATCGAAGGCGAGATCCGTGCGGCCTTCGCCAAGGCGAGCCTGCGCGTGGAGGTGCAAGGCCGCGAGAAGACGGTCTACTCCATCTACAAGAAGATGCGCGAGAAGGGCGGCCTGTCGTTCGCGCAGGTCAGCGACATCTTCGGCTTTCGCATCCTGACCGAGGAGCCGCTGCAGTGCTACACGGCGCTCGGCGTGCTGCACCAGCTCTACAAGCCCCAGGCCGGCCGCTTCAAGGACTACATCGCCACGCCCAAGGACAACGGCTACCAGTCGCTTCACACCACGCTGATGGGGCCGCTGGCCACGCCGCTGGAGTTCCAGCTGCGCACCGAGGGCATGCACCAGATCGCCGAGCAGGGCGTGGCCGCGCACTGGATCTACAAGAGCCGCGGCAAGCAGGGCTCGTCGGCGCTGATCGCCCAGCAGGCCAACGCCCGCTGGCTGCAAAGCCTGATCGACATCCAGGACGAGACCCGCGACGCCAACGAGTTCCTGGAGCACGTCAAGATCGACCTCTTCCCGGATGCGATCTACGTCTTCACGCCCAAGTCCAAGATCATGGCCCTGCCCAAGGGCGCAACACCCGTGGACTTCGCCTACGCCATCCACTCCGACGTTGGCGACCACTGCGTCGCCGCCCAGGTCAACGGCGAGGCCGTGCCGCTGCGGGCCGAGCTGAAGAGCGGCGACATCGTCGAGATCATCACGGCCCCCGGCGCCAGCCCCAACCCGGCCTGGCTCAGCTTCGTGCGCACCGGCCGCGCTCGTTCCAAGATCCGCCACTACCTGAAGGATCTGGAGCAGGAAGAGTCTCGCGAACTTGGCCAGAAGATGCTGGCCCAGGCCATGCGCATCGAAGGCCTGGGCTTGCCCAGCCTGGAGGTCGACGACCCGGCCGCGCCGATCTGGCACGACCTGGCCACCTGGGCCGGCAGCGCCAGCACCGAGCAGCTGCTGGTGGACATCGGCGCGGGCCGCAAGATTGCGACCATCATCGCGAAGAAGCTCGCCCGGCTGATGGCCGAGCAGGGCCAGAAGCCCGATGCGCTCGCCCTCACGCTGGGGCGCTTCACCGAAGCCCCGGCTCTGCAAGGCAGCGTCACGCTCGATGGCAGCGAAGGCGCGTCGGTGCAACTGGCCAGCTGCTGCCGCCCCATCCCTGGCGACGAGGTGCGCGGCTACCTCGGGCGAGGCGAAGGCCTCGTGGTGCACACCTGCGAGTGCGCCGTGGGGCGTCGGCTCTTCCAGCGCGACAGCGAGCACTGGATCCAGGTGGAATGGGCCGAGGAGCTGACCCGCAGCTTCGAAGCGGGCATCGCTCTGCTCATGACCAACGGCAAAGGCGTGCTGGCCCAGGTGGCCCAGGCTGTTGCGCAGGCCGAGGCCGACATCACCCACATCTCGATGACGGAGGATGCGCAGCTGCGCGAAACCGCCGAAATGACCTTGCTGCTGGCCGTGCGCGACCGGCTGCACCTGGCCGACGTGCTGCGCGTGCTGCGCCGCACGGCGCCCGTGCAGCGCGTGTGGCGCGTCAAGCCCTGACTGGCGACGCCTGTCAGCCCGCGGGCGACGGCGCCGGGTAGCGGACCTCCACCACCTCGATGCGCTCCACGCCGACCGGCGTGACCAGCTGCAATTCATCGCCCACGCGCGCCTTCAGCAGCGTGCGGGCGATGGGCGAGATCCAGCTCACCTCGCCGGCCAGGCTGTCGGACTCGTCGATGCCCTTGATGGTGATGGTCTTCTCTTCGCCGCGTGCGTTGGCGTAGGTGACGGTCGCGCCGAAGAAGATCTGCTCGGAGCCGTGATGGGCGCTCGGGTCGACCACCTCGGCGACATCCAGCCGCTTGGTCAGGAAACGCAGCCGCCGGTCGATCTCGCGCAATCGCTTCTTGCCGTAGAGGTAGTCACCGTTCTCTGAGCGGTCGCCATTCTTGGCGGCCCAGGAGACCGTCTCCACCATCTTCGGGCGCTCGACGTCGATGAGCTGCATGAACTCCGCCCGCAGCCGCGCATAGCCGGCCGGCGTCATGTAGTTGCGCGTGCCGGCCGGCAGGCTCGGCAGCGCGGGGCCGTCGTCGTCATCGTCGGCCGCGTCGGTTTCCTTGGTGAAGGCCTTGTTCATGCGAGCATTGTCCGATGCAAGTCCCCTCCTCCGCCCGGCCCCTGCAAGGCCTGCGCGTCATCGAGATGGCCGGTCTCGGCCCCTGCCCCCTGGCCGGCATGATGTTGGCCGACCACGGCGCCGAGGTGCTCGTCATCGACCGCCCCGGCAGCCCGGTGTTGAACACCGGCACGGGTCTGGATCGGGGCAAGCAGCGCGCCTGCCTGGACCTCAAGACGCCGCACGGCGCCGCCGAGGCGCGCCGGCTCATCGAAGGCGCCGATGCCGTCATCGAGGGCTTTCGCCCCGGCGTCATGGAGCGGCTGGGGCTGGGGCCGGCCGTGTTTGCGGCGGGCCATCCACGCCTGGTCTACGGCCGCGTGACCGGCTGGGGGCAAACGGGGCCCCTGGCGCAGGCGGCGGGCCACGACATCAACTATGTCGCCGTCACCGGGGTGATGTCAGTGGCAAGTCGCGAAGGCGTGGCGCCGAGCATCCCGGCCACGCTGATCGGCGACATGGGTGGCGGCGCGCTGCTGCTGGCCTTCGGCCTGATGGCGGCCCTCTGGGACGCGCAACGCACCGGCCGAGGTCGTGTGGTGGACGCAGCGATGGTCGACGGCGTGGCGTTGATGTCGAGCCTGCTGCATTCCATGCGCGCCGCCGGGCTGTGGCCGGACACACCGTCCGACAACTTCTTCCTGCACAGCTCGCCCTTCTACGACTGCTTCGAATGCGCAGACGGCCGCTTCGTCTCCCTCGGGGCGCTGGAGCCGCAGTTCTATGCCGAGCTGTTGCAGCGCCTGGGCCTGCAAGACGTCGACCCGGCCGCCCAGCACGACCGTCGCCAGTGGCCGGCGCTGCGCGAACGCGTGGCGGCACGGCTGCGTGAAAAGACGCGCGACGAATGGACGGCGCTGCTGGAAGGCAGCAACGCCTGTTTTGCGCCCGTGCTCACGCTGGCCGAAGCCCCCCACCACCCTCACGCCCTCGCGCGCCAGGCCTACCAAGCCACGGCGGCAGGCCACTGGCAGCCGGCCGCGGCGCCCCGCTTCGGCCTCGCCCCGGGCGGCGACGGCGGCATCGATCCGATTGGGGATGACGGCACCGCCCGGCCGGCCTAACCTGCGCGGGCGCAAAGGACGGGAGCCTGGCTTGCCGTGAAGAGCGCACACCTGGAAGTCCACCGAACGCGGTGTGGCCGTCTCTTGGACGCGCCGGTTCGAAGCTGGCCCAGCGCAAGCAGGGCAGGCAGTAGGCACCCCCCGATGCTCGCCTAGGGGGTTCATCGACGCGCAGGAAGGCGGGGCGAAGCCCCCGAGGGAACGCGAATGTTCCAACTGTTGTTGCACCCCGTCGTGGACCTGCGGCCCTTCCTGCCCGACCAAGCCGTGGCGCGCCTGACGCGCCCGCTGTGGCCCACCCCGACCGCGCGCCAGGACTTCCTGCGCGCCTCGGGCCCCGTGCGCCCCCGCCTGCAGGGCGGCGTTGACGAATGGGCGGGCGAAGACAACTTCGCCAGCGCTTCCATGGCCCTTCGGCTACCTGACCAACTGCGGCACCAGCGCATCGGCACCGACGAGGCTCCGTGCATCGTGAGCCATGTGTTCCGGCGCTTCTACTGCAGCGGCGTGGTGGGTCGGTTCGAGATCGGCTTTCGCATCCAGCGCGACACGCGCGCGGCGCTCACGGCGGCCGCCACGGCCCAGTTGATCGCCGCCTGCGCCTCGCTGCCGGTGCGCCTTCGCGGCGCCTCAGACACCCGCCCCCTGCTGACCGCAGGCGCGGGGCTGGCTCGGCACTTTCTGGGGGCCAGCACCGACCGCAAGGCCGGCATCTCACCGCAGCCATGGTGGGTGGCAGCCGGCCAGCCCGCGCTGCTGATCGAGTACGCGGCCGTCGACGGCTTGGCCTCATTGCCGCACGCGCGCGTGGTGTCGAGCGCCCGCGTCGGCGCCGAGGTGCTGCAGCACGCCTGGCTGGAGATCGCCGGGCAGCGGCTGAGCACCTGGCTGCTGCGCCGCGACGCGGCCGGGGCCAGCCCCGAGGAGTTGCGCAAGCTGCGCATCCACCTCGTGCGCCTGCATTGCGAGCGGGAATGCCTGCGCCTGGTGCTGGAGGCCACGGCGCAGCAGCGCCTGGGCAACTCGGTGGACCAGGCGCACGAGCTCAATGACTACCTCGACCGCACGCTGCCGCTGGTGAGCCGCCCCACGAGCCACGGGGTGGAGCAGTCGCAGTTGCTGGACGTAGCGCGCACCGCCTGGAATGCCGCCATGCCTGGGCATTCCGCCTCGTTTCAGGCCCTCGGCGACAAGGCCAGCAAGAAAGTGTCGCGCTACCTCCGTGCCGCCGAAACCGCGGCGCCCGTCATCACCCAGATCATCGGAACCCAGATGAACACCCACATCCAGCTCGGCACGGTGACCGTCGCAGGCGACTTCAACCTCGTCACCGCCCAGAACATCCAGAACAGCTTCAACAAGGCCGCAGGCGCCGCGGTCGACGAGCCGCTCAAGGAAGCCCTCAAGGCCCTCACCACCCACGTGGCGGAGCTGGCCAAGCGGCTGCCGCCGGAGCAGGCGGAGGCCGTGTCCAAGGACCTGTCGACCCTGGCCGCTGAGGCCGTGTCCAAGGAGCCCCGCAAGCGCTGGTACGAGCTCTCGGCCGAAGGCCTGGTGGACGCCGCCAAGACCGTGGCCGAAATGGCCGCGCCCGTGACCACGGCCGTGGGGGCGGTGCTCGCGCTGCTGCGCTGAGCCGCAGCCTGGGTCAATACTCTTCCCGCTCCACGCCCACGTAGCCTGGCGCCAGGTTCTCGAACTTGGTGTGCATGCGCTGGAAGGCCAGCTTCACCGTGCCGACCGGGCCGTTACGCTGCTTGGCGATGATGATCTCCGCCACGCCCGGTTCCTTGCACTCGTCCTTGGTGTAGTACTCATCCCGGTAGATGAACATGATGATGTCGGCGTCCTGCTCGATGGCGCCGGATTCGCGCAGGTCGGACATCATGGGGCGCTTGTCGGGGCGCTGCTCCACCGAACGGTTGAGCTGCGACAGCGCGATGACGGGGCACTTCAGCTCCTTGGCCAGCGCCTTCAGGCCCCGGGAGATTTCGCCCAGCACCGTGGCACGGTTTTCTTCGCTGCCGCCGCCGTTGCCGCTCATCAGCTGCAGGTAGTCGATGACGATGAGGCCGAGCTGGCCGCAGATGCGGGCCTGGCGGCGCGCACGCGCACGCACTTCGGACGGGCTCAGGCCCGGGCTCTCGTCGATGAAGATGCTGGACTTGCCGAGCTTGTCGACCGCCTCGGCCAGGCGCCCCCATTCGTCGTCCTTGAGCTGGCCCGTGCGCAGATGGCTCTGGTCGATGCGGCCGATGGAACCCACCATCCGCAAGGCCAGCTGTGCGGCGCCCATTTCCATGGAGTAGATGACGACCGGCAGGCCTTCGTTGATGGCCACGTTCTCGGCGATGTTCACCGCGAACGCCGTCTTGCCCATGGACGGACGCGCCGCCAGCACGATGAGGTCGCCGGGCTGCAGGCCGGCCGTCTGCTTGTCGAGGTCGTAGAAGCCGGTTCGCACGCCGGTCACGTCCTGCGCACCGCTCTCGGCCAGTTCGTTCACGCGGTCCATCAGGCCGATCATGAGCTGGTCGATGGCCTGGAAGCCCTGCTTGCTGCGCGAGCCTTCTTCGCCGATGCGGAAGATCTTGCCCTCCGCTTCGTCCAGGATCTGCGTGACCGCGCGGCCCTGGGGGTTCATCGCGGCCGTGGCGATCTCGTCGGACGTGGACACCAGCTTGCGCAGGATGGCCCGCTCACGAACGATCTCGGCATAACGCCGCAGGTTGGCGGCACTGGGCACGCTCTGCGCGAGCGCGTTGAGGTACGACAGGCCGCCGCACTCCTCGGCGCGGCCCAGCGAGGTCAGCTCATCGAACACCGTGACCACGTCGGCCGGCTTGCCCGCATTGATGAGCTTGCCGACGGCCGTGTAGATGTGCTTGTGCTCGAAGCGGTAGAAGTCGCTCTCGTTGAGCAGGTCGGCGGCGCCGTCCCAGGCGGAGTTGTCGATCAGCAGGCCACCCAGCACGCTCTGCTCGGCCTCGACCGAGTGCGGCGGTACGCGCAGCCGGGCGACCTCGTCGTCTTGCGGCGCCGTAGAGGAGGAAGCAGGAAGGATCGCGGACATGCCTGTGGATAAAGCTGTGGACGGACTGGGATCAACCGGTGGTCAGCATTGGATAACGCCGGCCTGAAAGACAGAAGGCCGAAACCCCGGGGGGCCTCGGCCTTCTTTGGATGTTGCGGCCAACAGGGCCGCAGCGCAAGCCGATTTACTCGGCTTCGGCAACCACCTGGACGCTGATGTCGACGACGACGTCCGTGTGGGCGGCAACGCTCACCGGGAATTCGCCGACGGTCTTCAGCGGGCCGTTGGGCAGACGCACTTGCGACTTGGCGATGGGCGAACCCAGCTTGGTCAGCGCATCAGCGATGTCGGCGTTGGTGACGGAGCCGAACAGGCGGCCATCCACACCGGCCTTCTGGGCGATGCGAACGGTCTTGCCGGCGATGGCTTCGCCCAGCTTCTGGGCAGCGGCCAGCTTTTCGGCGGCAGCCTTTTCGAGCTCAGCGCGCTTGGCTTCGAATTCCTTGATCGCGGCCTCGGTGGCGCGGCGAGCGGCCTTGGTCGGGATCAGGAAGTTGCGGGCGTAGCCGTCCTTGACCTTGACGACGTCGCCGAGGTTGCCGAGGTTGGCGATTTTTTCGAGCAGGATCACTTGCATGTCGTCAGCTCCTTAGACCTTGTGCTGGTCGCTGTACGGCAGCAGGGCCAGGAAGCGCGCGCGCTTGATGGCAACCGTCAGCTGACGCTGGAAGAAGGCGCGCGTGCCGGTCAGGCGAGCGGGCGTGATCTTGCCGTTTTCGGCAACGAAATCGCGCAGCGTGTCGATGTCCTTGTAGTCGATCTGCTCGACACCGGCGACGGTGAAGCGGCAGAAACGCTTGCGGCGGAACAGCAGCGACTGTTGGTTGCGCTTGGGCTTCTTGTCCTTGGAGAAGCGACCCTTACCACGAAGAGGGGGCATGTTGGACCTCTGTTAGATCTATCCGGATTCAAAAACGTGCCAGCCTTAGGGTGCAGCGGGTTCGATCACGGTGACATGGGCGACGAAGCCCCGACCGTTGCGCTGGTGGGTCAGGAAGCCGCGGAAGACCGCGACGCCACCGATTCCCAGCGCCTGCAACTGCTTGGCCACCTCGCCCACCGCAACCGCCTTGATCTCCAGGGAGACCTTGCGCGGCTTGCCGGCTTCGATGACTTCGGACTCTGCCTTGAGGGCGGCGTCCAGGGCCATCAGGCCGGCGGGGGTGTAGCGGATCTGGCCGAGTTGCTGGATCTGTGCCTGGAGGTGAAGCTGGTTCACTCAGTCGGCACGCTGCACACGAAAACTGGTTCTTCAGCGATGAGCGTCAGCTCAGGCCGCTTCTTGCTGGGGAGCCTTGCGGGCTTCTTCGCGCTCGACGGCCTTCATCATGACCGACGGGGTCGTGATGGCCTTGTCCTGAACCACGGTGAGGTGGCGCAGCACGGCGTCGTTGAAGCGGAAGCCGGTCTCGAGTTCAGCCAGGACTTCCTTGCTGCACTCGATGTTCAGGCACAGGTAGTGGGCCTTGGCGAGCTTCTGGATCAGGTAAGCCATCTGGCGACGGCCCCAGTCCTCGACCCGGTGCACGACACCGCCACCGGCGGTGATCAGGCCCTTGTAGCGCTCCAGCATGGCCGGAACCTGTTCGCTTTGATCCGGATGGATCAGCAGAACGATTTCGTAGTGACGCATAAATACTCCTTGTGGATTCCAGCCGTTGGGTGTCGGGATGACGCCCGGCTGCGGAAGCCGGGTCACAGCGTCGACTCGTGACCCGGCAAGGGGGAACCCGCGATTCTAGCCCGATTGGCAGCGGACGCCAAATCAGCGGCCTGGCGTCAAGGCTTCCCAGGGCTGCGCAGCGCGTTGACGAAATCACGCTGGCGCTCGCCCGGCGCTGCCGTGAGCAGGCTCACGACCGCCAGCGCCAGCGCGCCAGCCGGTACGCCGAACACCCCGGCCGCGGCGGGCTGGATGCCCCAGATCAGGGGCGCGGGCCCTGACAAACCAAGCAGGCCGCGCATGCTGGGGTGAGTCGCCACGAGATACGCGAGGCACACACCCAGGCCCGTGAGCATGCCCGCCAGTGCGCCGGCCCGGTTCGCCCGGCGCCAGAACACCCCGGCCACCAGCGCCGGGAAGAAGGTCGAGCCGGCAATCGAGAACGCCGCCGTCACGACCGCCAGGATGTCAGCCGGCCGGCTGGAGGCGACCGCCGCCGCCGCGAGAGCCGCCGCCAGCAGTAGCGCCTTGGACAGCGTGACGCGCCGGGTGCGCGAGGCCTCGGGGTTGATGGCCTTGTAGTACAGATCGTGGGACAGCGCGCTGGAGATCGCCAGCAGCAACCCGTCTGCGGTCGAGAGTGCCGCGGCCAGACCGCCCGCCGCCACCATGCCTGAGATGACATAGGGCAGCCCGCCGAGCTCCGGCATCACGAGCATGACGAGATCGGGATGCAGCCGGAGCTCACCCAGCTGCAGCCGGCCGTCGCCGTTCAGGTCGACTGCCGACAGCAGCGCCGGGTCCACCCGCTGCCACTGGCGGATCCAGGCGGGCAGCTGATCGAAGCTGCTGCCGACGAGGTCGTTGAAGACCTCGGTCTTGACCATGACCGCCAAGGCTGGCGCGGTGAGATACAGCAGGCTGATGAAGACGAGCGACCACGCGACCGATGAGCGCGCGGTGGCCACCGTGGTGGTGGTGTAGTAGCGCGTCAGCAAGTGCGGCAGGCCTGCCGTGCCGACCATCAGGCACAGCACCAGGGCGATGAAGTTGCGTCGCGCCTCGCTGGCCTGAGCACCGTCGGCCAGGTCACCGTCGGCGGAGGCGGCGCTCGGCCCGGCGAAGGGCTGGGTGTGCGGCGCCAGGCCCGAGAGCGGCTGGGCCATGCTGGCTTCGGCCGCGAGCTCGCGACGCCAGCGCTCCTCGGCCTCGGCGGCCGTGCGCGGCAGGGCGGCGCGCTGCTTCTCGGCCGCCTGGATCTGCGCCAGCGGCGCGTTGGCCTGCTTCAAGGCGGCGACGCTGGCAGCAGCCTCGGCCTGGGCGTGGGCCAGCGCCTGGGGCACGTCGGCCAAGCGGGCGGCCGCGGCCTGGGCGCGCTCCTGGTGGATGGCGCGCACCTGCAGCTCGCCGGGGTCGTGGATGAGCTGCTGCTCGCGCTGCGCCAGCTGGTGCAGTTGCTGCCCATAGACCAACTGCGGCAGCGGCCAGCCGGTCTGCTTGACGCTGAGCCAGATCACCGGCACCAGGTAGGCCAGGATCATGATGAGGTACTGGGCGACCTGGGTCCAGGTCACGGCGCGCATGCCGCCCAGGAACGAGCACACCAGGACTCCGCCCAACCCGACGAACACGCCCACCTCGAAGCCCAGGCCCGTGAGCCGCGTCGTGATCAGGCCCACGCCGTAGATCTGCGCCACGAGGTAGACGAAGGACACCAGGATGGCGGCGCAGGCGCCCACCAGCCGCAGCGTGCGGCTCTCGAAGCGCTCGGCCAGGAAGTCGGCCACGGTGAACTGGCCGAAGCGGCGCAGGTAGGGCGCAATGCAAAGCGCGAGCAGCACGAAACCGCCCGTCCAGCCCAGCACGTAGGCCAGGCCGGCATAGCCGCTCGCGTAGAGGGTGCCGGCCAGCCCGATGAAGGTCGCGGCACTCATCCAGTCAGCGCCTGCGGCCATGCCGTTGTAGAGCGCCGGCACGCGTCGCCCCGCGACGAAATACTCGGCCGGGTCCGTCGTGCGGCACAGGATGCCGATGACGGCATACACCAGCACCGTGGCCACGAGGAAGGTGTAGCCGATCCAGGCCTTGGGCATGCCGCGCTGCTCGGCCAGGCCGAGTGCCAGCACGAGCCCGATGAAGCTCAGGGTGAAGAGCGCATAGCGCCGATGCAGGCGGTGCAGGCTTGAGGTCAGGGAATCGGGCACATCCGGATCATCGGCAACAAAAAGCCCGGATTCCCCTGCGGAGAACCCGGGCCGATGCGAGCAAGGCGCGAAGGCTTACTTGGCGGCCAGGCGCTGCCAGGTATCGATCACGGTGTCGGGGTTCAGCGAGATCGACACGATGCCCTCCTCGGCCAGCCAGTCGGCGAAGTCGGGGTGGTCGCTGGGGCCCTGGCCGCAGATGCCGATGTACTTGCCGGTCGCGCGGCAGGCGCGGATGGCACGCGAGATCATGGCCTTGACGGCCGGATCGCGCTCGTCGAAGTCGCCAGCGAGCTGCTCAAGGCCGGAATCACGGTCCAGGCCCAGGGTGAGCTGGGTCAGGTCGTTGGAGCCGATGGACATGCCGTCGAAGTGCTCCAGGAACTGCTCGGCCAGGATGGCGTTGCTCGGCACCTCGCACATCATGATGACGCGCAGGCCGTCCACACCGCGCTTCAGGCCCTTCTCGGCCAGCATGCCGACCACCTGCTCCGCCTGGCGCACGGTGCGCACGAAGGGCACCATGATCTCCACGTTGGTCAGGCCCATGTCCTTGCGCACACGCTTCAGCGCCTCGCATTCCATGGCGAAGGCGTCCTGGAACTCCCCGCTGATGTAGCGCGACGCGCCGCGGAAGCCCAGCATCGGGTTTTCTTCGTCCGGCTCGTAACGCGTGCCGCCGATGAGCTTGCGGTACTCGTTGGACTTGAAGTCCGACAGGCGCACGATGACCGGGCGCGGGAAGAAGGCTGCGGCAATCGTCGCGATGCCTTCGGCCAGCTTGTCGACGTAGAAGGCGCGCGGCGAGGCATGACCGCGGGCCACCGACTCGACGGCCTTCTTGAGGTCGGCATCGATGTTCGGATAGTCCAGGATGGCCTTCGGGTGGACGCCGATGTTGTTGTTGATGATGAACTCGAGCCGCGCCAGGCCCACGCCGCCCGAGGGCATCTGCGCGAAGTTGAAAGCCAGCTGCGGGTTGCCGACGTTCATCATGATCTTGATGGGGCAGTACGGCAGCTCGCCGCGGTGCACCTCGCTGACCTCGGTCTCCAGCAGGCCGTCGTAGATGTAGCCGGTGTCGCCTTCCGAGCAGGCCACCGTCACGAGCTGGCCGTCCTTCAGCGTCTCGGTGGCGTCCCCGCAGCCGACCACAGCCGGGATGCCGAGCTCACGCGCAATGATGGCCGCGTGGCAGGTGCGGCCACCGCGGTTGGTGACGATGGCGCTGGCGCGCTTCATGACCGGCTCCCAGTTCGGGTCGGTCATGTCGGTCACGAGCACGTCGCCCGGCTGCACGCGCTCCATTTCGGCCACGCTCTCCACGAGGCGCACGGGGCCGGTGCCGATCTTCTGGCCGATGGCGCGGCCTTCGGCGAGCACCGCACTGTGGGCCTTGAGCTTGTAGTGATGCTCGACCTGGCCGGCGGCCTGGCTCTTCACCGTCTCGGGGCGGGCCTGCAGGATGTAGAGCTTGCCGTCGACGCCGTCGCGGCCCCACTCGATGTCCATCGCCCGGCCGTAGTGCTGCTCGATGATGAGCGCGTACTTGGCCAGCTCAGTCACTTCCGTGTCGTTGAGCGAGTAGCGGTTGCGGGCTTCAGGCGCGGTGTCCACGGTCTTGACGAGCTTGCCGGAGGCGGCCTTCTCTTCCGGCGTCGCGAACTCCATGCGGATCAGCTTGGAGCCCAGGTTGCGGCGGATGATGGCCAGCTTGCCGTTCTTCAGCGCGGGCTTGTGGACGTAGAACTCGTCCGGGTTCACGGCACCCTGCACCACCGTCTCACCCAGGCCATAGCTGGACGTGATGAAGACCACGTCCTGGAAGCCGCTCTCGGTGTCGATGGTGAACATCACGCCAGCCGAGCCGAGGTCGCTGCGCACCATGCGCTGCACGCCCGCCGACAGCGCCACGTCACCGTGGGCGAAGCCCTTGTGCACGCGGTAGCTGATGGCGCGATCGTTGTACAGCGAGGCGAAGACCTCGCGCATCTTGTGCAGCACCTCGTCGATGCCATGCACGTTCAGGAAGGTCTCCTGCTGGCCGGCGAAGGAGGCGTCGGGCAGGTCTTCGGCCGTGGCGGAAGAACGCACGGCGAAGGTGGCGTCGGGGTTGTCGGCGGTCAGGCGCTCGTAGGCCGTGCGCACCTGGGCCTCCAGGTCGGCCGGGAAGGGCTGGGCCTCGATCCAGCCACGGATCTCGGCGCCGGCTTCGGCCAGCGCGCGGACGTCGTCGGTGTTGAGCGTGGACAGGCGCGCCGCGATGCGCGCGTCCAGGCCTTCGTGCTTCAGAAACTGTCGGAAAGCGTGCGCCGTGGTGGCAAAGCCACCGGGCACGCGGACGCCGGCATCCGAGAGCTGGGAGATCATTTCGCCGAGGCTGGCGTTCTTACCGCCAACAGCCTCGACGTCGGTCATCCTCAGGTTCTCAAACGGAACGACCAGGGCGGTCGCCTCAAAGCGTGCAGCAGACATGGGAAAACTCCGGGAGGTTGAAAACTCGGGGCTGTGTCCGCTGCACCCAGGCACGGCCGGTTACGGCGCGTGTTCACACCGGTGAGGTGTTCTTGGAATGAGGTGGGGGTGCGCATGGTGGGGCAAAGCAATTGGCGGCGATTCTAGGCGGGGCCGCTCCTATGATGGGAACTTCCTCGACCCCCTTGATCTCGCCGCGAGCCCGCCATGTCCGACAGAACCGTGTATTTCGTCTCAGACGGCACCGGCATCACTGCCGAAACCTTCGGTAACTCCATCCTGGCGCAGTTCGAGATCAAGCCGCGCCATGTGCGCCGGCCTTTCATCGACACCGCCGAGAAGGCCCAGGCGGTGGTGCAGGAGATCAACGAACTGGCTCAGCGCGAGGGCAAGACGCCCATCGTGTTCGCCACGCTCGTGAACCGCGATGTGCTCAAGGTCGTGCGCGAGCACTGCCAGGGCCGGGTCATGGACATGTTCGGCACCTTCATCGAGCCGCTGGAAGACGAATTCGGCATCAAGAGCAACCACCGCGTCGGCCGCTTCTCCAACGTGGCCCAGAGCCAGGAGTACCACGACCGCATCGAGGCGATCAATTTCTCGCTGGCGCACGACGACGGCCAGTCGGCCAAGAACCTGGACCGGGCCGACGTCATCCTGGTGGGCGTGAGCCGCTGCGGCAAGACGCCGACGTCGCTCTACCTCGCCATGCAGCACGGCATCAAGGCGGCCAACTACCCGCTCATCCCCGAGGACTTCGAGCGCCGCAAGCTGCCAGCACCCCTGCTGCCGCACAAGCGCAAGTGCTTCGGCCTGACCATCGACCCCGAGCGCCTGGCCTCCATCCGCAACGAACGCCGCCCGGGCAGCAAGTACGCCGACGTGCTGAACTGCCGCTACGAGGTGAATGAGGCCGAGTCGATGATGAAGCGCGAGGGCATCTCGTGGCTGTCGTCCACGCACAAGAGCATCGAAGAGATCGCGACCACCATCCTGCGCGACATCCGGCCGGACCGGCTCATCTATTGAGATGCCGGCGTCGGCACTCGCCCTCGTCCTCACCGCCGCCCTCCTCCACGCGCTCTGGAACCTCGCTGCCAAGCGCTGGGGCGGCGGGCCGCATTTCGTCTTCAGCTGCGCGCTGGGCGTGACCGTGCTGTGGCTGCCCGCCGTGCTGTGGGTCGGGCTGGCCGAGATCCCGCAGTGGTCGCCGATGGCCTGGGGCTTCGTGGCGGCGAGCGCGCTCGTGCACCTGGCCTACTTCAATTGCCTGATCGCAGGCTACCGTGCGGCCGACCTGACGGTGGTCTACCCGGTGGCCCGCGGCAGCCGCCCGCTGCTGTCGGCGCTGGCCGCGGTGGTGCTGCTGGATGAGCACCTGGGGCTGCACGGCGCCCTGGGGCTGGCGGGCGTGGTGGGCGGCATCCTGCTGATCACGATGGGGCCGCGCTTGCTGGGGCGCGGCGTGCCCCAGGCCGCAGAGGCGGCACGACGCCGCCGCGCAGGCCTGTGGTGGGGCGCCGCCACCGGTACGTTGATCGCTGGCTACACGGTGCTGGACGGCTATGCCGTCAAGGTGCTGCTGGTGTCGCCACTGATGCTCGACTACTTCGGCAATGTGCTGCGCGTGCCGCTGCAGCTGCCCGTCGCCCTGCGCCAGGCGCATAGCTTCTGGCCCGAGCTGCGGCGCTCGTGGCGCGGCGTGCTGGCCGTGGCAGGGCTCGGGCCGCTGGCCTACATCCTCGTGCTGATGGCCATGCGCGAGGCGCCGCTGTCGCGCGTGGCGCCGGCCCGCGAGGTCTCGATGCTGTTCGCCGCGCTGCTGGGTGGCCAGCTGCTGGGCGAAGGAGAACGCGGCTGGCGGCTGGCCGGCGCTGCGTTGATCGGGGCTGGCGTGATCGGGCTAGCGCTGTAGCAGGCCCTCATAGACCTGCACATAGCGCTGGGCGGCGGTGTCCCAGCCAAAGCGCTGGCGCATCGCCGCGTCACGCACCCGCCCCCAGTACTCAGGCCGGCTCCACAGCGCGAACGCCCGCCGCAGCGCGCGGCGATAGGCGTCGCCCGTGAAGGCGTTGAAGACGAAGCCGGTGGCGGTGCCCGCGGCCAGGTCTTCGAGGGTGGTGTCGACCACCGTGTCGGCCAGACCGCCCACGCGGTGCACCAGCGGCAGCGCGCCGTAGCTCAGGCCGTAGAGCTGGGTGAGACCGCAGGGTTCGAAGCGGCTGGGCACCAGCACCACGTCGCTGCCCGCGTAGATGCGGTGGGCCAGGCCTTCATCCATGCCGGTGCGGCGGGCGACCTGGCCGGGGTGGCGTGCGGCGGCGTCGGCAAAGGCGGCCTCCAGGCGCGCGTCACCACTGCCCAGCACGACGAGCTGGCCGCCGGCATCGATCAGGTCGTTCAGCGCCTCCAGCACCAGCGGCAGGCCCTTCTGCTCGGTCAGGCGGCTCACCACGCCGAACAGGGGCGCGTCGGGGCGCACCGCCAACCCGCATTCGGCCTGCAGCGCGGCCTTGCAGTCGGCCTTGCCTTGCGGTCGTTCGATGCTGTAGGGCTGTGCGAGGCTGCGGTCGCGCACGGGTGACCACACCGCGTAGTCGACCCCGTTCAGGATGCCGTGCAGGTCGCTCGCGCGGTGACGCAGCAGGCCGTCCAGCCCGCAGCCCTGCTCGGGCGTTTGGATCTCACGCGCGTAGCTGGGGCTGACCGTGGTGATGGCGTCGGCGAAATGCAGGCCGGCCTTCATGAAGCTCACCTGGCCGTAGAACTCCACGCCTTCCACCGCATAGTGGGCCGGCGGCAGGCCGAGCTCGCAGAACTGTTCGGCCGGAAAGAGCCCCTGGTAGGCCAGGTTGTGGATGGTGAAGACGGTGCGCGCGTCGTTGCGCCGGCGCGACCGGCTGGCGGCGATGTGGGCGCAGGCCAGGCCCGCGTGCCAGTCGTGCGCATGCACGACCTCGGGCCGCCAGCTGCCGTCCACGCCTTCGGCCAGGCGAGCGGCCGCGAGGCCCAGCAATGCGAAGCGCCGGTGGTTGTCGGGGTAGGCGATGCCGAGCGCATCGCCGTAGGGGTTGCCGGGCCGGTCGAACAGGCCTGGGGCGTCGAGCACGTAGACCGGCATCTCGAAGCCCGGCAAGCGGCCACGCAACAGGGCCGCGCGGCCCTCGCTCCAGGGCAGCGCCACGGGGGCGACGGCGCATTCGTGGGTAAGGGACTCGCGGATGGCCGGAAAGCCCGGCACCAGGAGCCGCGGCTCGGCGCCCGCTGCCGCCAGGGCCGCCGGCAGCGCACCGGCCACATCGGCCAGGCCACCGGTCTTCAGCAGCGGGAACAGCTCCGCGCTGACTTGCAGGATGCGCATTACAGCTTGGCCAGCATTTGCTTGGTGATCAACACGACGCCATTGTCGGTGCGCTCGAAGCGGGCGGCATCGAGCTTGGCGTCTTCGCCCACGACGAGGCCATCGGGGATGACGCAGGCGCGGTCGACGATGACCTTGGTCAGCCGGCAATGGCGGCCGACCTCCACGCCCGGCAACAGCACGCACTGGTGGATGTTGCAGAAGGAGCGGATGCGCACGTTGTTGAACAGCACCGACTGCACGACATGCGAGCCCGACACGATGCAGCCGGCGCTCACGATGGTGTTGACCGTCATGCCGTGCATGCCGTTGTGGTCAGGGATGAACTTGGCTGGGGGCAGCTGGCGCTGGTAGGTCCAGATGGGCCAGTCGGTGTCGTAGATGTCGAGCTCGGGGCTGATGGAGGCCAGGTCGAGGTTGGCAGCCCAGAAGGCATCCAACGTGCCCACGTCGCGCCAGTAGGGCGGCGCGCCGTTGGGGTTGTGGATGACGCTCATGCTGAACGGGTGTGCCACCGCGCGCTGCTCGGCCACGGTCTTGGGGATGACGTCCTTGCCGAAGTCGTGGCTGGAGTCGGGGTCGGCGAGGTCCTCGGCCAGCAGGCGGTAGAGGTAGTCGGCGTTGAAGATGTAGATGCCCATGCTGGCCAGGCAGGTGCCTTCCCGGCCGGGGATGCAGGGCGGATCGGCGGGTTTCTCCTGGAAGGCGGTGATGCGGCGGTCGCCGTCGACGGCCATCACGCCGAAGGCCGTAGCCTCGGCCTTGGGCACCTCGATGCAGCCCACGGTGCAACCGGCGCCGGTGGCGGCGTGGTCGGCGAGCATGCTGGAGTAGTCCATCTTGTAGATGTGGTCACCCGCGAGCACGACGATGTAGTCCGCCCCGGTGCTCTGGATGATGTCCAGGTTCTGGAAGACGGCGTCGGCCGTGCCGCGGTACCAGCTTTCTTCGTCGACCCGCTGCTGCGCGGGCATGAGGTCGACCGTCTCGTTCAACTCCGCCCGCAGGAAGCTCCAGCCGCGCTGGATGTGCCGCAGCAGCGAGTGGCTCTTGTACTGCGTGACCACGCCGATGCGCCGGATGCCGCTGTTGACGCAGTTGGACAGCGCGAAGTCGATGATGCGGAACTTGCCGCCAAAGTACACGGCGGGCTTGGCGCGCGCATCGGTGAGCTGCTTGAGGCGGGAGCCGCGCCCGCCCGCAAGGACGAGGGCGATGGCGCGGCGGGCCAATTGGTGGGGCGAGGCGACGGGGGGCATGGGAGTCTCCGGCTGCTTGTCGGTGCAGTGTGCGACAGCCAGTTTGCCCGCCCGCTGCGGGCTTCCCCTCAGACCTCCCGGGCTGTCCCTTCGCCGGCTGCGGCCTCGGCCAGTGCACGTTCGAAGGCGCTGCGGCTGGGCGTCTCCACGAACACACAGCGCTTGTGGTGACGCTTGCAGTGGTCCTTGACGCGCCAGTAGGCGTCGTGGCTGATGCAGCCGGTCTGGCAGATGACGAGATCGGCCGCAGCCAACTGAGGCTCCAGTTGCGCGGGCTTGTGCTCCTCGCCGCCGTCATGGTGCAGGAAGTGCGCGCCACAGCCTTCCACGGCCTGGCGGTACTGCGGCACGCTGCCGCCGCGCCCGCCCACGCACAGCACCACGCGCTGCCCCAGGCTGACCGGCGCGGCTGGCAGCCCGGCAACCGCCGCGCTCGCTGCCACGGGCCGGACCTCGGTGCCCACCGCCTGCGGTCGCGCCGAGAGCCGGCTCACCTCCCGCTGCAGCGCCTGGTTGCGCGCGAGTTGCTCGGCCAGGCGCTCCCGCAGCGCTTCGCGCTCGGGCAGGTCGGGGTGGGCCTGCAGCCAGTGCTGCAACTGCTCCTGGGCCTGGCCAAGCTGGGTCTGCAGGGCGATGACGGCGGCGCGGTGCTGGATGCGCTCCTGCTCCCAGGCCTGCTGCTCGCGGGCGCGGGCCTGACTCCAGGCGGTCACGCGCTGCTGAACCTCGGCGTACTCACGCGCCAGGGCCCGGTGCTCGGCCACCAGCTCGCGGTGGCGAGCCATGTCGACCCGCTGTGCAGCACCCACCTGGTGCTGCAGCATGTGCACTTGACCGAGCACGCGCATCTCCAGCCATTCATCGCAGCGGGGGTGGGTCAGCGTGGCCCACAACGCGCCGGCCACCTCGCCCTGCGCGGCACGCCCCCGCCACCAGCTCATCAGGCTGTCGCGGCTTTTGGCCTGGGCGGCGCTGCGCACGTCCAGCGCAAAGCGCTGCTCCAGGTCCTTCTGCAGCGCCTCGGCCATCCCGTTGCGGCGCCCGGCCGCGGTGACCAGGCTGCAGTGCAGGGTGTAGTCGTCCTCGTCGCCCTGCAGCACGAGATGGCGCTTGGCCAGCAGGCGCACGCGCTCCAGGGGCAGGCACACGCCGATGACGGGGCAATGGGCATGACTTCCCAGTTCCCAGAGGCGGCGACGGCGGGAACCGGTGGTGGCGGGAAGGGCCGCGTGGGCGGCGCAACAGGCGTCAGCCATTCGAGGTCTCCAAGGCAAGGGCGGCAAGGAGCGCGGGCTGGCGGCAGCTGGCTGGCGCAGGTTCAGGTGAAGCGCAGGGCGGCGGGGCTACTTGGTCAGCAGAAGCTTGCCCAGCGAGGTGATGCGCAAGCGGTAGAGCTGCCCTTGATGAACGATGTGCACCTCGCCGCGGGGGCCGAGCAAGGCCTGGCTGTCGATGCAGGGCACCTGGCTGTGGTGCCCGCGCACGTCGGCCGTTGGGGCTGGCGCAGGCTTGGGGGGAGGGACAGTGAACATGACGCCACTGTAATGAGAATCATTCTTGTTTGCAAGCGAGGGGGCGGCTGTGGGCGGCCGGTGCGCTCAGCCCTGCTGCCGGGCGCTTTCGTACAGGCAGATGGCGGCGGCAGCGGCGACGTTCAGCGACTCTTCGCCACCCGGCTGCGGAATACCCACCCGCAGCGCGCAACGGGCCATCAACGCAGGCGATACGCCCTGCCCTTCATGCCCCAGCACCCAGGCGCAGGGCGAGGGCAATGCGACGCGGTGCAGCGGCTGGCTGTCGTGCGAGCTGGTCGCGACGAGCGGCACCGACAGCGCCGCCACATCGTCCACTGCCAGGCCCTCGACCAGCCGCAGCCCGAAATGCGCGCCCATGCCGGCGCGCACGACCTTGGGCGACCACAGCGCCGCCGTGCCCTTCAAGGCCAGCACCTGCCGAAAGCCGAGCGCGGCTGCGCTGCGCAGGATGGCGCCCACATTGCCCGCATCCTGCAGGCGGTCGAGCACCACGCTCGCCGCCGCCGGGTCGATGGCCGGCTGCGGCGGCAGGGTCAGCTCGGCGCCGATCTGCGCGGGCGACTCCAGACCACTCAAACCCTTGAACAAGGCCACGGGCACCACCAGCGCCCGCGGCGCCGACTCGGCCAGCGCGGCAAGCTGCGGCTCTTGCAGCGCGGCTTCGGTCAGCACGACGAGCGTCGGGCGCCAACCCCGCTGCAGGGCGGCGCGCAAAAGATGGTCGCCCTCGACCCACAGGCTGCCGGTCTTGCGATAGCCCGAGGCGTCGGCCGCCAGCTTGCGCAGGCGAACCAGTGCCGGGTTGTCGCGGGAGGTGATGGCGTCGAGCTTCATGCGCTGGGGTCCGGGAGCGTGCGGGTGCCGACCTCGCGCACGGGCGCGAAGCTGCGGCGATGCCAGGGGCTCGCGCCATGTGTGCGCAAGGCGGCCAGATGCTCGGCGGTGCCATAGCCCTTGTGGGTGGCGAAGCCATAGTGCGGGTGGCTCTCGTGCATCTGCTCGCAGAACAGGTCGCGCGCCACCTTGGCCAGGATGCTGGCCGCCGAGATCGCCTGCACCGTCGCGTCGCCCTTCACGATGGCCTCAGCGGCCATGGGCAGCACGGGCAGGCGGTTGCCATCGATGCGCACCAGCACCGGCTTCAGGCGCAGGCCGTGCACCGCGCGCTGCATGGCGAGCATCGTGGCCTGCAGGATGTTGAGGCGGTCGATCTCCTCGACCGAAGCCTGCGCGATGCAGCAGCACAGCGCCTTGGCCCGGATCTCGTCGTACAGCCGGGCCCGCTTGGCTGCCGTCAGGGCCTTGGAGTCGGCCAGGCCGGCGATGGGCTGCAGGTCGTCAAGAATGACCGCAGCCGCGAACACCGGGCCGGCCAGCGGGCCGCGGCCGGCCTCGTCCACGCCGGCCACCAGGCCGGTCGGCGTCCAGTCGAGCGAGGCCTGTTCAGGCACCGAGGAGGCTCGCGATCGCATCGCTGGCGCGCCGAGCGGTGTCTTGCCGCAGCAGCGTGTGGAGGTCGACGAATCGGCCATGCAGGGTTTCGCGGCGAGCCGCATCGGCCAACAGAGCCTCGGCCTCGCGGGCCAGGGCCTGCGGCGTGCAGGCCTGCTGGATGAGCTCGGGCACCAGGAACTCACGCGCCAGGATGTTGGGCAGGCCCACCCAGGGCAGCAGGCCCTTGTCCTTCATGCGCCACCAGTTCAGCCAGTTCATGCGGTAGGCGATCACCATGGGCCGCTTGAACAGGGCAGCCTCGAGCGTGGCGGTGCCGCTGGCCACCAGCGTCAGGTCACAGGCGGCCAACGCGGCGTGCGACTGACCGTCGAGGAGCTGAATGTCGACACCGCCGAGCAAGGGCTCAACGAGGTGCCGCAGCCCCGGCACCACCGGCATGATGAAGCGCCGCCCCGGACGCGCCAGCAGGCGTGCCGCGCCAATGAGGGCCGGCGCGATGTACTTGATCTCGCTCTTGCGGCTGCCCGGGAGCAACGCGATGACGGTGTCAGCGTCGGGCAGTTGCAAGGCCTCCCGCGAGGCGGCGCGCGGCGGCTCCATCGGGATGGCATCAGCCAGCGGATGGCCCACGTAGGTCGCGCCGATGCCGGCATGGTGCAGGATCTCCGGCTCGAACGGGAACAGGCACAGCACGTGGTCGGCCGAGCGTCGGATGGTCTCGATGCGCTGCGGCCGCCAGGCCCAGATGGACGGGCAGACGAAGTGCACGGTCTTGATGCCGGCCTCGCGCAGGCGGGCCTCCAGGCCGAAGTTGAAGTCGGGCGCGTCCACGCCGATGAAGACGTCCGGCCGGTTCGAGATGAGTCGCGTGCCGAGCTGCTTGCGGATGGACAGCAGCTCGCGGATGTTCAGCAGCGCATCCACGTAGCCGAAGATCGACAACTTGCTGTGGGGCCACCAGGTCTCGAAGCCCTGGGCCTGCATCTTCGGCCCGCCGATGCCCAGGGAAGTGAGGCCCGGCCAGCGCGCGCGCAGGCCTTGCAGCAACAGGCTGGCCAGCAGGTCGCCGCTGGCCTCGCCGGCCACCATGCCGAGGCGGGGCGCCTTTTGCATGTCAGGCATCCTCGCCCACCACAAGCCCTGCGGGCCGAGCGCCGGGCCGCTCCCGAGCCAGCCCGCTCGGGCGATGTGCTTGCCGGTCGAAACGGCAAGCATCGCCGTCCCCGCGGGGGACCGGCCAAGGTAAGCCTTGGACGAGGGGCTCCACTATCTGACGATGCCGCGGGTGGAGGCGGCAAGGAAGGTCAGCATGGTGTCGATGTCGCCATCGGCCACGCCGCCCTCGCTGCCGCGCAGCGCGTCGATGGCGGCCTTGGCCTCGTCCAGCGTGTGGCCGCTGCGGTAGATGAGCTTGTACATCTGGCGGATGACGCCGATGCGCTCGGCGCTGAAGTCGCGGCGCTTCAGGCCCACGATGTTGACCGCCCGGGCAGACAAGGGATTGCCGTCGACCGTCATGAAGGGCGGCACGTCCTGCGCCACGTGCGCCTGAAAGCCGATCATGGCGTGGTCACCAATACGCATGCGCTGCAAGATGCCGGTGAGGCCGCCGATGGTGACGTGGTCGCCCACCTGCACATGGCCGGCCAGCGTGGCGCCATTGGCCAGCACGCACTCGTTGCCGATGACGACGTCATGGGCCAGGTGACAGTAGGCCATGATCCAGTTGTCGTGGCCGAGCGTGGTCTCGCCGCGGTCCTGCACCGTGCCGACGTTCAGCGTGCAGAACTCGCGGATGGTGTTGCGGTCGCCGATGACCAGCGTGGTGGGCTCGCCCGCGTACTTCTTGTCCTGGTTGGCAGCGCCGATGGAGCCGAACTGGAAGAAGGTGTTGTCGCGCCCGATGGTGGTGTGGCCTTCGATGACCACGTGCGGGCCGACCTTGGTGCCGGCGCCGATCTTCACGTGCGGGCCGATCAGCGAGTACGCGCCGACCTCGACGGAGCTGTCCAGCTCGGCGGCAGGATCGACGATGGCGGTGGGGTGGATGGCCATCGCGCCGGTCCTCAGGCTTCAATACGGCGCATGGTGCACATCAGCTCGGCTTCAGCCGCCACCTGCTCTCCCACCAGTGCGCGCGCCGCGAACTTGTAGATGCCGGCCTTGGCGCGGCCCAGCGTCACTTCCAGCACCAGTTGGTCACCGGGCTCCACCGGGCGCTTGAAGCGCGCGCCGTCGATACCGGCGAAGTAGACGACCGACTTCTCATCGAGCACGATGTCCATGGTTTCGATGGCCAGCAGCGTGGCGGCCTGGGCCAGGGCCTCGAGCACCAGCACGCCAGGCATGACCGGGCGGTGCGGGAAGTGGCCGAGGAAGAATGGCTCGTTGATGGAGACGTTCTTGATCGCCCGGATGCGCTCGCCCTTGACGAGCTCCACCACACGGTCCACCAGCAGGATGGGGTAGCGGTGCGGCAGGCGCTTGAGGATGTCGTGGATGTCCATCGTGGTCGTGTCTGTCGTCATTTTTTTTCAAGCGCGCGGACACGCTCGCGGAGGGTGTGAAGCTGGCGCAGCGTGGCTGCATTCTTCTGCCAGCTGGAATTCTCTTCGAAGGGATGGGGGCCGCTGTAGACACCCGGCTCCGAGATGCTGCGCGTGACGGTGGTGGCGGCCGAGATGTGCACGCCGTCGACCAGGGTCAGGTGGCCGACGATGTTGGCCGCGCCGCCGATGGTGCAATTGGCGCCGATGCGCGTGGAACCCGCCACCGCCGCACAGCCGGCCATGGCCGTGTTGCGGCCGATGTGCACGTTGTGGGCGATCTGGATGAGGTTGTCGAGCTTCACGCCATCCTCGATGACGGTGTCGGCCAGGGCGCCGCGGTCGATGCAGGTGTTGGCGCCAATCTCGACGTCGTCGCCGATGGTGACGTTGCCGAGCTGCTCGATCTTGACGTAGCCGTCCTTGCTGGGTGCCAGGCCAAAGCCGTCCGCACCGATGACCACGCCGCTGTGCACCAGGCCGCGTGCCCCGATGCGGCAGCCGTAACCCAGCATGACCCGCGGCGCCAGGCGCGTGTCGGCGCCGACATGGGCGCCGCGCTCGACCCTGCAGTGGGCGCCGATGCGGGCCCGGTCACCGATGACGGCGCCGGCCTCGATGACGGCCAGCGGGCCGATGGCCACACCCTGCCCCAGCGTTGCCTGCGGCGACACGATGGCGCTGGGATGCACGCCCCCCTCGGGCGCCGGCCGCGTGCGGGCAGCCCACCACTGCGTGAGGCGGGCGAAGTACAGGTAAGGGTCGGGTGTGACGATGGCCGCGCCACGCGCCGCGGCGGCCTCGGCCTGAGCCGGCGACACGATCACGCAGGCGGCCCGCGTGGTGGCGAGCTGCGACTGGTAGCGCGGGTTGGCGAGGAAGCTGATGCTGTCGCCGTCCGCCTCGTCCAGCGGCGCGATGCGGCTGATGCGGGTTTCGGACCCACCAAGCAAATCGCCGCCCAAGGCGGCGATCAGCTCAGCGAGCGCGACGGTCGTCGTGCTCATGGCAGCGGGCGCTTTACTTCTGCGCGTTGAGCGCGTCGATCACCTTCTTGGTGATGTCCACGCGCGGGCTGAAGTGGATGGCGTCTTGCAGGATCAGGTCGTACTTCTCAGTGTCGAAGATCTGCTTGATGACCTTGTTGGCCTTCTCGACGACCGCGGCGAGTTCTTCGTTGCGGCGCTGGGTCAGGTCTTCCTGCCATTCACGCTTCTTGCGCTGCAGGTCGCGGTCCTTCTCGCCGATGTCGCGGCTGCGGCGGCCTCGCTCGGCTTCGGACAGCGTCGGGGCGTCCTTCTCGAGCTTCTCGGCCGCGGCGCGCAGCTTGCTTTCCTGGTCCTTCAGATCCTTCTCGCGCTTGCCGAATTCGGCTTCCAGCTTGGCCTGGGCGAGCTTGGCGAGGTTGGACTCACGCAGCACTGCCTCGCTGTTGACGTAGCCGATCTTCAGTTCCTGGGCTTGCACCGCAGAAGTGGCCACAACCATCGAAGCGGCCAGAGCCACCGATTGCAAGAGCTTGCTCATCATCAGAATGCAGTCCCGATCTGGAATTGGAATTTCTCGATTCTATCCGTGCGTTGTTTACGGATAGGTTTGCCGTAGCTCAGGCGCAGGGGGCCCATCGGCGAGATCCACGACAGGCCGATACCGGCCGAGACGCGGATGGTGTCGAAGCTGACCTTCTCCTTGGCGTCGCTGCCCCACACGTTGCCGGCGTCCATGAAGCCGAAGATGCGGAAGCTCTTGTCGTTGCCGCTGCCCGGCACCGGTAGGTACAGCTCGGCGTTGGTGTTGAAGCGCCGGTTGCCGCCGCTGTAGGAGCCGGTCACGTCCACCGGGCCGAGCGTGCCCGCCTCGAAGACACGCACCGAGCCCAGGCCGCCGCCGTAGAAGTTCTTGAAGATCGGGTAGGGCTTGCCGCCCAGGCCCACGCCCCAGCCGAGTTCGCTGTTGACGCCCAGGGTGATCTTGTTGGTGATCTCGAAGTACTGCTGGTATTGCAGGTTGATGCGGGCGTACTGCGCATCACCAATGGCGCTCGCCTCTACGTTGACGCGCTGGTACTTGCCCTTCATCGGCGAGAGCACGCTGTCGCGGCTGTCGCGCTGCCAGCCGATGGTCAGCGGCACGGAGTTGCTGCGCTGGCCGAACTGATTGGCGAACAAGAAGTAGCTGTTGGGCAGGCCCTTGGAGGTGGTGATGGTCGTCTGCTCGTAGCCGATGCCGAAGAAGACGGTGTCGACCTCGGAGAACGGCACACCGAAGCGCACTGCACCGCCCTTGGTGACGTATTGGTACTCCTCGCCCAGGGTGTTGATCGGGCGGGTGGTGCGGTAGAACACGTCGATGGCGCGAGAGACGCCGTCCACCGTGAAGTACGGGTCGACCGTGCTGACCTGCAGTTGCCGGCCGGTGCGCGCGGTGGCCACGTCGATGCCGAGGTAATTGCCCGAACCGAACACGTTGTCCTGGCGGATGGAGCCGGTGAACGACAGCTTGGTCTGGCTGGAGTAGCCCGCACCCACGGTGATGGCACCGGTGGGACGCTCGGCGACGGTCAGGATGACGTCGACCTGGTCCTGCGCCCCCGGCACCTCCTGGGTGTCGATGTTGACTTCCTTGTCCTTGAAGTAACCCAGGCGCTCCACGCGGTCGCGCGAGGCCTTGATCTTCTGGCCGTCGTACCAGGCCGCCTCGAACTGGCGGAACTCGCGGCGGATGACTTCGTCGCGGGTGCGCGAGTTGCCGGAGATGATGACCTTGCGCACATACACACGGCGCTGCGGCTCGGCCACGAAGGTGACGACCACCTGACCGGTCTCGCGGTTGATCTCGGGGCGGCTGTCGACGCGGGCGAAAGCGTAGCCGTAGGTGCCGAAGAGGTCGCTGAAGGCGCGCGTCGTGGTGGCCACGGCTTCGCCCTGGTAGGCCTGGCCGGGCTTGAGGTAGACCAGGTGCTTGAAGTCTTCCTCGCGACCGAGGAAGTCGCCTTCGAGCTTGATGCCGGTCACGGTGTAGGGCTGGCCCTCGCTGACCGTGATGGCAATGCTGATGCTCTGCTTGTCGGGCGAGATGGTGACCTGCGTGGAGGTCACGTTGAACTCGAGGTAGCCGCGGTTCAGGTAGTAGCTGCGGATGGTTTCGAGGTCGGCGTTGAGCTTGGCTCGCGAGTAGCGGTCGGTCTTGGTGTACCAGGTCAGCCAGCCGCTGCTTGTTTGCTCCAGCAGGCCCAGCAGCGTGCTCTCGGAAAACACCTTGCTGCCGAGGATGCGGATCTCGGCGATCTTGGCCGGCTCACCCTCGGTCACGTTGAAGCTGACGTTGACGCGGTTGCGCTCGATCGGGGTGATGGTGGTGGTGACCTCGGCGCCGTAGAGGCTGCGCGTGAGGTACTGACGCTTGAGCTCCTGCTCGGCGCGGTCGGCCAGGGCCTTGTCGAAGGGCTTGCCTTCGCCGATGCCGACATCCTTGAGCGACTTGGTCAGCGCCTCGGTGTCGAACTCCTTCAGGCCGACGAAATTGACGTTGGCGATGATGGGCCGCTCATCGATGATGACGACCACCGCATCGCCTTCGATGTTGATGCGCACGTCCTTGAACAGGCCGGTGGCGAACAACGCGCGCAGCGCAGCGGCGCCCTTTTCATCGTTGTAGATGTCACCGATGCGGAAGGGCAGCGACGCAAAGACGGTACCGGGGTCGGTGCGCTGGAGGCCTTCGACGCGGATGTCCTTGAGCACGAACGGATCAACCGCCCAGGCCAGCCCCGACTGAAACAACCCCGCAATGGCCGTAGCCAGCAAGCCGAGGCGGAAGGGGCGACGCTTCGCTCCCGAACTGAAAGAAAAGGACATGGGGACCGGGGAGTGTCAGTGCCAACCCGCGAACCGGGCGACGTCGTTGGAAAGGGCCAAGGCCATCATCAGCATCAGGATCAGCGCGCCTGCGCGCTGCAGTTGCCGTTGCCACCATTCGGAGACGGGGCGGCCACTCAGACCCTCGAAAAGATGATACATGAGGTGCCCACCATCAAGCATGGGCAACGGCAGCAGGTTCAGCACGGCCAGGCTGAGCGAAATCTTGGCGAGGAAGTCGAGAAACGGAGAGAGCCCGGCTTGGGCGGACTGTCCAGCATAGTCGGCAATGGTGAGCGGGCCGCTGAGATTCTTTACCGAAGCTTCACCCACCAGCATGCGGCCAAGCAGGCGCACGGTGGTGGCCGCCATGTCCCAGCTCTGCTGCACGCCGCGCCACAGCCCCTCGACCAGGCCATAGCTGACGAGCACCCGTTCGGGCGGCGTGCCCACGCTCACCTCCAGACGAGCCACACGCTGGCCGCCCTCTTCCATCAGCCGCGGCGTCGCGGTGAGCTCCACCACCTGCCCGCCGCGCTCGACGCGCCAGGCCATCGGCCGCGGCTGATCACCGTCTCGCGCGCGTCGGATGGCATCGCGCAGGAAGTTCGCATCCGGCACAGCCTGGCCATCGATGCTGAGCACGCGATCACCCGCTACCAGCCCTGCCCGCTCGCCCGCGCCACCGGGCACGACCTGCCGAATAAGCGGCTCGCCCAGCGGGGCCAGCCCGATATCGTTGAACAGCCGGGCGTCCGAGGCGCGGCCCGCGAGTTGATCAGTGTCCAGGCGCAGGCGGCGGGCGCTGTGGCCGCCGGGCGCAGCCACCGAGAGATAGATCGGCTCGCCCAGGGCCTGGGCGCGCGCCACGGCCGACTGCAGGTCGGTGAGCGAGGCCACGTCCTGCCAGTCCTGACCGTCGGCCGAGACTGCCCGCACCGCGTCACCGGACTGCACGCCGGCCCGCTCGGCCAGCGAACCCGCCGGCGGCGTGCCGAGCACCGCCCTGGGCACCTCGCTGCCCAGCCAGGCCACGGCCGCAAACAACACCACGGCCAACACCCAGTTGGCCAGCGGCCCGGCCGCCACGATGGCCGCGCGCTGGCGCAGCGGCCGCTGGTTGGACGCCTGCTCGCGCTCATGCGCAGCGACATTGCCGTCACGCTCGTCCAGCATGCGCACATAGCCCCCGAGCGGCAGCGCGCTCAGTGTGAACTCGGTGCCGTCACGGCCGACCCGGCGCCACAGCACCCGTCCGAAGCCGATGGAGAAGCGCAGCACCTTCACACCGCAGGCGCGCGCCACGCGGTAGTGACCCCACTCATGCAGCGGCACCAGGATGCCGATGGCCACGAGGAACCAGAACGCCTTCTGGATCACATCCATGCTGCCACCTGCCGCAACGCCACGTCCCGGACACGCGCGTCGAGCGCCAACAAGCCATCGATGCTGGCGACATCGGCGGCCGACGGCGCCACCGCACCCAGGCAATGCGCGTTCAGTGCATGAATGCGGTCGAAGCGCAGACGCCCATTCAAGAAGGCATCGACCGCCACTTCATTGGCCGCGTTCAACACCGTGGTGCTGCCCTCCGGCGCACGCAGCGCCTGCCAGGACAGGTGCAGGCCGGGGAAGCGCACCGCATCGGCCTCCTCGAAGCTGAGGCTGGGCGTGGTCAGCAGGTCCAACCGGCTGGCGCCCGAGGTGATGCGCTCGGGGAAGGACAGACCGTAGGCGATGGGCACGCGCATATCGGGCGTGCCCAATTGAGCCAGCACCGACTGGTCGCGACAGACCACCATCGAGTGGATGATGCTCTGCGGGTGGATGAGCACGCGGATCTGCTCCGGCGTGAGATCGAACAGCCAGCGCGCCTCGATGACCTCGAGCGCCTTGTTCATCATCGTCGCCGAATCGACCGAGATCTTGCGGCCCATGACCCAGTTCGGATGAGCGCAGGCCTGGTCGGGCGTCACGTCCGCCAGAGTCTTGGGGTCACGCGTGCGGAAGGGGCCGCCGGAAGCGGTCAGCACGATGTGATCGATGCGCTGCGCCCACATGCCGCGGTCTTCAGGCAGGCACTGGAAGATGGCGGAGTGCTCGCTGTCGATCGGCAGCAGCGTGGCACCGCCGGCCTCCACGGCCTGCATGAACAGCGCGCCACCGACAACGATGGCTTCCTTGTTGGCCAGCAGCAGTCGCTTGCCCGCGCGCGCCGCGGCGATGGCCGGCGCGAGGCCCGCAGCCCCGACGATGGCCGCCATCACCGTGTCGACCTCCGGGTGGGCGGCGATCTCGGCGAGCTTGTCGGCCCCGTCCAGCACTTCGGTGGCGCTGCCGGCTGCACGCAGACCTTCGCGCAGGCGCGCCGCTGCCGCCGCGTCGGGCATGACGGCGAAGCGCGGCTTCGAGGTCAGGCATTGCGCGAGCAGTTCGTCGACGCGGCTCATCGCGCTCAGCGCGACGACTTCGTACCGTTCAGGATGGCGCGAGACGACATCGAGCGTGTTGACGCCGATGGACCCGGTCGAGCCGAGGACGCAGACGCGTTGGCGATTCATAGGCTGATCAGCGCCAGCGCCAGCGGGAACACCGGCAGCAGCGCATCGATACGATCCAGCACGCCGCCGTGACCCGGCAGCAGGTTGCTGCTGTCCTTGGCACCGACGGCCCGCTTGACGAGGGATTCGAAGAGGTCACCCACCACGCTCATCGCGGTCAGGAAGACGATGGCCAGCAGCGAGATCCAGCCATGGCGCTGCACCAGCAGCGTGAACAGGCTGGGCGAATCGACGGCCACGTTCACGTCGATGACGTGCACCCAGGTGAAGCCAAGCAGGATGACGCCCGCCAGGCCGCCCCAGACGCCTTCCCAGCTCTTGCCCGGGCTGATCGCGGGCGCCAGCTTGCGCTTGCCGAAGGCACGGCCACAAAAGTAGGCGGCGACGTCAGCCATCCACACGAGGCAGAAGAGGGACAGCAGGAAATTGATGCCGTGCACCTTGGCCTGCACGATGGCCAGCCAGGCCCCCCACAGCAGCAAGGCGCCGAGCGCCAGGCGTGCGCCCCGCGCAATACGCGGCCAGCCGGCCGGGCCGGCGCGCAGGGCATAAGCGCCCCCCAGCACCCAGGCCAGGCTGGCGATGGACCACACCCAGGGCGGCGGCGCATGCAGCCCTCCGATCAGCAGGGTCCAGACACAGGCCAGTGCCAGCGCCACACCGGCCGCCAGCGCCCCGGCGCCGGGCAGACCGTTCAGGCGGGCCCACTCCCAGCCGGCCGCCCCCATCAGCACGACGGTCACCCAGGCGAATGGCCACGGCGAAGGCTGGAACAGCACCGGCAGCAGAATGGCCAGCAGAACGACGGCGGTGATCACTCGGGCTTTGAGCATGGCGCGGGCACTGGACGCGGATCAGGGCGCGGCTCAGGCCGCGATGGGCGCTTCCTTGACGCCGCCGAACCGGCGGTCGCGCTCATGGAAGGCCGCGATGGCCGCGTCGAGCTCGCGCTCGCCGAACTCGGGCCACAGGCAGTCGGAAAACACAAACTCGGTGTACGCCGCCTGCCACAGCAGGAAGTTGCTGATGCGCACTTCACCGCCCGTGCGGATGAACAGGTCAGGGTCCGGCGCATAGCTCATGGCCATGAATTCGGACAGCCGAGCTTCTGTCAACTGCTCGGCCGGCACGCCGGCCGCGATCGCCTTGCGGCAGGCCTGCACGATGTCCCAGCGCCCCCCGTAGTTGAAGGCGACGTTGAGCGTGAGCTTGCTGTTGTGGGCTGTGCTGGACTCCGCCTCGTTCCAGGCATTGCGCAGCTTGTCAGACACCGCATCGCGGTCCCCGACGATGCGGATGCGCACGCCCATCGCGCCCATCTTGGCGAGGTAGCGACTGACCGCGGCCAGCACCAGCCCCATCAGACCCGACACCTCGTCGCTCGGACGCTTCCAGTTCTCGCTGGAGAAGGCGAAGACGGTGAGGTACTCGATGTCGCGGTCGATGCAGGCCTGGACGATCTTGACGAGGCTGTCCACGCCGGCCTTGTGGCCGAAGAAGCGTGGCAGGAAGCGCTTCTTGGCCCAGCGGCCGTTGCCATCCATCACGATGGCGACGTGGCGCGGAGGCGCCGGACGGTCTTGCATCACGTCGTGGCGCGCGTTCAAACCGCCATGATCTCGGCTTCCTTGGCCGAGATCAGCTTGTCGATTTCGGCGATGACACGATCGGTGAGCTTCTGCACCTCGTCCAGGCTGCGACGCTCGTCGTCTTCACCGATTTCCTTGTCCTTGAGCAGCTTCTTGGCCTGCTCGTTGGCGTCGCGGCGCAGGTTGCGCACCGCCACCTTGGCGTCTTCGCCGGCGTTGCGCACGACCTTGGTCAGGTCACGGCGGCGCTCTTCGGTCAGCGGCGGCATCGGCACGCGGATCAGGTCGCCCTGCGAGGCGGGGTTCAGGCCCAGGTCGCTCTCGCGGATGGCCTTCTCGATCTTGGCACCCATGCCCTTTTCCCAGGGCTGGACGGAGATGGTGCGGGCATCCAGAAGCGTGACGTTGGCCACCTGGCTGATGGGCACCATGGAGCCGTAGTAGTCGACGCTGACCTGGTCGAGGATGCCCGGGTGAGCGCGACCCGTGCGGATCTTCTGCAATTCGCCCTTGAGTGCGTCGACGGACTTGGCCATCTTGGCTTCAGCGTTCTTCTTGATGTCTGCGGTGCTCATGATCTGTCTCTCGTCTTTCGATCAGTCTTTCGATCAAACGTGGACCAACGTGCCCTCGTCTTCGCCCTGAACGACGCGCTTGAGCGCGCCTGCCTTGAAGATGCTGAACACCTTGATCGGCAGCTTCTGGTCGCGGCACAGCGCGAAGGCTGCGCCATCCATGACCTGCAGGTTGCGGGTGATGGCCTCGTCGAAGCTGATGCGCGCGTAGCGCTTGGCCTCGGGGTCCTTCTTGGGGTCGGCGGTATAGACGCCGTCGACCTTGGTGGCCTTCAACACGATCTCTGCGCCGATCTCGGCCCCGCGCAAGGCGGCGGCGGTGTCGGTCGTGAAGAACGGATTGCCCGTGCCCGCGGCGAACACCACCACCTTGCCCTCTTCGAGGTACTGCAGGGCCTTCGGGCGCACATAGGGCTCGACCACCTGCTCGATGGCGATGGCAGACATGACGCGGGCCGTCATGCCTTCCTGGCGCATGGTGTCGGCCAGCGCGAGGGAATTCATGACCGTGGCCAGCATGCCCATGTAGTCGGCCGTGGCGCGATCCATGCCGACCGAGCCACCAGCCACGCCGCGGAAGATGTTGCCGCCGCCGATGACGACCGCCACCTCCACGCCCATCTGCGTCACTTCGCGGACCTCCTGCACCATGCGCACGATGGTCGCGCGATTGATGCCATAGGCGTCGTCGCCCATCAGGGCTTCACCGGAAAGTTTGAGCAAGATGCGCTTGTACGCGGGCATGGTGTCCTCGGGGTTTTAAGGCCTGTCGGGGCCGGAAGTTTAAAGGGCGCCAACTTGGCGCCCTTTCAATCAGCAAGAGTCTTTACTGACCCTTGGCAGCTGCCACCTGGGCCGCCACTTCGGCCGCGAAGTCGTCGACCTTCTTTTCGATGCCTTCGCCCACGACGTAGAGCGTGAAGCCCTTGACCGTGGTGTTGACCGACTTCAGGTAGGCGCCCACCGTCTGCTTGCCGTCGGCAGCCTTCACGAAGACCTGATCCAGCAGCGCGACTTCCTTCAGGAACTTCTGCACCGAACCTTCGACCATCTTGGCGACGATGTCGGCCGGCTTGCCGGATTCGGCAGCCTTTTCGGTGGCGATCTTGCGCTCCTTCTCGACCAGCTCGGCCGAGACATCGGCACCCGAAAGCGCAGCCGGCTTCATGGCGGCGATGTGCATGGCGACGTCCTTGGCAGCGACTTCGTCACCTTCGAACTCGACAACCACGCCAATGCGGGTGCCGTGCAGGTAGGTGGCCAGCTTGGTGCCGGTGTAGCGCTGGAAGCGGCGGATGGTCATGTTCTCGCCGATCTTGCCGACGAGGCCCTTGCGCACGTCTTCCACCGTCGGGCCGAAGCCTTCCTGCGACAGCGGCAGGGCCGACAGGGCCGCGACGTCAGCCGGGTTGTGCTCGGCCACGAGGCCAGCCAGGGCGTTCACGAAGGCCAGGAAGGCGTCGTTCTTCGAGACGAAGTCGGTTTCGCAGTTGACTTCGATCAGGGCGCCATTGCCGTTCACGACGGCCGACGACACCACGCCTTCGGCGGTGATGCGCGAAGCGGCTTTGCCCGCCTTGTTGCCCAGCTTGACGCGCAGGATCTCTTCTGCCCGGCCCAGGTCGCCGTCCGCCTCGGTCAGCGCCTTCTTGCACTCCATCATCGGGGCATCGGTGCGGGCACGCAGTTCGCCCACCATGCTTGCAGTGATTGCAGCCATTTCTCTTCTCCAGATATCGGTTGGCCAGATTCAGTTGGCAAAAGGGGCCTCGCGGCCCCTTTCAGATGCAGGGTCGAAGGGGCTTACGCCTCTTCGGAAACCTCGACGAACTCGTCACCGGCGGGGGCGACAGCAGCCAGCACGTCGGCGGTGGCGTTGGCCTTGCCTTCGAGCACGGCGTCAGCCACCGCGCGGGCGTACAGGGCCACGGCCTTGGCGGAGTCGTCGTTGCCGGGGATGACGTAGTCGATGCCTTCGGGCGAGTGGTTGGTGTCCACCACGCCGATGACGGGAATGCCCAGCTTCTTGGCTTCAGCCACGGCAATCTTGTGGTAGCCGACGTCGATGACGAAGATGGCGTCGGGCAGCGCGGTCATGTCCTGGATGCCGCCGATGTTTTTTTCCAGCTTGGCGATGTCGCGCTGGAACAGCAGGGCTTCCTTCTTGATCGCGGGCTGGGTGCCAGCCTCGACCTGGGCCTGCATGTCCTTCAGGTTCTTGAGGGAGGTCTTGACCGTCTTGAAGTTGGTCATCATGCCGCCCAGCCAACGCGAGTCGACGTAGGGCATGCCGGCGCGCTGGGCTTCAGCAGCGATGAACTCGCGGGCCTGGCGCTTGGTGCCGATCATCAGGATCGTGCCGCGCTTGGCCGACAGTTGGCGAATGAACTTCATCGCCTCGTTGAACGCGGGCAGCGTCTTCTCGAGGTTGATGATGTGGATCTTGTTGCGATGGCCGTAGATATACGGGGCCATCTTGGGATTCCAGAAGCGGGTTTGGTGGCCGAAATGGACGCCGGCTTCCAGCATCTCGCGCATCGTGACAGACATGGGTCTTCTCCGAAGGTTGGGTCTAAAATCCGGCCCGAATTGCGTTGCAGCGCCTTGAAACAATCGTTTCGAGTTCGCCGCAAACCACAACACCTTTGGTGGCCGGTTTGCGATTTGTTGCGACGGTGAGCGTCAGACCTTCACAGGACCTTGACGACACGCCCTTCACAACCGTTTTTGCCGCCTGCCACCCGGTGTGGATTGACAGCTGAGTCGCCCCCAAACGGGAACCGTCTCCGGCAAAACCCGCAGAGTATACACAAGCCATGAGCTTCGCCCGCCGACGCCGACCGCGCGTTCACGCCAGCCCCCGCCTCACCCCCCCGCGCCAGGTGCTGCATTGAGCCGCCGGGTTGCGGTGGTTGGCGCCGGGCTTGCCGGTGTCACGACGGCCTATGAGCTGGCCGCCCTCGGTGCGCAGGTGCAGGTGTTCGAACGCGGCGGCAGCGTGGCCGAGCAGGCCAGCTTCGCCAGCAGCGCGCTGCTCTCGCCAGCCGTCCCGGCACTGCCGGCCGAGTTGCCGCCCGCGCCGCTGTTGTTTCGCCTGCGCCGCTGGCGTGCCCGCGGCCAGGCGGGCGAGGCCAGCGCCCAACTGGCCGCGCTGAGCCAGCTGAGCCTGGCGCGCACCGCCGCGCTGCGCCAGGAGCTTGGGCTGGAGGACGAAGCCACCCAAGGCCTGCTGCTGGCGCTGCCTGACGCCAAGCGGGCCGCCGCGGTCGAGGGACACCTGGAGGCGTGGAAGGCTCTGGGCCTGAGCATCGACTTGATCGACGCGACTGAGGCCCGGCGACGCGAACCCGGCCTCAACCCCGAAGCACCCTTGCAAGCCGCGCTGGCCGTAGTCAACGGCGGCACTGGCAATGCGCGCCTGTTCGCCCAGCAACTGCGGCAGCAGGCGCGCCGCCTGGGCGTGACCTTCCGCTTTCACTCCACGGTTCGCGCCGTGAGCAGCGACGGCACCGGCCTGACCCTGCGCCACGACCACACCCCGCCCACC
This sequence comes from Methylotenera sp., assembly GCA_021738245.1. GTDB lineage: Bacteria > Pseudomonadota > Gammaproteobacteria > Burkholderiales > Burkholderiaceae_C > Pelomonas. Next base: position 4,589 of record JAIPCJ010000003.1, on the reverse strand, counting down.
GAAGCCCCGACGCGGGGCGCGGAGCGAGAGCCGGGCGACACCGTACCGCAGCTGCCAGGCGTGCAGGACGAGCGTTTCGATGCCGTCGTGCTGTGCAACGGCCTGGGCGCCGCAGCACTGGCCGGTCAGCGTCTGCCGCTGGCGGCGCTGCAGGAGATCACCGTGACGGCGCCGCTGCGCCTGCTCGAAGCCCACCCCGACCTTGGTCCCAAGGCGGCCTGGGCAGACCCGGCTCGCGGCCTCACCGTCACGCGCATCGGGCAGCGCGTGCGCGTGACCGGTGGACTCGCCGTGACCCGGCCTCAGCACCGCCAGGCCCCCACCACGGCCGAATTCGAAACCCTGCACCGAGGACTGCAGCACTGGTTCCCTGGTTCTGTCCTGCACCAGCAGGTCCAACAGGGCAGCAGCCGGCGCGCGGTGGTGCCGGACGGGCTGCCGCTGCTGGGTGCCGGCGGCCGCCCGGGCCTGTGGCTGAACCTGTCCCCCGGCGGCAGCGGCTGGGGGCAGGCCTGCGGCGCGGCGCAGGCACTGGCCCGCCAAATCATGGGCGAGTCCGCCTTGCTGGAGCTGAGCGCGCTCAGCCCGCAGCGGCTGGCCTAAGCTCGGGGGCATGCACCCGCTGCTGCCCACCCGACAACCGCTGCCACTCTTCGATGTCGCTGCAAGCCGGCGCATCGAAGCCCGCGCCCTCCTCCACACACCCGACCTGATGGCGCGCGCCGGGCTGTCGGTGGCCAAGCTGGCGCTGGCCCTCCGGCGCGGTCCGGGCCCGATCTGGATCGCATGCGGACCGGGCAACAACGGCGGCGACGGGCGCGTGGCGGAGCAGCTGCTGGCCCGACATGGCGGGGCCACCCATTGCGCCACCACGCCGCCCGAGCAGCCCGCCTTGGTGATCGATGCGCTGCTGGGCCTGGGCCTGAACCGCGCCCCATCGGCAGACATGGCCGCCACGATCGCCGCCATGCAGGCCTGCCGCGCCCCCGTCCTGGCGGTCGATCTGCCCAGCGGGCTGCTGGCCGACACGGGGCAGGCTGCCGGCGGCTGCGCCGTGCGGGCTGATCACACCCTGGCCTTGCTGACGCTCAAGCCGGGCCTGTTGACGGGCGAGGGGCGCGCCCATGTCGGTCAGCTCTGGTTCGACGACCTCGGCATCACGCCTGACGAAGCGCCCACGGCCCTGCTCCTTGGCGCGCCTGCGCGGCCCGACCGGCGACCGACCAGCCACAAGGGCAGCCGCGGCGAGGTGCTGGTGGTGGGCGGCGCTCCGGGCATGCAAGGCGCTGCCCGGCTGGCGGCCCGCGCCGCCCTCGCCTGCGGCGCCGGGCGGGTGTATGTCGACCTGCTGGACTTGGCCGCTGACGAGGTGGCCGACCCTGTGCGGCCCGAGCTGATGCGCGGGCGCCTGAGTCGCCTGCCGCAGGCGGTGGGCGTGGTGGGCTGCGGCGCCGGCCCGGGCATTGCCGATGAACTGCCGGGCCTGTTGCACACCCTGCCACGGCTGGTGATCGACGCGGACGCCCTGAACGCCATCGCCCCCGATGCTGATCTGCAGGAGGCCCTGCGCCGACGCCCACCGGCGAGCACGCTGCTCACGCCGCATCCGCTGGAGGCTGCACGGCTGCTAGCCAGCGATGTCGCGAGTGTCCAGCGCGACCGGCTGGCCGCCGCCACGGCGTTGGCACATCAACTGCACTGCAGCGTGGTGTTGAAGGGCTCGGGCACCATCGTGGCGTCGCCCGGCGAATGCCCCGCCGTGTCAGGCAGCGGCGGGCCTGCGCTGGCCACCGCAGGCAGCGGCGATGTGCTGGCAGGCTGGCTGGGCGGCCTCTGGGCACAGCAACCGGAGGCTGCCGCGCATGCCGTGGCCTGCCAAGGGGTGGAGGCCCACGGTCGCGCTGGCGAAGTGTCGGGCGTCTTGCGCGCCGGCGATCTCGTGGAACGCCTGACGCGCTGGCCCTGACCACCCCTCGCCGCTGAATCAGCGGCGCTTGCGCGGCGCGGCCTTGGCTGCCGTCTTGCGGGCTGCCTTGCCCGCCGCCCGCTTGGCGGCCTGCTGGGCGGCCTTCACCGGGTGCAGCGAAGCGATGACCTCCTTGCGGCTCTTCTTGACATCGCGATCCGCCTGCCGAACCTCATCGAGCGCCTCGACGGCCGTCTTCGGGGCGCGCTTCTTGGCGGCTTCCGGACCCGCCGCCTTGCGAGTCGCCTTGCCAGACGCCTTGCCCGCTGATTTGGCCGGCGCGCCTCGCCGGCTCACGCGCGTGTCGTCCGCATCCCGCACGAGGCGGAAGTCGATGCGTCGCCCGTCGAGATCGACGCGGCTGACCTGCACCTGCACGCGCGCGCCGGTGGCGTAGCGGATGCCCGTGCGCTCGCCGCGCAGCTCCTGGCGAACATCGTCGAACTTGAAGTACTCGCCGCCCAGCTCGGTGATGTGCACCAGGCCTTCGACGTAGAGCGCATCCAGCTGCACGAAGAGACCGAACGAAGTGACCGCGCTGACCGTGCCTGCGAACTCCTCACCCAGGCGGTCACGCATGTAGCGGCACTTCAACCAGGCTTCGACGTCGCGGCTGGCTTCGTCTGCACGGCGTTCGTTGGCGCTGCAATGCGCCCCGACGACCTCCCAGCGCTCGGCCTCATTGCGCGCCTCCGCCGGATTCGGCGGTGCTGCGCGCCCGGGCCGCTTCGGCGCCTGGGGCACCTTCATCTTGGCCGCATCCAGCGTGTACTTCTTGCCCGCCAGCAGCGCCTTGATCACCCGATGCACGAGCAGGTCGGGGTAGCGCCGGATCGGGCTCGTGAAGTGCGTGTAGGCCGGGTAGGCCAGGCCGAAGTGGCCGGAGTTGGTACCGGTGTAGATGGCCTGCTGCATGGAGCGCAGCAGCATGGTGTGGATCTGCTGTGCGTCGGGGCGGTCCTTGGTAGCCTGCGCGAGCTGCTGAAACTCCCGCGGCGCCGGGTCATCGGAGATGCCCATGCCGATGCCGAGCGAACGCAAATAGGCCTGCAGGGTCTGGCGCTTCTCCGGTGTCGGGCCCTCGTGCACACGATACAGCGACGGATGCTTGGCACCCGCGATGAAATCCGCCGAGCAGGTGTTGGCGGCAAGCATGGCCTCTTCGATCAAGCGATGCGCATCGTTGCGGGTGCGCGGCACGATCTTCTCGATGCGGCCGTTGTCGTCGCAGAGGATCTGCGTCTCGGTGGTCTCGAAATCGATCGCGCCTCGGCGCTGCCGCTCGCCCAGCAGCGCGCGGTAGACCTCGTGCAGGTGCAGCAGGTGCGGCACCAACTCGCGGCGCTTGGCGGCCTCAGGCCCATGCGTGTTGCCGAGGATGGCCGCGACCTCGTTGTACGTGAACCGTGCGTGCGAGCAGATCACGGCCGGGTAGAACTGGTAGGCCGTGACCGTGCCATCGGTGGCAACAAGCATGTCGCACACCATGCTCAGGCGGTCTTCGTAGGGGTTCAGCGAGCACAGGCCGTTGGAGAGCTTCTCCGGCAGCATCGGGATGACACGGCGCGGGAAGTAGACCGACGTGGCTCGCTCGTAGGCGTCGGCATCCAGCGGCTCGCCCGGCTTCACGTAGTGAGACACGTCGGCGATGGCGACCAGCAGCCGCCAGCCCTCGAACGCTTTCTTGCCGCGCCCCTGCTTGAAGGGTTCGCAGTAGACCGCGTCGTCGAAGTCACGCGCATCTTCACCGTCGATGGTGACGAGCGGCACATCGCGCAGGTCGATGCGCTGTTTGAGGTCTGCCGCTCGCAGCTTCTCCGGCAGCTTGGCGCTCTGCGCAAGCGTCTCGGCGCTGAAGCGATGCGGCACGTCGTACTTGCGCACCGCGATCTCGATCTCCATGCCGGGGTCGTCAATCTCACCCAGCACCTCGACCACGCGGCCCACCGGCTTGGAATACAGCGATGGCGGCTCGGTCAACTCCACCGCCACCACCTGCCCCGCCGTGGCGTTGGCGATGCCGTTCTTGGGGATGAGGATGTCCTGCCCCATGCGGCGGTCTTCCGGCGCGACAAGCCAGACGCCCGACTCCAGCAGCAGACGGCCGATGAGGGGGCGCTTCTTGCGCTCCAGGATCTCCAGCACGCGCCCCTCGGGTCGCCCGCGCTTGTCAAAGCGCACGATGCGCACGCGCAGGCGGTCACCGTGCATGACGGCATGCGTTTCCTGCGACGACAAATAGACGTCGGCCGAGCCGTCATCCGGAATCAGGAAGCCATGGCCATCGCGATGGCCTTGCAGCGTGCCCTCGACTTCGCCGAGCAGACCGGCGCCGTCACCCGCGGGCGAGGAATTTGTGTTCTTCAAGTTTTTGATGATATAGTCCCGGTTTTCCTGAAACGGCTCAGTACTTCACCAGAAGTCTTGAGCACCTTGCCCAGGTGGCGGAATTGGTAGACGCACTAGTTTCAGGTACTAGCGGGTAACTCCGTGGAGGTTCGAGTCCTCTCCTGGGCACCAAAAAAAGCAAAAAGGCCAGCACGCAAGTGTTGGCCTTTTTGCTTTTGGTGCCCAGGAGAGGACTCGAAGGGCATGTCGTCGAGGACCGAGGACAAGCCCTGCG
>JAIPCJ010000089.1 GCA_021738245.1 Methylotenera sp. | reverse complement strand
GTCATCTGACGCCGGCGGCGGCACGTCGCCACCGCCGCCTCCTCCGGCCCCACCGCCTGTGGCGCCGACGGATGCAGAGGCGGCCCGCTTTCTTGCCCAGGCCACCTTCGGCGCGCGCGCGGAAGACATCGCGGCCGTCAAGGCCAACGGCTACGCGGCCTGGCTCGATGCGCAGTTCGCGCTGCCCGTCACCGCGGGTCATTTCGACTGGCTGGTTGCCCAGGGCTTTGCGGTAGACGCCAACAAGAACACCTTCAACGGCGTGGACAACACGTTGTGGCGCAAGCTGTTGTCGGCACCCGATCTGTTGCGCCAGCGTGTGGTGCTGGCACTGAGCGAAATCTTCGTCATCTCCATGGCCGGCATCCCGGTCACCTGGCGAGGGTTCGCGGTGGCGGCCTATGTGGACATGCTGGAGCAGCGGGCCTTCGGCACCTACCGGGACCTGCTGGAGGGCGTGTCGCTGTCCTGTGGCATGGGCGTGTACCTCAACATGCGGGGCAACCAGAAGGAAGACCCCAAGACCGGCCGCGTGCCTGACGAAAACTACGCCCGGGAGGTGATGCAGCTCTTCAGCATCGGCCTCGTGCAGCTGAACGACGACGGCAGCCCCAAGCTTGATGCCAGTGGCAAGGCGCTGGAGACCTACACCCAGAGCAACATCACCGACCTGGCCCGTGTGTTCACCGGCTGGGATTTCGACGGTGTCAGCGCCACCGACCCCGCCTTCATGCGCAAGCCGATGGTGAACAACCCGGCCCGCTTCTCGACGGGCGCCAAGAAGGTGCTGACGGTCGACATCCCGTCCACCGCCGATGGCCCGACCGCCATGAAGACGGCGCTGGACACGCTTGCCAATCATCCCAATGTCGGCCCCTTCATCGGCCGCCAGCTCATCCAGCGCCTGGTGTGCTCCAACCCCAGCCCGGCCTATGTCGCGCGCATCAGCGCGGTGTGGTCCAACAACGGTGCGGGCGTGCGCGGGGACCTGAAGGCCGTCATCCGCGCCATCCTGCTCGATACCGAGGCGCGCCGCATCCCGACCGCGCCCGGCGCCGGCAAGCTGCGCGAGCCGTTGCAGCGCTTCATCCAGTGGGGCCGAACCTTCGGCGTCACTTCGCCCACGGGGGCCTGGAACGTGGGTGATGTCAGCAACCCGGCCACCCGGCTGGGCCAGAGCCCGCTGCGCAGCCCGTCGGTGTTCAACTTCTTCCGGCCGGGCTACGTGCCGCCCGGCTCGGACCTGGGGCTCAATGCCGTCACGGCGCCCGAGTTTCAGCTCTGCAACGAGACCACGGTGGCCGGCTTCCTGAACTTCATGCAGACCGCGCTGCAAAACGGCGTGGGCGAGGTCAAGGCGAACTACACCGCCGAGATCGCGCTGGCGACCGATGCCGCGGCCCTGGTCAACGACATCGCCCTGCGCCTGGCTGGCGGCACGCTGTCATCCGCCACCACCACGGCCATCTCGACCGCGGTCGCCTCCATCGCGGCCACCACCGATGCCGGCAAGTTGAACCGCGTGCTGGCCAGCATCCTGCTGGTCATGGCCAGCCCCGAGTACCAGATCCAGAAGTGAGGGGACGCCCATGAAGATCAACCGCATCCCCGACCTGCAGCGCCGTGAGTTCCTGCGCCGGGCCTCGGCGCTGGGCGTGGCCGGCACGGCGGCCCCCTGGGCGCTGACGCTTGCCGGCATCGGCGAGGCCGCTGCCGCGACCGCGCCGACCGACTACCGCGCGCTGGTCTGCGTGTTCCTGTACGGCGGCAATGACTACGGCAACACCCTGGTGCCGTATGACCAGCCCAGCTACGACGCCTACGCGACGATCCGCCAGACCCTGTCCACACCGCGCGACCAACTGGCGGCCACCGCCCTGGGCCTGAGCGTGGGCGGCCGGCAGATGGCGCTGGCCCCGCAGCTCGGCAAGCTCAAGGGCCTGTGGGACGCGGGCAAGCTGGGCGTGCAGCTCAACGTCGGCACCCTCGTGCAACCCACCACGCTTGCGCAGTACAAGGCGCAGAGCGTGCCGCTGCCACCCAAGCTGTTCTCGCACAACGACCAGCAGTCCGTCTGGCAGAGCAGTTCGCCCGAAGGCGCCGTGACCGGCTGGGGCGGCCGCCTGGGCGACCTGTTCCTGAGCGGCAACGGCAACACCACTTTCACCTGCATCAATGTGTCCGGCAACGCGGTCTACATGGCCGGCAAGCAGGCGGTGCAGTACCAGGTCTCCACATCCGGCGCCGTTCCGATCAACGGCGTGGTGCGGCCGCTGTATGGCTCCCAGGCCTGCTCCGACGCGCTGCGCAGCATGCTCACCGCGAGCCGCAGCCACTGGATGGAGGCGGAGCTGAACCGGGTGGTCTCGCGGTCGATCGGCGCGCAGGGCATCGTGAGCACCTCGCTGGCGGCCCTGCCGCCGATGAAGACGACCTTCGACACCACGTCCAGCCTGTCCAACCAACTGGCCATGGTCGCCAAGTTGATTGCCTCACGGCAAAGCCTGGGCGTGTCCCGCCAGGTGTACTTCGTGTCGATCGGCGGCTTCGACCTCCACGACTTTCTCGTGAACCAGCATCCGGGCCTGCTCACCGCGGTGAACGATGCCCTGGCGAGCTTCTATGCAGCGACTTTGGAGCTCGGCGTGGAGAACCAGGTCACCACCTTCACCGCCAGTGATTTCGGTCGCACGCTGACCAGCAATGGCGACGGCTCCGACCACGGTTGGGGCAGCCACCACTTCATCATGGGTGGGGCGGTCAAGGGTGGGCGCTACTGGGGCACGCTGCCTTCCGTCAGCGTCAATGGCCCGGATGACGTCGGCCAGGGCCGCTTGCTGCCGACCACGGGCGTGGACCAACTCGGCGCCACGCTGGCAACCTGGATGGGCGTCAGCGCCACCGACCTGCCCATGGTGCTGCCGCAGATCGGCACCTACAGCCAGCGGGACCTGGGCTACTTCTGATCCTGCCCGCCGGTGCGTGAGCATCGGCGCCTTTCAGGCTCATTGGAGGCTCACCGCGGCCAGCGTCGCTGACGGCGCGAGCGCAAGGCGAGAGGACTACGCCGCGACATGGGGCGGCCACCGGAAGTTCCCGAGGCCACATGCCTAAGATGGCAGGCATGCATGCCCTGAGAACCCTGCGTCTGATGCCCCTGCTCGGGGCGGTCTGGCTCGCCCCCGCGCTGGCCCTGGACCAACCCGAGGCCGCCACCGCCCGCACCGCCAAGCAAGGCGGGTTGACCGCGCCCGCCAAGCGCTTCGCCGTGACGGCCGCCAACCCGCTGGCCGTCGACGCGGGCCTTGAGATGCTCAAGGCGGGCGGCTCCGCCTTGGATGCGGCCGTGGCCGTGCAGGCGGTGCTCGGCCTGGTGGAGCCCCAGTCCAGCGGCATTGCCGGCGGCGCCTTTCTGCTGCACTGGGACGGGCACGAGGTGCAGGCCCTGGACGGGCGCGAAACCGCGCCCGCGGCGGCCACGCCGGCACTCTTCCTGAGGGCCGACGGCAAGCCGCTGGCCATGCGCGATGCCATCCTCAGTGGCTTGTCCACCGGCACGCCGGGGGTGCTGGCCATGCTCGCCGAAGGGCATCGCCGGCATGGGCGGTTGCCCTGGGCGCGGCTGTTCGAGCCGGCCATTCGCCTGGCCGAACAGGGCTTCGCGGTCAGCCCGCGGCTGAATGAACTGCTGGCCGGCGAGACGGCGCTGCGCCAGGACCCGATCGCGGCGCACTACTTCTACGACAGCAACGGCGCACCGCTCGCGGTGGGCACCGTGTTGAAGAACCCGGCCTATGCGGCCGTGCTGCGCGGCGTGGCGAAGCAGGGCGCCAAGGCCTTCTACGAAGGACCGGTGGCGGCCGACATCGTGCGCCGAGTGCAGGGCCATGCGCGCCCCGGCCTGCTGACCACGGACGACCTGGCCGCCTACCGGCCGGTGGTACGCCCGCCGCTGTGCAATGACTGGCGCAGCTACCGCATCTGCGGCTTCGGCCCGCCCACGTCGGGCCACCTGACGTTGATGGAAATCCTCGGGCTGCTCGACACCCAGCCGGCGGCCCGGGCGGCACGCGGCATCACGGCTGACTGGATGCATGCCTATGCCGAGTCGGCCAAGCTGGCCTTTGCCGACCGCGCCCAGTACATCGGCGACCCGGCCTTCGTGGCGGCGCCGGGCGGCGACTGGCAGAACCTGCTCGCCAGCGCCTACCTGAAGCAGCGCGGCGCCCTCATCGGCGCGCGGGCGGGCGGCATTGCGACGGCGGGCGACCCGGTGCCCGTGCGGCAGGCGTTTGCACCGCAGGCTGAACAGCTGGAGTCGGGCACCAGCCATGTCAGCGTGGTGGATGGGCAAGGGCATGCCGTGGCGATGACCACCAGCGTGGAGTCGGCCTTCGGCAGCCGCGTGATGAGCGATGGCGGTACCGGCCTGGCCGGCGGCTTCGTGCTGAACAACCAGCTGACCGACTTTTCTCTCAATCCGGTGGGTGCCGACGGCAAGCCCGTGGCCAACCGGGTGGAGGCCGGCAAGCGGCCACGTTCCAGCATGGCGCCGACGCTGGTGTTCGACCGCGATGGCCAGCTGCTGATGGCCGCCGGCTCACCGGGTGGCCCGGTCATCATCCACTACGTGGCCAAGGTGCTCACCGGCGCGCTGGCGTGGGGCCTGCCGGCGCAGGAGGCTGTGGACCTGCCCAACTTCGGCCACTTCAACAGCGGCTCGCTCATCGTCGAGCGCGGTGCACTGACCGCCGAGCAACTGGCCGACCTGCGCGGCCGCGGCCATGTGGTGGTGGAGACCGACCTGACCAGCGGCCTGCAGGTGCTGCTGCGCGTGCCGGGCGGCTGGTCGGGGGGCGCCGACCCACGCCGCGAGGGCGTGGTCAAGGGCGAATGAAGCGAGGGGTCTTCAGCGCTTGCTGAACACCCACAGCCCCAGGCCGGCGAGGGCGGCGAAGAGCAGGCCGCTCCACACCTCGTAGGGCAGGCCGACCAAGCGGTAGGCGGCCGCATCGGCGCAGTTGGCCGTGATCATGAAGACCGGCGGCCAGAGCTCTTCCAGGTTCAGGGTCGTGACGATCTTGTCCGCCAGGCCCATGGCGCAGGAGGCCTGCTGCGATGCCACCTCGTGCTGGAACACGGCCGCCGTGACACCCGCGGCGCACAGCAGCAGCACGCCAACCAGCGCCGCCTGACGCAGCGCCCGCGTGCGCTGCGTCAGCCAGCCCAGCAGCGACAGCGCGCCCAACAGCAGAAAGATGCCCCGCTGCAGCACGCACCAGGGGCAGGGCTTCACGCCGAATTGATGCTGGGCCACCAGGGCCACACCCACCGCCGCAAAGCTGGCGACGGCCATGCCCGCCAGCACGCGGCCGGGCAACTTGGAAGGCTGGATGAACATCAGTCGGCGATTTCCGCGATCAGCTCGATCTCGACGCAGGCGCCCATCGGGATCTGCGCCACGCCGAAGGCGCTGCGGGCATGCTTGCCGGCGTCGCCCAGGACGGTGGCCAGCAGCTCCGAGCAGCCGTTGGTCACGAGATGCTGCTCGGTGAAGTCAGGCGTGCTGTTCACGAGGCTCATCACCTTCACGATGCGCACCTTGCCCAGGTCGCCCGTGGCGGCTTGCAGGGTGCCCAGCAGGTCGATGGCCACGGCACGCGCGGCGGCCTGGCCGGTGGCGGTGTCGACGTCACGGCCGAGCTGGCCGACCCAGGGGTTGCCGTCCTTCTTGGCGATGTGGCCCGACACGAACAGCAGATTGCCGGTGCGGGTGAAGGGCAGGTAGGCCGCGGCGGGCACGGCCAGGGGCGGCAGGGTGATGCCGAGTTCGGCGAGCTTGGCTTGGATGGCGGAGGAACTCATACGGGGGAGGGCTAGGGCACGTTCAAAAGACGCCGGCATGCTACACCTCGACCACCACGGGCGTAGGCCAGGGAGATGCCGTGCTGCAGGGGCGCTGGGGCCCGCGCGACCTGATCGGGGCCGGCCTGGGCTGGCTGGCCGGCCTCGCCCTGTTGCACCGCTGCGAGCGGCTGCCGACGCCGGCTGAGCAAGTGATGCTGGCGGCCGGGGTGGTGGTGCTGGCCTGGGCTCGGCGTCGGTGGTGGGGGCGGGTGCTCATCGCTGCTCTGCTGGCCTTCTTGAGTACCGCATGGCGCGCCGAACAGCGCTTGAGCCACGAGCTTGCACCGGCCTGGGAGCTGCGTGATCTGGTGATGGCGGGCCGCATCGACAGCCTCCCGGTGGCGGTCACGGGGCAGGGCGGCGTGCCTGGCTGGCGCTTCGAGTTCGCGATCGATGCGGTCGGCGATGCCGGCACCGCGCTGCCGCCCCAGGTGCCACCGCGGCTGATGCTGCTCATCTATGACGGCCCGGCCGTGATGGCCGGCGAGCGCTGGCGTTTCACCGCCCGCCTGAAGCGCGCCCACGGCCTGATGAATCCAGGCGGCTTCGATGCCGAACTGTGGTTGTTCGAGCAGGGCCTGCGGGCTACTGGCGTGGTGCGCGCCGCGCAGCGCCTGGAGGCCGCCCCGGCGTGGCGCCTCGACACCGCCCGGCAGCGCCTGCGCGAGTCCATCCGCGCCCACGTGGCCGACCCGGCCCTGGCGGGCGTGCTGGCCGCCCTCAGCCTGGGCGACCAGAACGCCATCGCCACCGCCGACTGGGCCCTGTTCCGCGACACCGGCGTGGCCCATCTGCTGAGTGTCTCCGGGTTGCACGTGACCCTGTTTGCGTGGCTGGCCGCGGCGTTGGTGAGCCCAGTCTGGCGGCGCCTGCCTTGGCTGTGTCTGCGGCTGCCGGCGCCCACGGTCGCGCGCTGGACGGGGGTGCTCGCGGCGTTGGCCTATGCCTTGTTCTCGGGCTGGGGTGTACCGGCGCAACGCACGGTGCTGATGCTGGCGGCCGTGGCGGCGCTGCGCAGCCTTCAGTGGCGCTGGCCCTGGCCCATGGTGCTGCTGGGCGCCGCCGTGGTGGTGACCGCGCTGGACCCGTGGGCCTTGCTTCAACCGGGCTTCTGGCTGTCCTTCGGCGCGGTCGGCCTGCTGATGGCTGCGGGCGAGGCGCCGTCGCACACCTGGGCCGAGCGCCTGCGGGCGGCACTGCGCACTCAGCTCATCGCCACCATCGGCCTGGCGCCGCTCAGCCTGATCTGCTTTTCACAAGTCTCGGTGGTGGGGCTTCTGGCCAACCTCGTGGCCATCCCGCTGGTGAGCTTCGTGTTGACGCCGCTGGCTCTGGCCGGTGGGCTGGCCCCGCCGCTGTGGACATTGGCAGCCTGGTTGAGCCAGGGGCTGATGGCGTGGCTGCGCTGGCTGGCCGACTGGCCGCTGGCGGTGTGGTGGCTGCCCGCGGCGCCCGCGTGGGCGCAAGGCCTGGGGCTGCTGGGCGCTGTCTTGATGATCCTGCGCCTGCCGTGGCGCCTGCGCCTGGCCGGCTTGATGATGACGCTGCCGCTGCTCTGGCCCGCCGTGCCGCGCGCCGTGCCCGGAGAGTTCGACCTGCTGGCACCTGACATTGGCCAGGGCAATGCGGTGCTCGTGCGCACACACCGCCACGTGCTGCTCTTCGACGCCGGCCCGGTCTACGCGCCCGGGGCGGATGCCGGCGACCGGGTGTTGCTGCCGCTGTTGCGCGGCGACGGCGTGCAGCGGCTGGATCTGCTGATGCTCAGCCACCGCGACACGGATCATGTGGGCGGCGCCGCCGCGCTGCTGCGCGGGCTGCACGTCACGCGGCTGAGCAGCTCGCTGGAAGACGGCCATCCGCTGTGGCGCGCCGCGCCGGCAACCCAGCGTTGTGAAGCCGGCCAGGCCTGGGTCTGGGACGGCGTGCGGTTCGAGGTGCTCCATCCCACGCCCGTTCATTACGACCGCGGGCTCAAGCCCAACGACCTGTCCTGCGTGCTGCGCATCACGGCCGCGTCGGGGCGCCGTGCGCTGCTGGCGGGCGACCTGCAGGCCGACCACGAACGGGCCCTGACCCGGCGCGAGCCCGACCTCCGGGCTGACGTGCTGTTGGTGCCTCACCACGGCAGCAAGACGTCGTCCAGCCCGGAGTTGCTCGCCGCGGTGCGCCCCGCCGTGGCGGTGGTGCAGGCGGGCTACCGCAGCCGTTTCGGCCACCCGGCGCCGACGGTGTTGGCGCGCTACCAGGCGGCGGGCGTCGCGGTGGTGTCCACGCCCGCCTGCGGTGCCTGGCGATGGTCGAGCCAGCACGGCGCCTCGGGCTGCGAGCGCGACGCGTCGCGCCGCTACTGGCACGACCGGGTGCTGCCGGCCGTCAACCCGGCGCTGATGGGGCCGGAGCCGCCGATGGTGTCGTGGCCGGAGGACGTTTGGCCTTGACGGCCCGCCCCAGCTCGATGACGGCCAGCGCGTAGTAGGCCGACCAGTTGTAGCGCGTGACCACCCAGAAGTTCTGGGTGCCCAGCAGCACGGTGGGCGGCTTGTGCGGGCCGTTCTGCAACTGGATGACCGCCATCGGGCCGGCATGGTCCCGCGCGGCTTCGGAGGGCTGGGCACCCGCTGCCAGCAGCTCGGCGGCGGTGAAGCTGGGCTTGATGTCCGGCGCGAGCAGCCGGGCGCGGGCGCGCAGGTCAGCGGGCAGCTTCACGCTGTAGTGGGTGGCTTCGCCGGGTTGCCAGCCGTACTCGGCCAGGTAGTGGGCCACGCTGCCGATGGCGTCCACCGGGCTTGAGATCAGGTCGATGCGGCCATCGCCGTCGAAGTCCACCGCGTGCTGGCGCCAGCTGCCCGGCATGAACTGCGGCCAGCCCAGCGCGCCGGCATAGCTGCCGCGCACGTCGCTCGGGTCGAGGCCATTTTCGCGGCACAGCTTCAGGAACTCCGCCAGCTCGTTGCGGAAGAACGCCTGGCGCTCGGCAGCGCGGGGGTGTTCGGATGGGAAGTCGAAGGCCAGCGTCGCCAGCGCATCCAGCACCTTGAAGCCGCCGGTGATGCGGCCGTAGAAGGTTTCCACGCCGATGATGCCGACGATGATCTCGGCCGGCACGCCGTAGCGGCTCTCGGCCCGCGCGAGCGCGGCCTCGTGCTCGGCCCAGAAGGCCGCGCCCGCTTCCAGCCGCCTGGGCTCGATGAAGCGGTCGCGGTAAGCCGTCCAGTTCTTGGCCGTGCCGACCGACGCGGGCAGGATGAGCTGCCTGACCTTGGGCAGGTCCAGCGCCTGGCTCAATTGGGCGCGCAAGGCCACGGCATCCCATTGCTGGGCGGCGGCCAGTTCATCGGCAAAAGCCAGCAGGGCAGGGCGCGGGCCCAGCGGCTCGGGCGGGGGCGCCGGGCGGGCGCGAAGGGGCTTGGCTTGCAGGGAGGTCGCCAGCAGCAGGCCGGCGATCAGGGGCAGGGTTCGGAACTTCACACGCGCAGCATACGTGCCGCCGCACGCAGTTCGGCCCAGCGCGGGGCGGCAGACCCGGGGGCGTAGCGGGCGCGCTCCAGGCCCTCCAGCCACACTGCCGCGGGCTCAGCCTGCGGGCCGTGGCGCTGGCGCAGCCGGCGGGCCCAGGCACCCGGGCCCTCATGCAAGGGCAGATCCACACCCGCTCGGCGCAGCAGCCGCAGGATGCGCGCCCGCTGGCGGCTCCAGGCATCGTGCGGGCGGCTGCTCCAGCGGATCCAGCCGGCGCCGGCCAGCGCCAGCAGCAGGATCACGCCGGCCAGGGCCTGGCCGAGCGCGGTCCAGTCAGGTTGGCTGAAGCCCAGTTGCTTGAGCAGGTCGAACTGGTTCTGTCGCGAGTAGTTCAGCACCAGCTGCTGCCAGCGGTTGTTGAGCGTTTCCCAGCCGCCGCGCACCGCGCGCCAGAGGGTCGGGTTGAGCTGCCCGATCACGCCGGGCTGCGGCCGCAGGGCCAGGCCCTGGGTCACACGGTTGGGCGCCACGGCCGCCGTGGGGTCGCTGCGCACCCAGCCCCGGCCTTCGACCCAGAACTCGGCCCAGGCGTGGGCATTGGCGTTGCGCACGATCTGGTAGCCGTCCTGGGGCTCTGAGTCCCAGCCCTGGAAGCCCGTCACGATGCGGGCCGGCACGTCCATGGCGCGCATGAGCACCACGAAGGCGGACGCAAAGTGCTCGCAGAACCCGAGCCGCCGGTCCAGCCAGAACTCGTCGATGACGTGGGGCGTGTCCACCCCGTAGCGGCCGGGCGTCAGGGTGTAGGTGTAATCCTCTCGCTGGATGTGCTCCAGCAGTGCGGCCGCCAGCGCCTGGGCCCGCGGCCCCGGCGCCAGGTTCGCAAATCGCGGCTGAGCGGCGAGGGCCGCCGCCCAGGCAAGCGAGCGCGGGTTGCTGTTAGGCGGCAGATCGGCGTCCAGGGCTCTTTGCATGCGCGGGCGGTTTTCGCCGGCCTTCCAGGCCATGTGGGCCGTGGCATTGAAGCGCAGCCGCTCGGTGATCGGTCGCGGCGACAGCCACTGCATCTCGGGGCCGCGCACCAGCACCAGGTCGGTCAGCGGCAGCTCCGTCCCGACCGCGCCAGGGCTCATCTCCAGCAGCGGCAGCACCGGGATGCGCAGCGGCTCCAACGTCATCTCGTAGCGCAGCGCCGGGCCCTGCGTGACTAGATCGTCGCGACCGCGCAGCCAGCTCTGGCTCGCGCGGCTGTCGGCGGCCCGCCAGGTCTTGCCGTCAAAGCGGGTGAGTACCGGGCCACGGAAGTAGCGCTGATCGGGCGGCGGCAAGGCGCCATCGAACTTCACGCGCAGCGCGATGCTGTCGTCATTGGCAATCTCGTTCATCGCGCCGAACTCGAGCTGGTTGGACAGCCCGGTCTTGCCGATCGCCTCGGTCGGCACCCCCCACAGCGGCGCGATGCGCGGGAACAGCACGAACAGCAGCACCATCACGGGCAGGCCCAGGGCTGTGGTCAGGGCCGCGTGGCGCGCCGCGATGCCGATGCTGGGCACGCCCTGGGCGTCGGTCGAGGGCATCTGGGCCAGCACGACCGCCGCCAGCAATCCCCACAGCGACACCAGAGACCACAGCGCCATCAGCAGCGATTGCGAGTACAGGAACTGGGTCAGCACCAGGAAGAAGCCGAGGAAGAACACGACAAAGGCATCTCGCCGGGCCCGCAGCTCCAACGTCTTGAGCGCCATCAGCATCACCAGCAGCGTGATGCCCGCCTCCCGGCCGATGAGGGTGCGGAAGGTCAGCCAGGTCAGGCCGGTGTAGATCACGATCACGACGCCCAGCCACCAGCGGCTGGGCAGCGGCTTCTGGCGGGCCGCCAGGCTGGCGCGCCAGGCCAGCATCAGTGCAGTCAGGGCCGAGCTCCACAGCGGCAGGTGGTCGGCATGCGGCGCGATCACGGCCGTGATGACGGCCAGCAGGAAGTAGCTGTCGCGCGTCTCGCGGGGCAGGCGTGACCAGGCCTGGCGCAGCGCACTCATGCGGCGAACCCCGCCAGGGCCTGCAGGCAGCTCACGCGGTGCGCCGCACCCAGGGATGGCGGCCATTCGCGGCCCGCCAGGCGCAGGCCATAGGGCTGGCCCAGCCGCTCGGCGGTGAGCACCCAGGCGGTGAGGCGGCTCAAACGGGCCTCGACGTCCCGGCCTGGGGTGTCACGCCAGTCCAGCCACAGGTCGCGGGCCAGCGGCGCTTCGGTCTCGCGCACCCACAGCGGCAGGCCCTGGTCCAGCGCCAGGGCCGACTTGCGCCAGAGGATCTGCTTGACCGAGTCGCCCCGGCGGTAGGTGCGCACGCCGGAGAAGTCGGTGCCGCTGGCGCTTTGCCGGGTGGATGCGGAATGGGCCTGGCCCGCCTCGGCCTGGGCCGGGAAGGCCGGCGGCGCAACCTCCGGCTGCGGGTAGACCCAGACCTGGCTGGCCGGCCGCCAGTAGCTCCAGGCGCGAAAGAAGCCCAGCGGGAAGCGCGTCGTGATGATGAGCCGGGGCAGGGCGTGCAGGCCTCGGCGGGCGGCCGGCAGGCGCAACTGCAGCACCGCATGACCCAGCGCCGGCACGTCGACCCAGGCCGGCTCGGTCGCGCCGCTGACGAGCTGGGCGCTGACGGCGATGCCAAAGCGTGCGCGGCCCGGGTTGTGCAGCCGCAGCTCCAGCGTGTATTCGTCGCCCGCATGCGCGCCGTCGGGTGCCTTCAGGTCCATCTGCAGGCCACGCAGGTTGCCGTGGGTGGTGTGCATGGACGCCAGACCCGCGCCGGTGAGCGCGAAGGTGAGGGCATAGCCCAGGCTGATCTGCTCGTTGATGCTGGCCAGCAGCAGCACCCCCAGCGTGCAGCAAAAGGCCACGCCGGCCCACGTGGGCACGATGTAGACGTTGCGCTGGGTCGTGTGGTGGGTGTCCGCCACGGGCTGGCGGCCTTGCCACCAGGCTTGCCAGCGGCGACGCAGCGCGCCGGTGCCGAGAGTCATCAAAGCCATGCCGGTCGGCGCCTCAGGGCAGGGCGGTGGCCTCGATCATGGCGCGCACCTGCTCGCGGGCGCCGCGGCCAGCGCCGGCGCGCGGCTGCAGGCGGTGGGCGATGGTTTGCGGCAGGATGGCCTGCACATCGTCGGGCGAGACGTAGTCGCGACCCTGCAGCAGGGCGCGGGCGCGGGCGGCACGCAGCACGGCCAGGCCTGCGCGCGGCGAGAGGCCTTCCACGAACCACTGCCCCGACCGCGTGGCGGCCAGCAGAGCCTGCAGATAGTCCAGCAACGGCGGCGCGGCATGGATGGCCTTGACGGCCGCCTGCACCTGCACCAGCTCGGCCGGCGTCATCACGGCCTGCAGCCCCTTGAGTTGCTCACGGCTGTCGCCGCCCATCAGCAACTCGCGCTCGGCCGCCGCATCGGGGTAGCCGAGGGAGATGCACATCAGGAAGCGGTCAAGCTGCGACTCCGGCAACGGGAAGGTGCCGAGCTGCTCGCTCGGGTTCTGGGTGGCGATCACGAAGAAGGGCTGCGGCAGCGGGTGGCTCACGCCTTCGATGCTGACCTGGTGTTCTTCCATCGCCTCCAGCAGCGCGCTCTGGGTCTTGGGTCCGGCGCGGTTGATCTCGTCGGCCAGCAGCACCTGGGCGAACACCGGGCCCGGGTGGAAGACGAAGCCGTTCTTTTCGCGCTCGTAGACCGACACCCCCAGCAGGTCGCTGGGCAGCAGGTCGGCCGTGAACTGCAGGCGCGAGAACTTCAGGCCCAGTGAAATCGCCAGCGCGTGGGCCAGCGTGGTCTTGCCGACGCCAGGCAGGTCCTCGATCAGCAGGTGCCCCCCCGCGATCAGGCAGGCCAGGGCATCGGCGATCTGCGTCGGCTTGCCCTTGATGACCGTGCTAATCTGGTTTTGTAGCGCCTGCAGTTGCGCTGCGAGGGTTCGGGATTGCGTCGTCGTCATGACCCTCACCATAGCAAGAGACAACGGCCCATGCCCACCGCGTATTTCAATCCCCCCGAGTGCCGCCGCCATGACATGGGCGACGGCCACCCCGAATGCCCGCAGCGGCTGGCCGCCATCGACGACTGGCTGATCGGCACCGGCCTGAACCAGGCGCTGCAGTATGTCGACGCCCGCCCGGCGGACCTGAAGGACGTCGAGCTGGCCCACACGCACGGCTACGTTGCCGAAATCGGCGCCATGCTGCGCGACTGCGCCGAGCGCGGCGAGCGCTGCGCCGTCGACCCCGACACCTCGGCCAACCCGCACACCTGGGCGGCGGCGCTGCACGCCGCAGGCGCGGCCGTGCAGGCCACCGATCTGGTCATCGACGGCGGCGCCGACAACGCCTTCTGCTCGGTGCGTCCGCCAGGCCACCATGCCACGCGTGACCAGAGCATGGGCTTTTGCTTCTTCAACAACGTGGCGATCGCCGCTCGACATGCGCTGGACCGCCGCGGCCTGAAGCGCGTGGCCATCGTCGACTTCGACGTGCACCACGGCAACGGCACCGAGGACATCATCGCGGGCGATGACCGCGTGCTGATGGTGAGCCTGTTCCAGCACCCGCTCTACCCCTACAGCGGCGCGGTGCCCAAGGGCACCAACATGGTCAACGTGCCGCTGCCGCCCTACACCCGCGGCGGTGAGGTGCGTGAGATCGTCGAGGCCATGTGGCTGCCAGCGCTGGAGCGCTTCAAGCCGCAGATGATCTTCATCTCCGCAGGCTTCGACGCTCACCGCGAGGATGACCTCGGCCAGCTGGGCCTGGTCGAGGCCGACTACGAATGGATCACCCTCAAGCTCAAGGACGTCGCCGCGCGCCATGCCAAGGGCCGCATCGTGTCGGTGCTGGAGGGCGGCTACAACCTGCAGGCCCTGGCGCGCAGCGTCGGCGTGCATCTGCGCGCGCTGGCTGACGTCTAATCCCGTCCCTGATCTCCGTTTCCCGAGACCGGCGCCGGCGTGCTCGCCCGGCGCGGCCCTGACATGAATTCGATGCACCAACCCCTGAGCCTGAATGAACTCCAGGCTTTGCTGACCCGTGTCTTCAGCCCCGACGCCCTGGGCGAATGGGCGCTGCTGCTGGGCTGCCTGGCCCTGGCGGGGCTGCTGAGCTGGGCGCTGTCTCGCGCGGTGACGCAGCGCGAGAACAGCGTGTTCTTTGGCGACCGCGTCATCGACGGCGCACTGTTTCCGCTGCTGGCCCTGGCGCTGGCGTTCGGGGCCCGGCGACTCCTGCCGATGTGGGGGCTGGCGCCCGCGCTGTTCAAGCTGGCCTTGCCCGTGCTCGTTTCGCTGGCGGTCATCCGCGTCATCGCCCGGGTGCTGGCGGCCGCCTGGCCCAACTCGGCGCCGATCCGGCTGGTGGAGCGGCTCGGCTCCTGGGCGGTGTGGATCTGTGCGGTGCTGTGGGTGACCGGGCTGCTGCCGGTCATCATGGATGAGCTGGACGACATCGGCTGGAAGTTCGGCAGCGTCAGGCTCACCCTGCGCAACCTCATCGAAGGCGGCTTGACGGCGGCCTTCGTGCTGGTGGGGGCCTTGTGGATTTCGGCCGCGATCGAGTCGCGCCTGATGCGGCGCGAGTCGATGGACCTGTCCATGCGCAAGATCGCGTCCAACGCGATCCGCTCGCTGCTGCTCTTCGTGGGCCTGCTGTTCGCGTTGTCGGCCGCAGGCATCGACCTGACGGCCCTGGGCGTGCTGGGTGGTGCGCTGGGCGTGGGCCTGGGCTTCGGCCTGCAGAAGCTCGCGGCCAACTACGTGAGTGGCTTCGTCATCCTCGCGGAGCGCTCCCTGCGCATCGGCGACATGGTCAAGGTCGATGGCTTCGAGGGCCGTGTGACCGACATCAAGACCCGCTTCACCGTCATCCGCTCGCTGGCCGGCCGCGAGGCCATCGTGCCCAACGAGGTGTTGATCACCCAGCGGGTGGAGAACTCGTCGCTGGCCGACCCGCGTGTGTTGCTCTCGACCACCGTGCAGGTGGAGTACGAATGCGACGTGAACGCCGTGATGACGGCGCTCGCGACCGCCGTCGGTCAGGTGCCGCGCGTGCTGAGCGACCCGGGGCCGTCGGTGCAGCTGAGCCGTTTTGCCGACAGTGGCCTGGAGCTGAGCGTGTTCTTCTGGATCGCCGACCCCGAGAACGGCAGCGGCGGTGTGCGCTCGGATGTCAACCTCGCCATCCTGCGTACGCTGCAAGGCCTGGGGGTGGACATCCCGTATCCGCAGCAGGTGCAACGCCGGCCCAAGGGCGAGGTCGCGGAGACTCCCTCTCCCTCTCCCTCTCCCTAGCCCAAGCGGCGGCCGGCGGGCATCGCCGGTTCGAGGGGCCCCGGCGCTATCGCCTGCGGATGCCAGCGTGACGCCACCCGCCAACAATGGTCAACGCATTGTTGGGAGAACTTCATGCGCCAGCCGTGTCCCGCTGCCTGGTCCGCTGCATTGCTCACCTTGGTGCTGACACCGTCGGCCCTCGCCACGCCGACGGCCATCTCCAACGCCGCCTTCGCCGCGACCTACGTGCGCGATTGCCGCAGCGCGGCAGCGAAGTCGGCGGGGTCCACGACGCCTGACCGCTGCGGTGTCGTGCTGGACAGCAGTGGTCAGCCGATCTTCACCCCCATCATCGAGCAGCAGTCCCAGCTCGCCCTGGGTGGCACCTCGGCGAGCGCCACCGCAACAAATCCGATCGGGGGGCACGGCGGGAAGGCCACCACATCGTCCATCGACGTGTCCGGCGCCGCGGGCGTGCTGGCGTTGAAGCAGGGCGCGTTCGCGGGCGACTACGCACGCACGTCAGGGCATTCGCTCGGCATGCAGAGCTTCGAGTACACCGGCCCGGGCTCGGTGACCCGCACGGTGCACAACGTGTTCGACTTCACGGCCAACGTGACGCCCACGCCCATCCTGGACAACCCCGGTGACACCGGCCTGGGTACCACGGCGGCGACCGTGTACGCCAAGACGCGGGTGACGGTCTTCTCGCTGTCGACGGCCAGCTTCGATTTCGATCCGGATCTCGGGCTCGAGCCGCAAGGTTCGGGCTTCTGGAGCGCCGCCTCCAGCCGTGCGGACTTCGTGCTGGAAGGGCAGATCAACAACGACGGCATCACGGCCACCGGCGCCAGCACCGACATCAGCTTCACCGTGACCGCCGGGCGCTACTACTTCATCGAGAGCTATCTCGGCCTGTGGGCCCGCTTCGGTGGTGAACTGGATGCCACCCACACCTTCACGAGCACGCTGGGCTACCAGGACGTGACGAATGCCTTTGTCGCCGACGCCACAGGCTTCGTGGCTGCTGCCGAAGCGCCTACGCCAGTCGTGTTGAACGACAACTTCGGCACCGTGCCCGAGCCGGCCAGCGCTGCGCTCGTGGGCCTGGCGCTGCTGGCCGCGGGTGGCGTGCGCCGCCGGGGCGGCCAGACGTCGGGGCCGAGCAGCGTGCTGCCCAAGGCGTAGTTGCCCGCCCGGGCCAGCCCGGCTCAGCGGCTTTCGGGCGCCGTCAGGCCCAGCAGGCCGTCGCGGGTGGTGTCGCGCACCTTGGGGCCGATCCACACCTTCATCATCATCGGGAAGAAGGCTTCGCCCTGGATGGTCTCGCCGATCTTCTGGCCGTTGAGCGTGAACTCGGTGCTGGCGGTGGCGGGCAGGTAGTCGATGACGACCTTGTCACCCTTGTTGATGCGGGGGATGGTGCTGAACACCGTGCCGAGCTGGGCCGTTGCAATGATGTTGGCGCGGAACTCTTCGGGGCTGACGTTCTGGCGGATGCGGTCGAGCAGCGCGTTGGACAGGTCGCGCGCGCTGACGGTGCGCACCATGTAGAACTGGATGCGCTTGGCGCCCTTGAGCGTGGTGGCGGCCTCGGTGGTCTTTTGCTTGCTGGCCAGATAGAAGGCCACGATGGAGGAGCGCGTGGACAGGATGCTGGACGACGCCACGCCGTTGAGCACCAGGTTCTGGCCGCCGACGGTGGCTGCCTCGGGGAAGCTGTAGCCGTCCACCGTCACTTCAGATGCGGTCGCCGTGCCCGCTTGCAACGCCAGGGCGGACAGGACGGCGCCGGCCAGCAACTGGCGGCGGGAGGGGCGGAGGCAGGCGTTCGGCATGGCGGTCTTTCTTGATTGGGTGGTGCGCGGCGGGCCCGGCCAGCTGGCGGGGATGGCCGGATCGTCTCGGCGCGGCAGTGTCTCCCGCAGGGCGGCGTCAGGCATGGGCAGGCAAGCGCGAAACCGGCAGTAGTTCAGGGTTTACCCGGTTTTGTGAACGGTCGTGCGGAAATCGCCAGCAAGGCCGCTGGCAACATGCCGGCCACCGTCGCGCAGGGCCTGCCCTGGCTGCGCTGACGCCTGCTCAGACCAAGAAAGAACCCATGAAACAACGCATTTCCGCCATCCTGGCCGCCGTGGCCTGCCTGACCGCCGGCGGCGCCTCGGCCACCGAGAACGGCCAGCTCCGCGCTCTGCTGGGGGCACCCAGCTACGAGCTGACCACGCCGCAGTTTCCCGGCGCCTATGGCCAGATCTGGCTGCAGCACTACAGCGCCAACAAGCTGCGCGGCAATGACGGCAAGGCGCCGGTGACCGATACCACCACGCCGCTGGGCACGCTACCGGTGCGGGCGGATGGCGAGATCGAGGCCACCGTGCTCGTGCCGCGCTTCACCTACATCACCGAGACGCTGGTGCAGGACGGCCGCCTGGGCTTCTCGGCCACGCTGCCGCTGGTGCACCAGCGCAACGACGTGACGCTGAGCACCACGCTGCCCGCCGGCCTGCCTGCGGCCACGGTCGCTGCCGTCAACGGCCTGCTCGCCCAGGGTTCAGCCCAGCGCAGCGGCAGCCAGAGCGGCCAGGGTGACCTGGACGTGACGGGCTTTGTCGACTGGCAGGGTGACGACGGCCGGACGGCGCTCGGCCTGAGCGTCGTGGCGCCAACCGGCAGCTACGTCGCTGGCCGCGCGGTCAACCCCGGCGCGGGCAAATTCTGGACGGTGCGCCCGCTGCTGATCGCGTCCCGCGTGTGGGACAACGGCCTGGAGCTGGGCCTGCGTGCGACCTACTCGGTCAACACCCGCAACTCCGACACCCAGGTCCGTTCGGGCCAGTACCTGCACGCCGACTGGGCTGGCATGTACCGCATCGACGACAGCTGGCGCGCCGGCCTGCAAGGCTATGTGGTGCGCCAGTTCACCGGTGACGACGGCCCGGGCGTGGCCAGCCACGGCAACGAGGCCCGGGTGTACGCCATTGGCCCGATGGTGGCCTACCAGTCCGAGAGCGGCGTCTGGGAGAGGTGGCGCCGGAAATCTGAACACGACGATGAGTGGAAACTCGGTCCATTGATCGGCCCCGAAGAGGGGCCGTGAGGAAACAGAGCATGAGCAGAAGACCGCGCCGGAACCACTCACCGGCGTTCAAGGCCAAGGTG
>JAIPCJ010000088.1 GCA_021738245.1 Methylotenera sp. | reverse complement strand
GGGGGCGGCGGCGGCTCCGGCGTAGGTGCAGGTGCAGGTGCAGGCACCGGCGTCGGTGCCGGCGTGGGTGCCGGCGTGGGTGTCGGCGTAGGTGTCGGTGCAGGGCTGGGCGCGGGTGGCCGCGGTGGGCTCGGCGGGGCGTCGAGGTTGGGCGCCTCCTGGCTGAGGGCAGGGTGGCCGGTGGTGTAGACCTTGGCGCCGGTGTTGCTCAAGACCACATCGCCGGCCGATGCGATGCGGATGTCGCCGGTCGTCGTGCGTACCGGCACGGTCGGGGTGGCCTCACCGCTCCCGGGGCTGCGACCGATCACGAGCTGGCGGTCGCTGGCGCCCTGACGTGTGGCCATCATGTCAGCCGAGCTGAGGTCGGCTCCCGCCACCAGGCGCAGCGTGCCGGCGCGGGCGCTGACGGCCACCCAGTCGTCCAGCGACGTGGCGCTGCTTGAAGGCGGCGCCTGAAAGCCCGAACTCAGCCCGTGATCGATGACGAGATTGCCTGCGGCCCGCAGCGTGATGGAAGTCTCGCTGGCGTGCGGCAGGGCGGCGCGATCGGCCTGGGTGAGCAGCGGCAGGTTCCAGTCCGCGGCCAGGCGCATGTCGCCGCTGGATTGCAGTTCAGCACCGGCATGCACACGCATGCGGGGCTGCAGGCCCGGCTGCGTCGAGGCCAGGCGCAGGGAGATGTCTTCCGCATGCGCTTGCAGGAAGGCGAGGCTTTCGCCATCGACGAGGGCGGTCCCGAGGCGCCCTGGCGTGGGCGTCGCTGAAGGCGGCGGTGAAGGCGGCGGTGGCGAGGGGGGCGTCGGCGCAGGGCCCGGCGTCGGGCCTCCGGTGGACCCAGGGGGCAGCTGGTCACGGGTGGTGTTGCCATTGCCGCTCGAGGGCTGGGTGTCGTTGGCGGTGGCCTTGGCGAGGTCGCTGGCGCTGACGTTGGGCAGGGGCGGCGGTGGCGGCAGGCCGTCGCGGGTGCTGTCGTTCTGGCCAGGCGGCGTCGGGGATGGATTGGGCGCAGGGGACGGTGTCGGCGTCGGCCCGGGCGCAGGCGCGGGCGCTGGTGTGGGCGCGGGGGCCGGTGCACTGCCGGCGCCGATCTCGGTCACGTCACGGTAGACCTTGACCGCCTCGATCTCGATCAGTGAGAGGCCCGTCAGCGTGGCTTCGATGGGCTTGATGCGCACGTCGGTGCCCACACCGGAGCCGTCACTCGCCAGTCCCTCGCGGCTGGCGCGCAGCAACAGGCCGCCGTGGTCGGCCGCGCTGCGGCCCGAGGTGTCGATGCTGCTGCCTGCGGCCAGGTCGATCAAGCCGTTGGTGCTCATCAGCTCGACATCACCGCCACGTCCCGCGCTGGCGTTGGCGAGCAGCCTGGCACCGGCTTGCAGGCTCAGACCCTGGCCGGCCGCGAGTGTGATGCTGCCCGCGTCAGCGGCGGCGCTGCTGGCGTCCAGCACGCCAGCGATGTTGAGCTGCCCGGCGTCGCTGGTGAGCTGGATCTGCTGCGCGGCCAGGCGGGTGCCGGCCGCCAATTGCTGATCGCCCTCGCGGTTGCGCACCTGGATCAGGCGGTTGAACTCGCCCGGCCCGATGCGCGCGGCCAGCGCGCCCAGGTCGACCGCCGCGCGGCTGTCGACCTGAAGGCTGGCGCCCTGACCCACGGCGGCGATGCCCCGCAGGTCGCCGCCGAGGTCGACCCGGCCCAGGGCAGCCGACAGGCTGAGGCTGCCCCCGCGTGCGGCGCCGCCCGAGACATTCAGCAGCGAGCCGGCATCCGTGACCAGGTTGCCGCCGCGGCTTTCCAGCGCGATGTTGCCGGCAGCCAGCGCGACGTCCTGGCCGGCGACCTTCACGCTGCGACCTGACACGTCGATGGCGCCGTGCGCGGCCACGTGCAGGTCACCGCTGCTGGCCAACTGCACCTGGCCACCTCGCAGGTCGATGCGGCCGGCCAGGTCGATGCTCTGCGCCTGCACGGCCAGCCGACCACCGGTGTCGGTCGAGCCGGCGCCGCTGCCGCCGCCACCGGCCAGTGCAAACGCCCCGGTGACCTGCAGCCGGGTATCGGCACCGCCGGCATTGCCGAGCACCGGGGCCTCGACCGTCAGCCGACCCTGGGCGGTGAAGTCGCCACGGCCCTGCAGCGCCACGGCCTGGCCGGCCTGCAGGCGCGTCTCGTTCGCTGCCAGCATCTGGCTGCCGCTGGCCAGGGTGAGCTGGTTGTCGGCCTGCAGCAGCAAGTCGCCCGCGGGGGCCGGCGCTGCGGTGGTGGGCGTGATGCCGCTGCGGTGGGTCAGCACCAGGGATGAAGCCGCCACCTGGGCCGTGCCCAGGGTGGGCGCACGCAGCTCCGGTGCGTCCAGTGTCAGGGTGCGGGGCTTGAAGCCGCCCAGGCTGCTGCCGGCAGCGAAGTCGATGCGGGTGTAGCTGCGCAGGGTGAGGTCGGCAGTGGGACCGAGGCCGGTCAGCCAGCGTTCGCTCACTTGCAGGGTATCGGGGCTGCTGCCCGGCGTACCGAGGCCCAGGCTGCCGGCGCCCAGGGTCAATGAGCCCGCGGTCAGCAGGAGTTCGGTGCCGAGCTTGGCCGCGCCTGAACTGTCGAGCGCCAGCGCGCCGGTGCCGGCCGACAGGCGCACCTGGCTGCCGACAACGAGCTGGCCGTTGAAGGCCTGCGGTGCGCTGCGCAGCAGCTGTGCACTGGCATCGCCACTGAGTCTGACGCCGGCGCCATCGCCCGTGGTCCGGTACTGCCGGGCGGTGGTCGGTGCCAGCGACGTGCTGGGCGCGGTCGCCAGCAGCGCGCTGCCGGTGCCGAGGCTGACGGTCTCGCGTGCCACGAGGGTGAGGTCCTGCCCGCTCAGGGTGGTGCCCGGTGCAATGCGGAGCTCGCGGGCCTGCACGTCCAGCGGCAAGGCATCGGCCGTGCTGCCCGGCTCGGCGGGACGCGCGCCCAGCACCAGGCTCTGGGCCTGGAGGCTGCTGAGCTGGGCAGCATCGAGAAGCAGCGTGGTGGCATCGCCAGGCGCCCGTGGGCCGCCCACCTGCATCTGGTCGGCTGCGATGTAGACCTCTGCGCCGCGGCCCGGCACTGCGGTGGTGCCTTGCGGGAGACTGCCCACGGCGGCGAGCAGCGTCGCGTCAAGGTTCATCTGCTGGCCACTCAGCACGAGGCGACCTGCATCCCGGGCGCCCGCCGGCACCAGTCGGCCCCCCTTGGCGGCCGCAGCCGCAAACTGGGCGTCGAAGTCGGCCAGGCGGATCTCGGAGCGCCTGCGCGCCTGGGCCGAGGTCTCCAGTGTCCAGCTGCCGGGCAGGGCGGCCTGGAAGGCGGTGCCGGCATCGGCCAGCTGCGCGCCGATGACCTGGCTGCCGTCAGGCTGGCTCACGGCCGTGCCGAGTGCCATGGCCGTGCCACCGTTCGGGCGGATCAGGTAGGCACCTTCGAGCACCGCGTAGCGTGCCGGCAGCAGGGTGTAGCGGCCCGCGGGGATGGCGGCACCTTCGCCGATGATGATCTCGCGCCCGAGGCTCGGCGTGCTCGTGGCCAGTGACGGGTCCCACAGGCCTTGCAGCATGCGGCCGGGCAGCAGCGCGAACGCACCATCGCTGCCGGTGAACACGTCCTTGGAGCCCCCCGGTCCCGGCACGAACTGCCAGCCCTTGAGCTCGCCGCCGCCGCTGAGGTCGACCGTCGCGCCGGCCTGCAGGTCCAGGCGCGGCGCGTCCAGCGTGACGGTCTTGGCCAGCGGCGTCTCCAGCACCAGGCCGTTGGTCGGGCGTGTCCAGCTGACCGCGTCGCTGCCGCCGAACAGCAGGGTCTGCCCGCGCAGGCTGACCGAGGTCTCGCTGCCGGCATCGAGGGTCAGCGTCTGGCTGGCCTGCAACTGGATGCTGCCGCCCGGCGCGCGCAGGGTGCCGCCCTGGACGATGTCCCGGGCCAGGATGGTGAGCTGCCCTGCGGCGCTGGCGGGTTGGTCCTGCGGGTCCTGGCTGCGGCGGATGCTCACGCGGTGACCGGTCGCGTCGAGGGTGAAGGCGGTGTCGGTGGCCGGATAGATCTGCGCCGCCTTGAGGTTGACATCGGCCTGGGTGAGCAGCGCGCCCGCGATGGCACCCTGGGCGGTGGGCGCCTCGGTGCTGAGGCTCTGCAGTCGCAGGTCCTGGCCCGCATGCAAGGTGAGCTCGCCCAGGCCCTGCGTGACGACCCGCTCGCTGACGACCAGGTTGCGTGAGGCCTGCAGCGTGAGTTGGGCGCTGCCTGCCGTGGCATCGGGCAGCGCGGCGGGATTGCCTTGCAGGTCGGAGACGCGGGCCTGCCGGTTGCCCCAGGCCAGTTCCACGGCCTGCAGTCGCGCCTGGGCGCCTGCGGCCAGGGTCAGGCGCGGCGTGTCCAGCGTCAGATGGCGGTCGAGGGCCAGATGGACGCCATCGCTGATGACCAGGCCGTCCTGCGCGGCCAGGGTCAGATCCGCGACGCCCGATGCGGCGATCTGTGCGGCCGAGATCGAGGCGTTGCCCAAGCCCAGCGCCGCCGGTGCGGGCAGGTCGCCGGTGCGCAGGTCGCGGCTGGCGTTGCTGGCGGTGGGGGTCAGGGTCAACTGGCGCGCCGGGGGCAGCTGGGTGGCCTGGCTGCTTCGCCCCGAGGTCAGCGCCACGCTGAGTCGCCCGCCCGCCTGGCTCGGGTCGCCGCCCTTGGCGCTCAGGCTGCCTTCGAGGACGAGGGCGCCGTTGCCGCTGATGGCCAGACTGCCACCGGCACTGGCCACATCCAGGCGCTGGGTGGTGGTGGTGCCGGCATTGCGCAGGGCCACGTCGAGCTTGCCGTGGGCACCGTCGACGGCAATGCGGGCACCCGCTTGCCAGACCAGGCTGCCGGCCGGTCCGCTGGCGGCACTGAGCTTCACGTCGCCACCGGGCAGCACCTGGCCGCGTATCAGGCCGTCGCTGCTTGGCGTGATCAGCGTCGTGCCGGCCACGTCGATCACGCTGTCCTGGCCCAGCCAGAGGTACTGCGGCGCGGCGTAGCCCGCGATGTCCGAACGGTTGAGGCTGAGGTTGACCTTGCCGCCGGGCGCGCTCACGCGCCCGTCGAACTGCAGCCGGGCGGTCGACGTGAGGTTGAGCGTCGCCTGGGGCTGCAATGCCAGGCTTGCGCCGGAGTCGATCTTCAGGTCGCCCCGGCCGATCCCGCTGGAGGCGAGGTCGAGGTTGACGGTCTGCGGCAGGCGGGCGGCGGACGAGTCGGCCCGCATGAACGCAGAGGCCAGGCTGCCGCTGGCGGCGCTGCGGGCGTCAGCGCGCGGGGTCCAGGTGGTGGCGACCGGCGCGATGCGGGTGTTGGCTGTCACGTCCAGGAAGTCCCGGCCATCGAGGCTGAAACTGGAGAACCCACCGCGGCTGAAGAAGTCGGCGGCCAGCGACAGACTCGCCGAGCGCCCCCCGGCGCCAATCGCGATGCTGGCTGTCGTCAGCGCCAGGCTGGCGCCCTTTTGCATGCTGTAGCCGCGCAGATCACCGTCAAGCTGCAGGGTCACGGGGTTGGTGTCGCGCACGGCTTGCGGTGAGGACGGATCCTGCCCGAGCACCAGCCGGCCGCCCGCCCCGCCGCGCACGGTGCCCGCCGCGTCGACCAGCGCCCCGCCCGACACGTCCAGCGCCGAGAGACTGCCGGTCTGCACGCGGCGACGCGAGGCCAACACCAGGGTGCCGCCATCCGTGCCTGCACTGCTGCCTTGGCCGTCGAGAAGCGCGTTGGTCCAGGCGCCGGAGACATCGAGGCTCACACCCGGATCAACGATGACGTCGCCTGCGTCGAGGCTGCGGGCGATCAGGCTTCCGCCGGGCAGGCGGATGGCGCTGCCCAGGCGCACGCTGCCCCGCTCCGAGTTCAGCTGCAAGCTGCTCAGCGCAGGCAAGGTCAAGGGGGCGCCGGCGGGCAGCGTCAGGTCTGCGACCGTGCTGATCTCGACACGACCGAAACCGCCCTGCTGCAGCTGTTCCAGCGACAGCTGGGACTGCGTGCCCGACGCGTCGAGCGCCTGGGTGCGCGCGGTCAAGGCGAGGCTCTTGAGCACCGCGCCGGCATAGCCCGTGGTGCCGAAGGCGCTGCTGTTGAGGGCGCTGCCGAGCGCCAGGCGGCCTGGCACTGGCCGGGCATCCTGGCCGGCGACCTGGCGGCGGCCCAGTGTGCTGCCGCCGGTCAGCTGGCCTGCCAGCGCCACCACCGGCGCCACGATGCTGATCGAGCCGGCGTTGCGACCCTCGACATAGCCAGCCTCAACGCGAGAGCTGCCGCTCAGGCCATAGGCCACGGCGGCGCCGTTGCGTGCCCAGGCGTTGCGGTTGGCGAAGGCGTTGTCGATGCCCACGTAGACCTGGTCCTTGGGCGCCGTGTTGACCGTGTAGACCTGGCCGTCCGCTGCGGTCAGCCGGGTCGGGCTGACGGTGGCCTCAGACACGGTGACCCGTCCACCGCTGACATCGATGCGGGCGTTGCCGTCCATCAGCACGGCGCCGCCGGCCAGCAGGTTCAGCGACCCGCCGCTGGACAGTCGCTCGCTGGCGCTGCGTTGCAGGCCGGCGCGATAGGTGGCGAGGTCGCCGAGGATGTCGGAGCCGCCGCGCACGTCCAGCGTGACCTTGTTGCGGTACAGCAGGCCGGTCTTCTGCAGCGGTGCATCCTTGAGGTCATTGCTGCCCAGCAGTTCGGTCGTGACGAAGTAGCGCGAGGCACTCACCGCAGTGTCCTGGGTGCCGGCCAGATCGATGCGGGCGCCGCTGTCGATGTGGATGACGCCGGTGCCGTCGGGCTGGAAGCCCTGTTCGCCACCGGGTTGCGTGCCGTAATTGGGCGTGGCGCTGGCGCGCACCGTGGCCTGGGCGCCCGGGGCGGTGATCTCGCCCTGCATGCGGATGCTGGCCCCCGAGAAGGCCAGGCGCGAGGCCACGAAGCCGGCGTTGTCGTCGGAGGTCAAGGGCTTGCCGTCGGCGCCCTGGTTGTCGGGCAGGATGGTCGTGACACTGCCGCTGCCGAGGACGAGCTCGCCCCCCATCCGGGCGCGCTTGTACTGCGGGTCGGACGGCGTGAGTTCACCCGTCGCGGCCCCTTGTGCCAGCAGCAGCACCGAGCCGTTCTGCGACACGCTGGTCGTGGCCGAGATGCGGCCCTCCTGGTTGACCGCCATCCCCACCAGCGTGGTGTTGCCGCGCGGCGTGGCAATCTCGCCGCCGGCCGCGTTGGTGACACGGCCGTCGCCCGCGCTGTTGAGGTCTGCCCGCCCCACCTCCACCAGCAGGCCGCGCAGTGCCGGCACGGCCGGGTTGGACTCGGACGCATACACCTTCTGATCGACGGGCGCGTCAGTGGGCAGGCGCAGATAGGCCTCGGCACCGGCGGCCAGGACCGTCTGGCCGCCGGGCGTGCTGATCTTGCCGGCGTTGTCCACCCGCTTGGCGAACAGGAAGATGCGGCCGCCTTCGGTGCTGGTCAGCCGGGCGCCGGCGTCGACCCGCACGAAGCTGTTGGCGAACAGGCTGGCGTCGTTCTCGGGGTCGAAGCTGTAGCGAAAGGCCGGGTCGGGGCCCAGCACATGGCTCGCAAAGCCGTTCTTGAAGTCGTCGTCGCGCGGGCTCAGGGTGGTGGCGATCAGGCTGCCGACGTTCACCTGCGCGCCGTTGCCGAACAGGATGCCGTTGCGGTTGTAGAGGATGAGCTCGCCGCCGTTGGTGGCCTTCAGGCTGCCGAAGATCAGGCTGGGTTGGGCGTCGTGGATGCGGTTGAGGGCGCTGGCGCCGCCGGCCGGCATGTCGAAGGTGACGGAGCTGGCCTCGCCGATGTTGAAGGTGGCCCAGTTGTAGATGGCGCGTGCCGTGGTCTGCTGCACCAGCATGTCCTGGCCGCCTCGCGCGTTGGTCGTCGTGAGGGGGGCCGCGGCATTGCCATAGACCCGCCAGCCGCTGGCCGGCAGTGTGGGCACGGCATGGATGGCGGGCTTGGTCTGCGCGCCTGCCTGCCAGGGCCAGGCGGCGGCCAGGGCCATCAGCAAGGGTTGCAGGCTCAGGGGAAGGGCAGGGCGGCGGGTCATGGCATCAGAACTTCACGGCCATGCGTGCATGCACGCGACGACCCAGGCGGGGGGCGCCGACCACGGCCTTGTGCGCGTCCGCCACCTGGAAGTCCAGGTTCACGCCGCTGCGGCTGGCGAAGCGCACGCCCAGCCCGGCACCGAGCAGGGGCTGGCGCCGGTTCTGGCCGGGGTCGGGGTTGATGGTCTGCAGCCGACCGGCATCCACGAAGGCCAGCAGGCTCAACTCGCCCAGGTCCTCGAAGGCCGGGCCGGGGTGGTGGCGTTGCAGCCAGCCGGCGAGGTTGGCGCTGCGCAGTTCGACGGACGCGAGCAAGCCGTGGTCCCCGGCGGCCGCGCCTTCGTAATAGCCCCGCACCGTGTCGACACCGCCCAGCGAGAACTGCTCGGCACTGGTGAGCTGTTGCGAGGCCAGCTGGCCCGCCAACCGCGCGGCGATGCTGAAATGGTTGAAGACCTCGGTGTGACGCAGGTCCCAGCGCAGGGTGGCGAAACCACCATCGGCGCCCTTGCGCTTGCAGCGGAACTGGTCGTCGTTGCCGATGCTGCCGTCCTCAAGCTCACAGCCGTCGATGCGGCGTGCCAGCAGCGGGCGCAGGCCGGCGGAGAGCGTGAGGTTGGCTTGCAGCTGGCGGCCGGGTTCGGCCATGCCGCCGGTGTAGGCGACCTGCAGCGGCAGGTAGCGCAAGGGCTTGCTGAGAGACAGCTCACCGAAGCGGATCTGCTCCTGCAGGTCGCGGTAGTCGGCGCCGATCGAGAGGCTCTGGTAGCTGCGCTCGGAGGTGCCGAGGTTGATGCCGTAGCGCACCCCGACCGTGTCGCCCTTGCCCAGCACCCGGGTGCCTCCCAGCACATCGACACTGCTGTTCGAGTGCACGGCGTAGAAGCTCAGGCTGTCGCCGCCGTCCAGCGCCATGCCGTAGGTCAGCACGGCCACCGTGGTGTCGGAGGGCTGGCTGGGCGCGGTCGTGATGGTCAGGCCCAGGCTGTGCCCGCGCTGCCACAGGTTGTCGTAGCGAAGGTTGGCGCTCAGGCGCTCGGCGGTCGTGTTGGCGTTGTTGGCGTTGCTGGCTTCGATGGAGCCCGACAGCGGCAGCCGGTCCTTGACCTGCAGTTCGGCCTCCACCGTGCCAGGCTGGCGGCCAGGGCGCAGGATGGGCTGCACACGGCGGTCCTCGCTGCCGTTGACGCTGCCGAGCTGGCGCTGCACTTCGTTGAAGTCGGGCACGTTGCCGGGTGCGAGTTCGGGCACGCGCTGCCGGATCTGGCCCTGGTCGAAGTAGCGCGATCCGGTCACGTACAGCGTCTCGATGCGGCCTTCGAGCACCTTGAGCCGCAGCACGCCAGCCGTGACCAGCTGCTCGGGCAGATCGACGAAGACGGTGAGGTAGCCGGCCGACTGATAGGCCTTCTCGAGCGCCGCGCGAGCGGCCTCCGCATCGTCGAGCCGGCGTTGCGGGCCCATGAAAGGCATGACGGCCCGCTCGATGACGACGGCCGGCAGCACCGTGTTGCCTTCGACCTCGAACTCGAGGATGTCAAAGCGCGGCGACGCGTCCGGGGCGGCCTGCGCCCCGGACAGCAGCGGCGCGAGCGCCATCGACAGTGCAAACAAGCCTCGGTAGAACAAGATGGCGCCCGGCCCGCGGCGATGCGGGCCGTCTCTCTGGGAAAGTGGGGTCAGTGTTCCGGTCCGCAGTGAACCGGCAATGAAGTGGCGTGAGCCGAACGGATCACGCGGGGCCGCACGCTTCAGTGGCCGCGGCTGCGGCGCGCTGGTGACAACCGCCGCACGAACACCAGGTCTGGCGCATGGCCGGCAGGGAAGGTCCCGGCGCACCTGGCCCGACCGCGGCGACCCGTCGAGCCAAGCACGGCGTGGTGCAGGCAGGTCAGCGCGCGCTGCAGGAGGCCTTGCGGCGGCGCAGGGCCGCCAGCAGGCCGGCGCCTCCCAGGAGCAGGCCCCACTGGGCAGGTTCGGGCACCGCCGTCACGGTGGACTGCAGGGCCACGTCATCGGCCGAGATGCCGATCAGGCGGGCGATGCCACTCTGGGCGCTGTAGTCGACAAAGGCCAGCCGGGTGCGCCCGCCATCCGTGCTGACCAGGGTGCTCGGATTGGCGCCGGCCAGGGTGTAGCTCAAGACGTACTTGGATGAATTCGGGTCCTTGATGAGGCCCCAGTAGCCGTCGGCGTTGACGTTGTCGAATTCGTCGATCACGACGGGTGACGACGGGTCGATCTCGCCTTCGAGCAGCGAGGGCATCACCTTGTAGAACCACGACGACACGCCCAGCGGGTTGCCGGCGCAGAAGAAGCCCTGGTAGATGCAGCTGCCGTCGGAGCCGGTGGCCAGGCCCTTGAAGCCCGTCGTGGCGTCGGTGTAGGTGGCCGTGTTGCCGGCCAGCTTGCTCGCAAAGCCGCTGCCACCGCGGCTCGTGCTGCCGATGGTGGACTGCACGATGTCGATGCCAGGGCGAGCGCCATTGAGGGTCTTGACGTAGGTGCCCATCGAGCTGAGGGCGGTGGTCATGTCGCCTGAAAGCACGCCGTGGGCGCGGTCGTAGAAGGCGCGCTGGTCGGCCAGGCTGTTGTTGTTGGTCTGGGTCACATAGATCACGCGGTCGGCTTCGGCGCGGCCGTCGAAGGTGCCGCCCGTGATCATCCAGCGGACATTGCTCAGGTTGGCGCCGCTGATGAAGCTGTTGAAGGCGCTGTCGGTGGCCGGGTCGAGCGTCCGGAACAGGCTGGCGCCCGTGTCCTGTTGGGCCTGCACCCAGAAGTTCGCGGCGTCGATGCCCAGGTTGAGGGTGTAGCTCGTCTTGGAGGTGGTCTGGTCGAACAGCACCAGGAAGAGCTCGGGTGACTGGTTGGTCCCGTCGCTGTTCAGGGCGGCACCGAGGATGGCGGCCGGAGCCGAGGCCTGCAGGGCGACGAGCAGGCTGGCCAGTCCGAGGTTGCGCAGGCGGGTGTGAAGCGGGCTCATGGGCGTGGGTGTGCGTGTGGCGAGGCGATGGCCACAGTCTGCTGATCCCGGGTGAAGGGCCGACGAAAGCGGGTGTGAGCCGTTCGGCCCATGGGTCGATCGCACGGTCACCCGGCGCTGGGCGGACGAGCGACAAGCACAAGAAGAAAAGGGCTGGCCCTGCCGGGCCAGCCCTGGTGCAAAAGCCCGCGGTGCCGCGGGCTCCGGCGTGCTCGATCAGCGAGCCATCTTCAGGACGGTGCAGCTCTGGCCGGCGGTGCGGGTCACGCGCGAGGCGAAGGGCTTGGCGGCGGCCGTCAGGGCCGGGTACTGACCCAGGCTGGCCCAGGCGCCGGACGGCGACATGACACCCTGCTGCGTGTCGGCATCGGCAGCGGCCAGCGCAGCCGGCTTCGGCACGTTGGTGCTGATGGCCGTCACGAAGGCCACCTTGTCGGCGTCGGTCAGGTAGCTGGTGTTGTACTGGAGCGTGGACTCGAACACGAAGTCGTAGTCGCCGGTGGTGGCACCCTTCTGGGTCGTGGCGTTCCAGCGAACCGGGTCGGCGCCGTCCAGCTTCACATAGCGATAGCCCTTGTCGCCACCGTTGGCCAGCGGGTTGTTCTCGCGGCCGAGCACGGCGATGCCGTACGCACCCGCGATGCCGTTGACGGTCGTGCCCAGGCAGGTCTCGACGTTGCCGGTGCCCGCGCCTTCCACGACGGCGTAGGGGCCGGAGCCGCTGGCAGCGATCGTGCCCTGCGTGCGCAGCGGCTCGATCTTGCTGTCGCCAGCGCAGGGGTTCTGCGCGAAGTAGACGTTGGACGCAGCTTGCGTGCCCGAGCCCGGGGCGCGGCGGCAGACGTTGAACTGCTTGGTGTTGACGCTCGGGTCCACCGCTTCGCTGATGACCAGACCCCAGCCGCGCTTGGTGGTGTTGGTGGCCGACAGACCGCCGGTCAGCATGGCGCGGACGAAGGTCGTGGGCAGGCTCGGGCGCTTGGCTTCGGACTCATCCAGCGCACCGGCGTTGTCCAGACCCTGGGTCTTCTGCAGGGCGAGGTAGGCCTGCTTGTTGACGGCGACCGCAAAGATGCCTTGCACGAAGGGCTTGACGGCCAGCGTGGACAGATCCGCGGGGGATGCGCCGTCCGGCAGGTTGGGGGCCTGGTTGAGCAGGTCCGGCTCGACGTCGGAGATGCCGGCGTCGGACACCTTCTTGGCGGTGCCGGCGCAGAGGTAATTCGGGGCCTGGATGTCGGTGAAATTGGGATTGCCGGCGACGGCCGAGCAGCCGGCGCTCGTGATGCTCATGTGATCGATGGCCGTGGCCGTGGCCACCGGGTTCACGCCCTGGCCGGAGCCGCCGGCATCACGCTTGTAGACGACGAGCTGGGTGCCGATGGCGTAGTTGCCCACGGCCTTGGCCAGCGTGCAGCTGTAGGCGCGGTGGGCGGAGCCGGCGGTGCTGTCGAAGAAGACGT
This sequence comes from Methylotenera sp., assembly GCA_021738245.1. Taxonomy (GTDB): domain Bacteria; phylum Pseudomonadota; class Gammaproteobacteria; order Burkholderiales; family Burkholderiaceae_C; genus Pelomonas. Next base: position 6,309 of record JAIPCJ010000088.1, on the reverse strand, counting down.
GCATCGTGGCCGTGTCGCAGACTTCGGCCATGTAGGCGGCGAAGGACAGACGCAGGGCCGAGGCGCCGGAAAAGTAGATCTCCTTGAGATTGCCCGCCGTGCGGGCCGATTCGATCTGGGCCGGGGTCAGGGCCTGGGCACCCGAGGCGAAGGCGAGGCTGGTGGCGAGAGCGAGAAGACGCAGTTTCATGATGAGGTGTCCTGTGCAGGGGCGATGGAAATCCTTCGCGCCGCAGCAGCGGCGCGAAGGCATGGCGTCGGTTGGGAGCGTCGGGCCGCTCCCAGCGGGAGGGCTCAGTCGGCGCGGCGGCGGCGGACGACGAAACCGATGGCGGCCAGGCCGGCGGCCATCAGAGCGATGGACTCGGGCTCCGGCACGGCCGAGACGGTGAGCGACGTGCCGTCGAAGTTGGCCGTCAGGCCCAGCTTGGTGGCGATGACGGGTGCGAGCGGATCGTCAGACAGCTCGGCATCGCCCTTGAGCAGGTAGAGGCTGGAGGAGTCGCCCACCGTGTTGCCGATGAACGTGTTGCCGGCGAAGAACTTGAAGAAGTTGGTGCCGAAGTAGGCCGTGGTGCCCTTCAGGTTGTAGCTGGTGCCGTTGGCCAGGGTCGGATGGGTGCCGGTGCCGTTGGCCTGCTGGGCCACGCTGCCCATGGCGCTGTTGGACTGCACCATCGTGCCGGCGTCGAAGGCGAAGCTGGCGGTGGTCAGGCCCTTGCCGGCCGTCGTGATGACGCTGTGGGCCGAGAAGTCGGCCAGGGTGGCGCCGTCGTAGGCGAAGAGCGCCCAGCGGGTGCCGGTGGTGCGGTTGGAGGCACCGTCGAACAGGTTGGTGTCAGCGGCGCTGTAGGCCGTCCAGGCCGCGCTGGCCACGGCGCGCGTGAAGGAGGCGGGCGAGTTCAGCACGCTGGCGACGGTGACGCCGGTGTCCAGCAGGAAGGAGCCGTTCTCGTCGCCGATGACGAGGAACAGTTCGGTGGAGCCATTGTTGGCTTGGGTGACGTAAGCCTGGGACGGCAGGCTGACGGCGGCCAGAACCGCAGCAGCGGCGAGGGTCTTGATGAACTTCATTGCAGTCTCTCCTGAGTGAGGGGTCTGTCTGTCTTGGTTGGCGCCGGTGGGCTCACCGCGCCGCGTTTGCTGACTGGGGCACCTGGAGCAGGCAGCTCAGCGCTTGGGGCGTCCGGCGGTCTGTCTGGGTGCCTGGGGCTGGCCCGGTTTCAAAGAACGATGTGTCGTCCTGCGACAAGTGCCACTGTGGCGCGCGGTGGTGACATGCGTGCAGATCTCGAAGCCGCCGGGAGAGCCCGTTCGGACTACGGCGCGGCGTTGGGGTCGTGAATCCCGGTCGCCGCGGCACTTCAACCGTGGGATGGTCAGCGCCGTGTGGGCGTGAGTTCGCCCGGGCGGGCCGAGCTGCTCAGCAGGTTCAGGCTGATCGCGATCGCCACCGCCTGGGCGCGGTTGGCCGCGCCGAGCTTGCGCAGGATCTTCTGCACGTGGTTCTTCACGGTCAGCGCGCTGATGCCCAGGGTCTCGCCGATCTGTGGATTGCTGCACCCCTCGCGCAGCCAGCTGAGGATCTGGCGCTCGCGCTCGGTGATCTGCGAGGCCGAGGCAGGACGGGCCATCTGGGGCGGCGGCAGCTCGCGCAATTCACGCTCGACCACCTGCACGCGCTGCCAGGTGCTGTGCATATGCGGCAGCAGCAGTTCCAGGCACAGGCGCTGCCGGGGCGTGAAGGGCGCCGTCTGGCTGCCCAGCACGAAGAAGGTCTCGATCTCGTTGGGGCGCTGCGGTCGAGACACGCCGTGCCCCAGCAGCTCCTTGAAGCCGGCCGTGCGCAGCAGCTCCTGCAGCGCTGTCTCGATGCCCTGCGGCGGGTTCTCGAGGTTCAGCGTCACCGGCTTGCAGCGCGCACGCAGCCACATCTCCTGGAGTTGCGTCAGCAGCGGGCTGCGGCTGTCCGTGAAACCGGTCAGCACCTCGGCGTCCACCGGTACGGAGTTGAAGGTCTCGAACTGCAGTTCGTGCCGGGTGCGCGCATACGCGCCGCAAACCGTCAGCTGGTGGGGCAGCAGCACCTGCAGGCTGCCCTGGATCCAGACGAAGAACTGGTAGCGCCGCCGCACGTCCAGCCCTGCCTCCGCCGAGCTGACGATGGCTTCGACCTGGCTGTCACTCAACACGAGCGTCGTCTGTGCCGGATCGGAAGGGAGTCGAGTCATGAAGGGAGACAAAGCTTTACGTCCTGGAAGGGAGCACTTGGCGTTTTTGTGCGATAGCGTGTATGCGAAGCCCGCGAGGCTAGGCTGCCCCCGTGACCCTGCGTTGAAGGTTCCGCAACGGCATATGCCGTTCGGACTAGGGCAAAACCGGGGGCGCGCCCAGGCTCTGGCCCGGTGGTGGCATGAACGCCTCGTGGCGGAAGACGAGGTCACACGCTGCCAGGGGCTCGTCGCCCTGACGCTTGATCAGCGGACGTTGGCTGGCGCTGCGCACACCGGCCAGCCCCAGCCCGCGAACGCCCGGGGGGCGCGGGCGGGCGCAGCCGCCCTCGTTCGGGGCCAGCCAGACCCAGCCAGCGCCCAACGGGTCGTCGCGCAGCTGCCGCAGATGCCGCACCACACGGCCGGATCGCCGGTCCTCCAGCAGGTCGTCGACCGTTCGCGGCAAGGTTCGGCTGCCAACGGGACCCGCCGCGACGTAGCTCGCTATCGCGCGGGCGATCTCCGTGCCGCGGAAGGCCAGTTCGTCCTCCTGCTCGCGAAGGGCGCGATGGCGGGCCTGCTCCCCCAGCGCCGCCAGGCCAACGCCGCCCATCGCCATGGCGAACAGCAGCAGCAGGTAGGTGAAGCCGCGGTGCCGCCATCCGCGGCCTGGCCGGCGCGACCTGAACGGCTGGCGCGCCTGCGCGTCACCAATCGGCATACAGGCTGCCGTCCGGCGCACGTTCGGCGCTGCCGCTGCGCACATCGAAGACCTGGCCGCCGATATCGGCATCGGCGGGCGGGGTCAGCACCACCCAGCTGCCACGCTCGCCGGTCAGCGGGTCCTCCGGCAGCGTTCGCAGGTAGCGGGTCCTGACCAGTTCGTCGAGGCTGTCGGGATAGCGCCCCCGATCTGCGGCGAAATGGTCGATGGCGTCGCGCATCACCCTCAACGAGCTGCGCAGGCTGTTCTCGCGGGCACGCTCCAGGCTGTGGAAGTAGCGGGGCGCCGCGATGCCGGCCAGCAGCGCCACGATGGCCATGACCACGATGAGCTCGATCAGCGTGAAGCCGCGGCCAGACCTCATGGCGTCACCAGTCGCGGTAGCGCGAGCCATCGATGGCGCGGGCTTCCGAGCGCGAATAGACATCGAAGACGTCCTTGCCGGGGCGAGGGTCCTGCGGCGGGCTGTCGTAGCTGCGCAGGCCCCAGGTGAGCTCGGGCGGCAGCCGCGGGTCGGCCATCGGATCACGCGGGATGCGGCGCAGGAGGTACACCCGCTTGCCGGTGTCGGGCTGGCCCGCCAGGGGCACGCCGTCCACCAGCTGCCGCAGCTCGTGGGGGTAGCCGTTGTCTCCCGCCGGCACCGCAATGCGGCCTTTTTGAACCGCCTGGTGGTAAGCGTCCAGGGCGGTCCGCAGGGTGCGCAGGGCCTGGCGCAATTCAAGCTCCTTCTCGCGCTTGTGCGTCCACAGCAGCAGCGGTTGTGCCGCGGAGGCCAGCACGCCGACGATCACCACCACCGTCAGCATCTCCACCAGGGTGAAGCCGCGCAGGCGGCTATTTCTCGATGAGCACACGGGCCTGGCCCTCGATGCGCAGCGGGATGCTGCTGCCCTGTTCGTCGCGCCCTGCCGCACTGGCGAGGCTGATCTCTGCCGTCTGTCCGCCGGCCGCCGGCAGGGCCCGCAGCGCGAACACCTGCTGCCCGCCCCGCGGGCCCAGCTTGAAGCTCAGCCGGCCGGGGCTGCCCGTGCCAGCCTGGGCCGGTGTGAAGAGTGACGGGTCGTAGTTCAGTTCGCCCTCGGCGGCATAGGGCGTCGGGTTGATGACCGTGACCGACACGATGTCGCCCACGACGACCTCGCCGGTGGCCGACAGCCGCAGCGCGTCGTTGGATGCCGCCGCCGGTCGGTTCACCGAGCTGCCGGACGTCGGCAGGCCGCCCCCCGCCATCGGCACACCCACCTGCGCCGAGGGCCGCAGCCGGGCACCTTCCGCGCCGGGGTTGGCGTCCACGCCCGAGGCGAGGATGCTGCGGCTGGCGTCCGGCAGGCTCAGATTGCGAAGCACATGCGGTGTGATCAGCAGCACGATCTCGGTCTTGCTGCGGTTGTCGGTGTGGACGCCGAACAGGCGGCCGAGCAGGGGCGCCTCGGACAGATAGGGCACGCCGCTGATGCCTTTGCCGTCCTCCGCCTTGATGAGGCCGGCCAGCACCTGCGTCTCGCCATCGCGCAGGCGCAGGGAGGTGCTGGCGTTGCGCGATCCGATGCGGTACGCCGTGGCCGGCTGCGGGCCGCCCGAGCTTTCCTTGGTGCCCAGGGTCGAGACCTCGAGGTTGACCTTCATGACCACCTCGTTGTCCAACTGCACGGTGGGTTCGACCTCCAGCTTGATGCCCACGTCCAGGTAGGTCACGGCGGTGGACACGCCCACGTTGGCGGTGGAGGTGCTGGTGAAGACCGGCACCTTGTCCCCGATCTGCACGCGGGCCTTCTCACGATTGCGTGCCCGCAGCTTGGGGCTGGCCAGCGTGTTGGAGGCGCCGGCGCTGCCCTTGAGACGGGCCGTGACGAGCGGGTTGGTGACCAGCGTGGTGAAGCTGCCGCGGCTGCTCCACGGCACCAGAGCGGGTGCGCCGGGCTGGGCGTACTGCGCATCGCTGGCCGGCTGCAGGCCGAGTTCGGCGGTGCGGTCCGTGCTGACCTCCAGGACCTCCACATCCAGCATCACCTCGGGCTCGGGCAGGTCCAGGCCGGCGATCAACTGCTCCACCATCGCGATCACTTCCGGTGTGTCGCGTGCCACCAGCAGGTTGAGGCGTTCGTCGATGAACACGTCGCGGGTCTTGGCCATCATGCGCACCAGGGCCTGGGCCTGTTTCACATCGGCGTTGTTGAGGTAGAAGCTGCGCGTGACCAGCTCCTGGTGCTCGCGCTGCTTGGCAGGCGTGGCGGGGTAGATCAGCACGGAGCGGTCGTTCAGCAGCTTGCGCTCCAGTTGCTGCGTCGCCAGGATGACCCGCATCGCCTCATCGAGGGTCACGTCCTTCAGGTAGAGGGTCACCTTGGCGTCGCCGCGCACCTCCTTGTCGAAGACGAAGTTCACGCCCGCGCCGCGGCCCATGGCTTCGAAGACGGTGCGCAGTGGCGCATCCCGGAACTCCAGGCTCACGGGCTTCTGGTAAGCCACCGCCAGCGCCGAAGGCACCGGTGGTGGGCTGTAGCGCTGGCGCAGCTGCTGCTGCAACGCCAGGGCCTGCGGCTGGCCGGGGTCCTCCGCCAGCACCTGTTGCACACCGGCACGGGCGGCGTCGAACTGGCCGGCCTGGAGCTGTGCCTGCGCCTCGCGCAGCTTGCTCTCGTGCGCCCGCGCGCGGCTCAGGGCCAGCGCAAGCCCGCGGGTGCGGGGCGCGTCGGCATCCACAGCCTGCATGCGCTGCAGCAGCAAGGTCAGTGCATCGATCTGGCCCAGCGCGCGCGCGGTCTCCGCCTGGCCGGCCAGTGTCAGCAGTGTGCGTTCGCGTTGCCGGGCCAGCTCGCTGCGCAGAGCCAGGTCACCCGGGGCGCTGCGCGTGGCCTCGTCGAGCAGGCGCAGCGCTGCCTCGTGGTCGCCGCGTCGGGCCAGTGCATCGGCATCGCGCAGGGCGGGATGGGCGCAGCCGGCCAGCAGCATGGTGCAGATCAGCGGAAGGGCGAGTTTCATGAGGGCGAGAAAGCGATGAACTGCGAAGGGCCGTCAGGCAGGGGCTGCACGCGCACCCCGCCCGGGTCGATGGCCTCGATGCGCCACTGGCCGTCGACCACGTCGCCGACCCCGAGCAGCAGGCTGCGCTGCGGCCCGTTGAGCACCACGCGCGGGCGGGTGTCGGTCATGCGACCGACCAGTTGATAGGGGAAGGGCGGTGCCGACTCTGGTGCGTCCAGCTCGGCGCCTGTGCCGGCCGCAACCAAGGCGCTGACACGGGTGGGGGCCGTCGGCGGCCCGTCACCCCAGGCGGCGCGGGCCTGCGGCGGCAGCGCTGGCCAGGCGGGCCGGCTGGCTGGCAGCGGTGCGGGCCAGTCGGCGGCGGCGGCTGGCCGCGCGGCAACC
>JAIPCJ010000087.1 GCA_021738245.1 Methylotenera sp. | reverse complement strand
GGCGCTGCCAGCGCCGCAGGTGGCGCAAGCCACGCCGGCTGATGCGGCCTCTGCCTCGGCCTCTGGCGTTTCTGCCGCTGCTGCCGCCTCGGCCGCTTCGCCGGCCGTCCCGCCGGTGGGCACGGCGCCGCTGACGCCGCCGGTGGTCGCCCAGGCCGCGCCGGCCCCGGCCCCCGCTCCGGCGACGCCCCCGGCCACGCCCGACCCGGCCGACACGCAGATCACGGTGCAGGTGCGCCAGGCGCTGGCGGCTGATGCGGCCCTGTCGGCGGTGCCCATCGCGGTGAGCACGGACCATGGCGTGGTCAAGCTCGAAGGCCAGGCGCCTGATGTGCAGGCCCGCGAGCGTGCCACGGTCGTGGCGGCCAACACGGTGGGCGTGAAGGCGGTGGACAACCGTCTCACGCTGCCCCCGGTGGCCTCGGCGGACCGTCTGCCCGCCAGCGGCGGCTGAGGGCTCAGCCCAAAGCAAAGGCGCCTCACGAGGCGCCTTTTTTGCGTGGGTTCAGCCCGGCGTCAGTGGCAGTGCTGGGTGCGGGCCGGTGCGAGTTCAGCGTCGATCAAGGCCTCTTGCGTGACCTCGCGGGCCGCTTCGAGCTGCAGGCAGAGTTCGGTGATGCCGTCGTCCCGGCCGCCCACCACGTCGGGCAGCGGGGCGGTCGCGATGTCGGTGGGCAGGTCGGCCAGCGCGCCGATGAGCTGGAACAGCAGCTCCAGGCTGGCTTCGCCGTTCTGCGGCAGATCGCGGGCGGCACCCAGGCTGCGGGCGAGGTACCAGCAGGCGTCAGCCGCGTTGTCGCAGGCCTGGGCCTTGAGTTCGAGCGCACGGTTGCGGGCCTCGGCCTCGGACTGTTCAAGCCGGGTCTGGGCGATCTCGTAGGCGCCCAGGTCCGCCGGGATGGCGTCGTCGAGCGAGAGCGCGGCAAAGTCGAGTTCGTGGGCCATGGGTACAGCGGCTGGGTGAGTCGAGGCCATCGTAACGGCGGCCGGGCGGGGTGCGTGACCCCTGGTTCCAACGGTCACCGGGCGATCGCCGGAACTAAGTCACGATGACCGCCCTGTTCGAGGGTTCGATTCAACGCTTCTTGGTCGGCCGGGTCCAGCCGGTCAGGGCCACCTGTTTGCCGCGCGCCACGGCGAGATCGCCCGGGTTGACATCCTTGGTGATGGTGGAGCCGCCACCGATGGTGGCGCCCTTGCCCAGCGTCACCGGGGCCACCAGCACGCAGTTGGAGCCCACATGCACGTCGTCGCCGATGGTGGTGCGGTGCTTGTTGGCGCCGTCGTAGTTGGCCGTGATGGAGCCGGCGCCGTAGTTGACGCGCTCGCCCACGGTGGCGTCGCCCAGGTAGGCGAGGTGGTTGGCCTTGGCGCCCTTGGCCAGCGTGGAGTTCTTCACCTCCACGAAGTTGCCGATGTGCACCTCAGCGCCCAGCTGGGCGCCCGGGCGCAGCCGGGCGAACGGCCCGATCAGCGCGCCTTCACCGACGCTGGCACCCGCGGCCTCGCCGTCGATGTGGGTGAACTCATGGATGCGCGCACCGGCGGCAATGGTCGCGTTGCGGATCACGCAGTTCGCGCCGATGCGCACGCCGTCGCCAAGCGTGACCTCGCCTTCGAACACGCAGTTGACGTCGATCTCGACATCCTGCCCATGCGTCAGCGTGCCGCGCAGGTCGAAGCGGGCAGGGTCGGCCAGCCGCACGCCGGCACGCATCAGGCCTTGGGCCTGCTGGGCCTGGAAGGCACGCTCCAGCTGCGCCAGTTGCACCGGGTCGTTGACGCCCAGCACCTCGGTTTCGTTGTGGGCCTTGATGCCGAGCACGGGCAGGCCCTCGGCCACGGCCATCGCGACAATGTCGGTGAGGTAGTACTCGCCCTGGGCGTTGTTGTTGCTGAGCTGGCTCACCCAGCGCTTCAGCGCCCCGGTGGGTGCCGCCATCATGCCGCTGTAGCCCTCGTGGATAAGGCGCTGCTCGGGCGTCGCGTCCTTGTGCTCCACGATGGCCAGCACGCCGCCGTCGTCGGCGTTGCGGATGATGCGGCCGTAGCCGGTGGGGTCGGCCAGGTCGACGGTCAGCAGCACGAGGGCGTGGCCGGCGCAGGCGTCGATCAAGGCCTTGGCCGTGCTGGTCTCGATGAGGGGCACGTCGCCGTTGAGGATGAGCGTGGTGCCGTCGCCGACCAGCGCGGGCACGACCTGCTGGATGGCATGGCCGGTGCCGAGCTGCGGCATCTGGCGCACGAAGCGCAGGCCCTCGGCCTGCACAGCCGTCTCCACCTGCTCGGCGCCATGGCCGGTGATGACGATGCGCGCATCGGCGCTGAGCGGCTCGCAGCGCTTGAGCACATGCGCCAGCAGCGAGCGGCCTGCCAGCTTGTGCAGCACCTTGGGGGTGGCGGACTTCATGCGGGTGCCTTTGCCCGCCGCCATGATCACGATGTTCAGCGCCATGCCTGCCTTGCGACTACGTTTTGACGAAGCCGCGATTATGGGCAGGCTGGCCGGGTGCTCAGCGTGTTGCCTGCACCGAGACGCGATGGGACTTGGGCTCGACCTTGGGGAACTCGGCCAGGGCCGCGTCGAACAGGCTGGTGATGACGGCCTCGCTGCCCATGGTCATGCCCTCGTTGCTCGCATGCGTCTCGAACAGCGCTTCGCCGGTGGCGCGGTCACGCACCAGCACGGCCACGGCACGGTCGTAGCGGCGGTCGAAGAAGGGGTCCTGGCGCCAGCCCCAGCCGCCCCAGCCGGCGGCATAGCCGTAGCGCGGCGAGAACAGGCGGCCGCGCCAGCGCCACCACAGCGGGTCGTCCCAGGGCACGGGGTCGTAGGCGGTGACGCGGGCGCCGAGCGTCACGAGCACATCGGCCGACTTGGCGTCGGCGGCGGGCTTGAAGCCGGCACGCTCCAGCGCGCCGCGGGCGGCGTCCTCGAGCGTGGTCTGGCGCTTCACGGCCTCTTCGCTTTGCTGTTGCGACGGCAGCCGGTCGAAGGCATAGGTGCCGGGCTTGCGGTCGGCAGGCCAGGCCCCATAACTCGACACGTCGGCGGAGACGGTGTAGGGGCCGGCACAGCCGGTGACAGCGGCCACCGAGGCGGCGGCCAGGGCAGTGAGGATCAGGCGGCGGTTCATGAACACCTCCATCAAGTGATGGAGCGATTCTGACCCCTGCAGATTTCCCCCGTGTAAATCACCTTTGCAGCGTGATCACCGAAGCGCCGGCAGACGGCGTGGCGCAAGACTCGTCATCGTCGAAGGCGATGTCGCCATCGGCCGTGGCCTGGCCGGTGGCCTTGATGGTCTCGAAGGGGAAGAGCTTCTTGTCCATCATGTGCGAGGGCACGATGTTGGTCATGGCCGTGAAGATGTTGTCGATGCGGCCGGGGTAGCGCTTCTCCCACTCGTTGATCATGGCCTTGACCTGCACGCGCTGCAGGTTCTCCTGGCTGCCGCACAGGTTGCACGGGATGATCGGGAACTCGCGATGCTCGGCCCAGCGCACCAGGTCGGGCTCCTTCACGTAGGCCAGCGGGCGGATGACCACGTTCTTACCGTCGTCGCTGACCAGCTTGGGTGGCATGCCCTTCATGCGGCTGCCGAAGAACATGTTCAGGAACAGCGTCGTGACGATGTCGTCGCGATGGTGGCCGAGCGCAATCTTGGTGCAGCCCAACTCGCCCGCCACCCGGTACAGGATGCCTCGGCGCAGCCGGGAGCACAGGCCACAGGTGGTCTTGCCTTCGGGCACCACGCGCTTGACGACGGAATAGGTGTCCTGCTCCTCGATGTGGAAGGGCACGCCGCGGGCCTTGAGGTAGTTGGGCAGCACGTCTTCGGGGAAGCCGGGCTGCTTCTGGTCGAGGTTGACCGCGACCAGCTCGAACTTGACGGGCGCCCGCTGCTGCAGGTTCATCAGGATGTCCAGCATCGAGTAGCTGTCTTTGCCGCCCGAGAGGCACACCATGACCTTGTCGCCGTCTTCAATCATGTTGAAGTCGGTGATGGCCTGGCCCACCTGGCGGTGCAGGCGCTTGGAGAGCTTGTTGATCTCGTGGGCGTGCTTTTTGGCCGCGAGGTCTTCAGCGCTGGGCGTGGCGGGGGCTTGGGGGTCGAGAACTTCGGACATGAGCGGAGCAGGGCGCCCGGTGGGCGCGCTGAAGGGTGGCGACGGGTGCCGTCGAGGCGAAACCGGCGCATTGTCCCAAACCCGGCCGATCTGCGCGCGGTGGCTGGGGTTTGACTGGCGTCAAACGGCCGGAAGTCGGCGCCTTTATGATTGATGCATCGTAAATGCATATTCAACCGGCGGCCGTTGCGAAGCTGCCGTCGCCTCATCCGGCGACTGAACGACTGCCCGCAGCGCCCTCACGGGCCCGTGGGCGCCAACCGGACCTGACCCCGCATGAAGCTCACCACCTTCACTGACTACAGCCTGCGCGTGCTGATGTATCTGGCTACCGACCCGGATCGCCGCGCCACCGTGGCCGAGATCTGCGCGGCCTTCGATGTGAAAGCCAACCACCTCACCAAGGTGGTCCACCACCTGGCTCGGCACGGCTGGGTGAGCACCGTGCGGGGCAAGGGCGGCGGCCTGACGCTGGCGCGACTGCCCGAGGCCATCCGGCTCGGCGACGTGGTGCGCGAAACCGAGGCGCCGGATCAGCCGGCCGAATGCTTCACGTCCAGGGGGCGCTCCTGTGCCATCGAGGGCCAGTGCCGTCTCAAGGGCGTGCTGGCGCAGGCCGTGGAGGCCTTCTACGCGGTGCTGGACGGCTACACCCTGGCCGACATCACGGCCAACCGCCAGGGGCTGGCGCAACTGCTGCACCTGCCCCGGGCCTCGGGAGTTGCTGCATGACGCCGCTGTTGCGCCTGGAGGAGCCGCCCCGGAAGGCGCCCGCGGGTTTTGCGCTCTTCGCGCTGGGCTTTCGGCCGTTTTACCTGCTGGCGGCAGTGTTCGCGGCGCTGTCGGTGCCGCTGTGGGCCTTGCAGTTCAGCGGTTTGCTCGGGCATGCCTACCTCGCTGGCCCGGTGTGGCATGCGCACGAGATGCTGTTCGGCTTCGCGCTGGCTGTCATCGTGGGCTTCTTGTTCACGGCCGGCCGCAACTGGACGAACCAGCCCACGCCCACCGGTTGGCCTCTGGCGGCGCTGGCGGCCCTGTGGCTGCTCGCGCGCGTGCTGGTGCTGACCCCCTTCGCGCTGGCCGCGGCCCTGGTCAATGTGGCGTTCCCGCTGGCGGCTGCGGCGGCCCTGGCCCGGCCGTTCCTGCGGTCGGGCAATCGGCGCAATGACTTCTTCATCGGCCTGCTGCTGATGATGGCCGTGGCGGCCGCAGGCGTGCATGCGGTGCAACTCGGCCACGCGAGCTGGCCGGCAGCGCTGGGCCTGCCGCTGGCGCTCGATGTCGTGCTTTTCATCCTCGCGGTGATGGCCGGGCGGGTCGTGCCGATGTTCACCAACAACGGTGTGCCGGGCGCGGCCGCGACGCGTCAGGCCCGCGTCGAGCAGGCCGCGTTGGGCAGCGTGCTGGCCCTGCTGGGCTGTGACGCCCTCGGCGTGGGCGGCTTGCCGCTGGCCTTGCTGGCGCTGGTGGCCGCCGCGGCGCATGGGGTGCGCTGGTGGCTGTGGCAGCCCTGGCGCACACGGCGAGTGCCGCTGGTGTGGGTGCTTCACCTGGCCTATGCCTGGGTGCCGGCGCATCTGCTGCTGCGCGCTGCGGCGGTGCCGGGCTGCGTGCAGCCCTCGGTGGCCACCCATGCGCTGACGGTGGGCGCCCTCGGCGGTCTCGTCATCGGCATGATGACCCGTACCGCCCGCGGCCACACCGGCCGGCCGCTGGCGGCCGATGGCTGGGAGGTGGCCAGCTATGCGCTCATCGCCGCGGCGGCCGCTTTGCGGGTGGGTCTGCCGATGCTGGCACCCGCGCTGACCGTGCCGGCGGCGCTGGGCTCTGCGCTGCTGTGGTCGACCGGCTTCGCGGTCTATGCGGTGCGCTACTGGCCGGTGCTGTCGCGCCCGCGCGTGGATGGCCGGCCGGGCTGAGGCGGCCGCCAATCGAGCTGACCTTGCCCCACGTCAAGGCGCCGTGATGCCGGAGCCGCCAGCATCGGCGGCTCCCACCACTGCCGACGAGTTGCGCCATGACTCCCACCCCGCTCCTGGACCGCGTCCACGCTGCCGGACTCAAGCCCATGCGCTTGGGTGACCGTGAGCTGCTGCCCATCGTGCAGGGTGGCATGGGGGTGGGCATCTCGGCCCACCGGCTGGCGGGCAGCGTGGCCGCACAGGGCGCCTGGGGCACGATCGCCTCGGTGGACCTGCGCCGCCATCACCCCGACCTGATGGCCCGCAGCGAGGGCCTGAGCGACGCCGACGAGCGCAAGAAGGAGGTCATCCAGCAGGCCAACCAGGAGGCCCTGGTGCGCGAGATCCGCCAGGCACGCGCGCTGGCCGGCGGCCGCGGGCTGTTGGCGGTGAACGTGATGCGTGCGGTCAGCGACTACGCGGCCAGCGTGCGCACCTCGTTGCAGGAGGGCATCGATGCGCTGGTGGTGGGCGCCGGCCTGCCGCTGGACCTCCCTGAACTCGCCCAGGATCACCCCGACACCGCCCTCGTGCCCATCCTGAGCGATGCGCGCGGCGTGGCCCTGCTCTGGAAGAAGTGGGAGCGCCGCCAGCGCCTGCCCAGCGCCATCGTCATCGAACACCCGGCCCATGCCGCGGGCCACCTCGGTGCGGCCAAGGTGGCCGACCTGGGCGATGCCCGCTTCGAGTTCGAGACCGTGCTGCCGGCAGTGCGCCAGCATCTGCGCGACGCGGGCGTGGAAGGGCGCGTACCGCTGATCGCCGCCGGCGGTGTGCGCACCTGCGAGGACATCTGCCGCCTGCAAGCCCTGGGGGCCGATGCCGTGCAGCTGGGCACGGCCTTCGTCGTGACCGAGGAATGCGATGCCCACCCGCACTTCAAGCAGGTGCTGGCCGAGGCGCGGGATGAGGACCTGGTGGAGTTCACCAGCGTGGCTGGCCTGCCCGCGCGTGCGGTGATGACACCCTGGCTGCGCAAATACCTCAAGGCCGAAGAGCGCCTGCAGGCGGTGGTGCAGCTCAAGCAGCGTTGCACCATGGCCTTCGACTGCCTGAGCCAGTGCGGGCTGCGCGACGGCCTCAAGGGCTGGGGCCAGTTCTGCATCGACCAACGCCTGGCCGCGGCCCTGCGCGGCGACATGGCCAAGGGCCTGTTCTTCCGCGGTCGCGGGGCGCTGCCCTTCGGCAGCCAGATCACCAGCGTGCGCCAGTTGCTGGAGCGGCTGCTGACGCCGGGTGTGCCGGTCGGCACGCCGGCTTGAATGGGGCGGGGCGTCATGGGGCGAGATCGCTGAGAACACAGCCACAGAGACACAGAGACACAGAGACACAGAGGCGCTCGGGCGGGGCCCGCGTCCGGGACTCTCTGTGACGCTGTGTCTCTGTGGCCGCATCCGGTGAATGCAAGCGGCTCGGGTGCACGGCCGGCAAGTGAGCAGCTTTCTCCGTGGGCCGGCTCGCCGCGCAACGGCGTCAACGCCGCTCAGGCATTGCCGGTCCGGGTGAGGAACAGCAGCGCCTGGTCGCGCGGCTGCTCGATCTGCAGCCGCAGGCTGGCGTCCGGCGCACGCAAGCCGGCGTGGGCGGTGGTCTCGCGCAGCTGGGCGAAGGCCAGTTGCGGCGCGGCGTGCAGCACCAGGCTCAGGCGCCACGGCCAGCTCGGCGTGCCGTGGGTGGCGTGGATGCGTGCCACGCCCGGATGGTCCTGCAGGCGCTGCAGGCTCTGCGACGGGGCGGCGTCATGCCAGAGCGCCAGCAGGCCGGGCTGCGGCACGCGCGACGGCGGAGGCTTGAGCGACAGGCCGGCCAGCAGTCCGCTGCGGCGCCAGGTCAGCAGCCGCGCGAGCAGCCGTGACTCGCTGCAGCCCAGACGCCGGGCGCACTCGGCATAGGGGCGGGAGCACAGCGTCAGGCCCTGCTCCAGCGCGAGGGCGGTGTCGAGGTCATCGCAAGCCGCTGCACCCGGCGCGGCGCCGTGCAGCCGCAGGCTTGCGCAAGGTGGCTCGGGCAGGCGCGCGAGCTGGGCCGCGAGGGCGGCGGCGTCGAGCACCTCCACCTCGGCCCACAGGGCCGGCAGACCGGGCTGCGGTACCGTCGCACGTTCGAGGTGGAAGCAGCCGGGCAACGCCGCCACGGCCGATGCCAGCGCGGCGTCGTCCCGCCCGGGGCCGAAGGCCAGCCGCCAGCGTTCGCGCGGCAGGCCCTCGCCCCAGGTGGGCAGCACTGGCAGCAGCGCGCCGCGGCGGTGCAGGTCCTGGCACAGCGCGAGCAGCTCGCGCGGGGTGGCGCCGCTGCTGGCCGCCATCTGCCGGAACGGCGATGAATGCAGCGGGAAGGACTGCTGCCAGCCCTGGAGCAGGGTCTGCCGGAGGCTGGCGCAGCAACTGATGTGCGAGGTGTGCAACATGGACGCCCCAATGCTCGGCGCATGGCGCGCTGGCGTCCTTAATGTGCGTCAAGACCTCGCGTTGGCGGCTTGCCGCAGGTCAAAGGTGTTGCAGGCCTCGCCGGCCCGCGGCGGCGTTACCAGGCGCCCACCTCGGTGCTGATGGCGACCTCGCAGTCAGGGAAGATTTCGAGCTTGGTCAGCTTGAGCCGCACGCCCACGACGCCGGGCAGGCTCATCAGCCGGTTGCACAGCTTGCCCAGCAGCGCCTCGACGAGGTCGGTGTGCTCGGCGGTGCATTCATCGATGATGGCGGTGCGCACCCGGCGGTAGTCGAGCACATGGCCGATGTCGGCATCCCGCGCCACCACGGGCAGCGAGCCCAGGTTGACCTCGGCATCCACCTGGATGGGCTGCGGGCCGGTGCGCTCGAAGTCCAGCACGCCGAGGTTGGCGCGAAAGCGCAGCCCCTGCAGGTGGATGACCTGGCGGTTGTTGTGCCGCAGCGGGGCGGCCATGGCCTGTGGCCGCAGCGCCTGCTCGATCTGCTTGGCCGCCTGCACGCCGTCGGCGAGCGCGGTCTGCACGCAGGGGTGCCAGCGGCCGCTGGCGTCGCCCGCGACGAACACCCGCTGGCGGGCGTGCTCGTCCAGCAGCGCGAAGGCCGAGGGCTCGGGCTCGAAGCCCAGCAGCACGGCGGCGATGTCGAAGCGCTCCGCGCCCACGCTCACGCCGTTGGCGTCGGGCAGCAGCGCCTCCGGCAATGGTGTGGACAGGCGCACGCTGATGCGTGGATGGCGCTCGATGCGTTCGATGAGGTGGGTCTGCGCACGCCAGCCGCTGCGCGTCCACACCGTGACCTCGAAGCCGCGTTCGGCCAGATGCAGCGCGTTCTCGGCGGCGTTGTCGCCGGCCCCCAGCAGCAGCGCACGGCCGGGCGCCAAGCTGTCGCGCTGCGCGGTGAGGCTGGAGGCGTCGAGCACGCGGGCGTGGGGCGATGCGAAGTAGCGCGCCGGCCGCAGCAGGCGCAGGCCCGTGGCGATCAGCAGGGCGCGCGCCTGCACCCGCTCGCCGCCCGCGAGCTGCAGCGCCCAGCCGTCGGCCGTGTGCCGGGCCGACTCGACCTGCGCGCCGAGCCGCAGGGCCAGGCCCGGCGTGGCGCGTGCCTGCGCTGCGTACTCGGCCGCCAGGTCGCACAGGCGGGTGGCAGGCTCGCCCAGTACCCAGTCCTGCGGAAAGTCCAGCGCTGCGAGCGAGGCGCAGAGCTGGGCTTCACGCTCCACCAGCAGGGCCGTGAGGCCGAGCTGACCGAGCCAGGAGGCCGCGCTGCAGCCGGCGGGGCCGCCGCCGAGGATGGCTACGTCAAGGGAAAGAGGGGTGGGCATGGGGCGGCCGGGGCAAAGCCGCGGATTATCCCAGGCGAGGGTGGGTCCTGCTCAGGCTTGCCAGCGTGCTGCCGAAGGGCGAGGCGTTGCGTCTGGTAGCGCCGCGTTTGGCAATAGCTCAGTAAGCGAACAAAGGCAAATGATTACTCCTCGCCCCATAGGGTGACCGAGTCCTTGAATTGAAGGTAGCCTTCATAATCCAACGAGCGCTTTGCATATTCGTAAACGACGCAATTTAGAATTCTATTCTTCTTGTCTTCTGTGCTTAATAGCCCTGATATTATGGCGCACTGATCGGGAACGTCTTGAAGCCACCGCTTGTGCGCTGACGCAAGTGCCTCCTGTTTTCGCTTTGTCAACAAACTCATTAACGAATCATGGGCTTTCTCGAGCCTAGTTCTTTGTTTTATTCGCTCACTATCAAGGCATGCCCATTCTTTCGTTATCGTGACCCCCGCATTTTTAATGCATTGGTGGAATTTTTCGGATAATCCAAGGCGACGATTTAGCGAGGCTGAGTGACTTTCAGGAGGTGGTGCTGGCTCTCGGGAATCGTAGACCGACGCAAGTGGTTCGCCGCTCTGTGCATATGCGGTGGACGCATTAAAAATCAAGCATGCAGATATTAAGATCTTCATAATGGTTTGGATTGTCCAATTTTCTTTGGCTGCAAGCTTATTTGTTACGTTTTACGTCCCGCGCGAAGCTAAGGGTCGGACAGGTACCCGCCAGGAAAACGCTCCCCGGCAACCGGCGTCAACTGCTCATGACAGTTTTCGTTGAGCGCTCAAATTAATTGTCAGGGCCACTGAGGATGATCGCTATGCATGCCGTTGTGCGCGGCCTCGGCTGCGATCTGCGTAACTGTTTTAACCCTGTTTTCCAGTCGAATTGCGAAAAGACCTGTTGCCGGCGGTCGGCACGAGGCTAGGGCAAACCTGTCGAGCTAGACGCGCTTTGAGACGGAATTCGCTCCAGGGGGAACGAAGCTCACTGCAAGCGTGTCGAGAGGATTGATAGATGTGCGGTCGACGGCTCGGTCAGCAACTCGAGAACCGGGGTGGGGATTGAGCTTGCTCGGCGCCTCAGGCCCGTTTCGTGCCCAGCCGTTTCCAGACCCGCCACCCCAGCAGCGCGGCAAGGATCAGGCCATAGACGGCCGGCTCGGCGAAGTTGTGCTTGCCGGCGCGCATCCATATGAAGTGCATCAGCGCGATGACGGAGACGGCGTAGACCGCCTTGTGCAGCAGCTGCCAGCGCTTCGCGCCCAGCGCCTTGATGGCCCGGTTGAAGCTCGTGGTGGCCAGCGGCAGCATCAGCAGCCAGGCGGTGAAGCCCATCAGGATGAAGGGCCGCTTGGCGATGTCCTGCGCGATGTCGGCCATCTCCAGCCCCATGTCGAGCCAGCCATAGGCCAGCAGGTGCAGGCTGGCGTAGACGAAGCTGAACACGCCCAGCATGCGCCGAAAGCGCGCAAGGGCGGCAAGGCCGGTGAGCTCGCGCAGGGGCGTGATCGTGAGCGTGAGCCACAGGCCCCGCAGCGTCCAGTCGCCCAGGCGGCGGATCAGCGCTTCGGCCGGGTTGGCGCCGAGCTGGTTGGTGACTGCTGCATAGACGAGCCAGGCGAGCGGCGCCAGGCACAACAGGAACAGCAGCGGCTTGGCGGCGCGGCTGAGCAGCGCCGAGGTCAGGACCCGCTTCACCGGCTCAGTAGTTCTTCTTCAGGTCCATGCCGGCGTAGAGCTGGCCGACCTGGTCACCGTAGCCGTTGAACATCAGCGTGGGCCGCTTCTTGGCGAACAGGCCGTCTTCGCCGATGCGGCGTTCGGTGGCCTGGCTCCAGCGCGGATGCGGCACGTTGGGGTTCACGTTGGAATAGAAGCCGTATTCCTGCTGGGCTGCCTTGGTCCAGCTCGACACCGGCTCCTTCTCGACCAGGCGGATCTTCACGAGGCTCTTGGCCGACTTGAAGCCGTACTTCCACGGCAGCGCCAGCCGCAGCGGCGCGCCATTCTGGTTGGGCAGCAGCTCGCCATACATGCCGAACACCAGCATCGCCAGCGGGTGCATGGCTTCGTCGATGCGCAGGCCCTCCACGTAAGGCCAGTCGAGCACGCCCGAGCGCACGCCCGGCATCTGCGACTTGTCGGCCAGGCTCGTGAACTCCACGTACTTGGCCTTGGATGTGGGCTCGACCTTCTTGATCACTTCGGCCAGCGAATAGCCCACCCACGGGATGACCATGCTCCAGCCCTCCACGCAGCGCAGCCGGTAGATGCGCTCTTCCATGGCGCTGAGCTTGAGCAGGGTCTCGATGTCAAAACGCATCGGCTTGGCGCACTCGCCCTCGACGCTGACCGTCCAGGGGCGGGTCTTGAGCGTGTGGGCGTAGGCCGCCGGGTCGGACTTGTCGGTGCCGAACTCGTAGAAGTTGTTGTAGGACGTCGCGTCGGCGTAGCTCGTGGGCTTGTCCTTGGTGATGGCCCCGGCGACCGTGGACGGCGTGGCCGGCAGCTTGGGCAGCTTGCCGCCGCCGGCGATGCCCTGGGCCAGCGCCAGCGGCGAGGCCGCTGCCAGCCCCAGGCCCGCCAGCGCGGTGCGGCGGTTCAGGTAGACGCCCTGCGGCGTGATCTCGCTGGGCAGGGGCTCGTGGGAGAAAGGCGTCTTGATCAGCATGGGGCTCTCGGCAAGTGATGGGCATGAGTCGCCCGGCCAGGGCCGCAACTTACACCGGCTGTGTTTCTGGAGTTTTCTGGAAGGACATGCAGCGGCCACCGTCTCGTCTGCGGGTCGCCCGCCTTGACCTGGGCGCGGCGCCCGCCGAGCATGCCGCCATGCCCGCAGCCCTCGCCACCCCTTCGCCCACGCGCTGGCGCGACAGCAAGCGCTATGCCTGGCTGCTGTCAGGCGCCTTTCCAGGCTTGGCCTGGCTGAACGTCTGGTATGCCGACCGCAGCGGGCACGTCGCCTGGCTGTGGGTCATGCCGGTGGTCATGTACACGGTCATTCCGTTGCTGGACTGGCTGCTGGGTGAGGACCGCAGCAACCCGCCCGAGTCGCAGGTGGCCGCGCTGGAGGCCGACCGCTGGTATCTGGCGGTGCTGGTGCTCTTCGTGCCGTTGCAGTTCGGGCTCACGGTGCATGGCGCCTGGCTGGCGGTGCACGGCGGGCTGGGGCTGCTGGGCCTGACGGGCCTCGTGCTGACGGTGGGCGGCATCAACGGCGTGGCCATCAACACCGCGCACGAACTCGGCCACAAGCATGCGGCCTGGGAGCGCTGGCTGTCGCGCGTGGTGCTCGCACCGGTGGCGTACGGCCACTTCTTCGTCGAGCACAATCGCGGCCACCACCGTCGGGTCGCCACGCCGGTAGACCCCGCCAGCGCCCGCCTGGGCGAAAGCTTCTGGGCCTTCCTGCCGCGCACCGTGCTGGGCAGCCTGCGCTCAGCCTGGCAGCTCGAACGCCAGCGCCTGACCGGCCGCGGCCACGGCCCCTGGCACTGGCGCAATGAATGCCTGCAGGCCTGGGCCATGACGGTGGTGCTCTACGCCGGCCTCGTCGCGTGGCTCGGCTGGGCCGTGCTGCCTTTCCTGCTCGTGCAGGCGGCCTACGGCGCGCAGCTGCTGGAGGTGGTGAACTACATCGAGCACTACGGCCTGCTGCGCCGGCAAGGCGCCGACGGCCGCTACGAGCGCTGCGCTCCGGAGCACTCCTGGAACAGCAACCACCGCATGTCCAATCTCTTCCTGTACCACCTGCAGCGCCACAGCGACCACCACGCCCACCCCGCGCGGCGCTACCAGGCGCTGCGGCACTTCGAGCAGGCGCCGCAGCTGCCCAGCGGCTATGCGGGCCTGCTGCTGGTGGCGTATGTGCCGCCGCTGTGGTTTCGGCTGATGGACCCGCGGGTGAAGGCGCATTACGCGGGTGATCTCACCCGCGCCAATGTGCAACCCCAGGCCCTGGGCCGGCTGACGCGGGCGTGGCACCCCCATCCCTAGCGCGGGCAGTTCCAGGCCGGTGTACCCCTTGAAGGTCTATGCCCTGGCCGCATCTCTTCGCCTCCGGGGGAGCCTATGAAGAAGCTCAGCAAAGACGACAAGCGCAAGCTGTGGAAGGACACCAAGTCATATCACGTGGCCGCGGTGCTCGACAAGGCGACGAGCGCCCGTCTGCTGCAGCCGCTGCCAACGCGGTTCGAGCTGGAAGGCAAGGATGGCGAACGGCTGACGCTGACCACGCCGCCCCGATCGGCGGCGCGCCGGGTGGTTGAAGACTGAGCGCGTGCTGGCTCAGTCGGCGTCTTCATGAAACTCAGGTCTTGAACGGATTCAACAGCGGCACGCCAAAGGCCTTGAAATCGGCCACGTCAGTGATCTGACCAATTTATCCGGCATTCCACGCCGGCCCTTCACCTGAAATCCCGACTCTCCGTCTGCAGCCGCCCCAGCAGCGGATTGAGGTTCTTGAACCTGCGCGCCAGCAGGTGGCGCACGTCGCCGTCGCCGCGTTGCCAGAGGCCTTCCACGGCCAGCAGCCGGGCGCCGAGGATGGTGCTGCGGTGCTCTTCGTAGACCTTGGGCCAGACGATGACCTGCACGTTGCCGGTCTCGTCTTCCAGCGTGACGAAGAGCGTGCCCTTGGCGGTTTGCGGCTTCTGGCGGCCGGTGACGATGCCGCAGGCCTTGGCGTAACGCCCGGCCTTGACGGCGTCGAGCTGGCGGGCGGACAGCAGGCCCTGCTTCGCGAGCCGGGGGCGCAGCAGGGCGAGCGGGTGGCGGCGCAGCGTGAGGCCGGTGGCGGCGTAGTCCCAGAGCACCTCTTCGCCCTCGGCGGCGGCGGGCAGTCCGAGTTCGTCCTCGGGCAGCAGGCTGCCCTGCAGCAGCTGGGGCACGGCATGCAGGGCCGAGGCTTGCCAGACCTGCTGGCGGCGATGGCCGGCCAGGGAGGTGAGGGCGTCGGCGGCAGCGAGCTGCTGCATGTCCTGCTGGGTCAGGCGCGCGCGGTGGGCCAGGTCTTGCGGATGCGCGAAGGGGCCGTGCTCGTGGCGTGAGCGTTCGATGCGCAGGGCCGCATCGTCGCCCAGGCCGCTGACCAGGCGCAGGCCCAGGCGCACCGCCGGTTGCGGGCGCTCGCCGTGGGCGTTGATCGGCAGCATGTCCGGCTCCAGCGTGCTGTCGCGGTCGCTGTGGTTCACGTCGATGGGGCGCACCTCGATGTGGTGGCGGCGCGCGTCCTGCACGAGCTGGCTGGGCGTGTAGAAGCCCAGCGGCTGGGAGTTCAGCAGCGCGCACAGGAAGGCCGCGGGCTCATGGCATTTGAGCCAGCAGCTGATGTAGGTGAGCAGCGCGAAGCTGGCGGCGTGGCTCTCGGGGAAACCGTAGCTGGAGAAGCCCTTGATCTGCTTGAAGATGCTCTCGGCGAAGTCGTCGGTGTAGCCGCGCTCGCGCATGCCCTGCACGACCTTGTCGTAGTACTTCTCGAGCACGCCGGGGCGCTTCCAGGCGGCCATGGCGCGGCGCAGTTGGTCGGCCTCGCCGGCGCTGAAGCCGGCGGCGATCATGGCCACCTGCATCACCTGCTCCTGGAAGATGGGCACGCCGCGCGTGCGCCACAGCGCGGCCTTGAGGTCCTCGCTGGGGTAGGGCACGTCGTTCTCGGGCAGGGCGCGGTTCTTGAGGTAGGGGTGCACCATGCCGCCTTCGATGGGGCCGGGCCGCACGATGGCGACCTCGATGACGAGGTCGTAGTAGCACCGCGGCTTCAGGCGCGGCAGCATGGACATCTGCGCGCGGCTCTCGATCTGGAACACGCCCACCGTGTCGGCGCGGCAGATCATGTCGTAGGTGCGGGTGCATTCGCGCGGGATGGTGGCCAGCTCCCAGCGCTCGCCGCGCAAGGTGTTGACGAGGTCGATGCAGCGGCGGATGGCACTCAGCATGCCCAGGGCCAGCACGTCGACCTTCATCATCTTGAGCTCGTCGATGTCGTCCTTGTCCCACTCGATGACGCTGCGCTTTTCCATCGTCGCGTTCTCGATGGGCACCAGGCGCTCCAGCGGCCCCTCGGTCAGCACGAAGCCGCCGACGTGCTGCGACAGGTGCCGGGGCAGGCCATTGAGCTGGCGGGCCAGCGTGATGAGCTGCAGCAGGCGTGGGTCGTCGGCCGGCAGGCCGAGCTGGTCGAGGAGGGCGGCGCGATGCTCCTCGGGCAGCACCTGGGTGGACCAGCCGCTGTGGTCGTTGCTCATGATCTCCAGCTGCGCCTCGCTGAAGCCGAGTGCCTTGCCCACGTCGCGGATGGCGCTCTTGGGCCGGTAGCAGATGACCACGGCGGTGAGCGCTGCGCGGTCGCGGCCATATTTTTTGTAGAGGTGCTGGATGACCTCCTCGCGGCGCTCGTGCTCGAAGTCGACGTCGATGTCAGGCGGCTCGTTGCGCTCGCGGCTGATGAAGCGCTCGAACAGCAGCGTGCTCTCCTCAGGGTTCACCGAGGTCACGCCCAGGCAGTAGCACACGACGCTGTTGGCCGCCGAGCCACGGCCCTGGCAGAGGATGTGCCGGCTGCGCGCGAAGTCGACGACATCGGCCACGGTGAGGAAGTAGTGCTCGTAGCCCAGCTCCTGGATGAGGGCCAGTTCGTGCTCGATGCGCACGCACAACTCCGGCGTCAGGCCCTGCGGCCAGCGCCGGGCGGCACCGGCCTCGGTGAGCTGGCGCAGATGCTGCGCGGCCGTGAGGCCGGGGGGCACCACCTCGCTGGGGTAGCAGTAGCGGATCTCGTCGAGGCTGAACCGGCAGCGCGCCGCCACGTGCAGGGTCTCGGCCATCAGCGCGGGCGGGTACACGCGCGACAGACGGTAGCGGCTGCGCAGGTGGCGCTCGGCGTTGGGCTGCAGGTCAAAGCCGCAGTCGGCCACGGTGCGGCCCAGACGCGTGGCGGTCATCACGTCCTGCAGGGCCTTGCGCGAGCGCACATGGAAGTGCACGTCGCCGGCCGCCACCAGCGGCAGCGCGGTGGCCTCGGACAGGGCCTGCAGCCGCTGCAGCCACAGCGCGTCGCTGGCTTCGCGCAGCAGCTCCGCCGCCAGCCAGGCGCGGCCGGTGAAGTGCTGCAGCGCCCATTGCGCCGGGGCCAGCAGCTCGGCGTCCGGGGCCTCGCGCGGCAGCACGAGCAGGGCCAGACAGTCGGTCAGCCGCTCCGGTGCGAGCTGGCGCCACTGCAGGGTGTACTCGCCCTTGACGGGGCTGGCGCGGCGCAGCCGGGTGATGAACTGGCTGAGGTTGCCGTAGCCGTTCAGGTTCTGCGCGATGAGCACGAGCTTGAAGCGCGGCGTGCCGGCGTCGTCACGCACGAGGAATTCGCTGCCGATGAGCAGCTGGAGCGTGACGGGGTCGCCACCTTCGGCGGCCGCGGCCTCGCGCATCTCGCGCAGCTGCTTGTGGGCGCGCACCACGCCGGCCAGCGAGCATTCGTCGGTCAGGGCCAGGGCGGTGTAGCCCATCTGCACCGCGCGCTCCACCAGCTCCTGCGGCTCGGAGGCGCCGCGCAAAAAGCTGAAGGCCGACAGGCAGTGGAGTTCGGCATAGGCCTGAGCGTCCGTCATGCGAACACCCCGTGCAGAAACCAACCCGACGCCCAAGCCGCGGCCGGGTCGGGAAAGCGCTCGTGGTAGACCCACAGCACCCCGCGCGTGGCGCTGCGGTAGACGAAGTAGTCGCGCGTCTGCAGGCCGGCGGGGCCGTCCCACCAGCCGGTTTCCACGCGGTGCGGGCCGCTGACGCGCGTGAGCGGCCCGGCGAACAGGGGCTGCTCGCGGGCATCGCAGCGCAGGGGCAGGGGCGGCTCGATGAGCCAGGTCGGCTGCGGGCCGGGTGCCGGGCGCACGGGGGCGGCCGCCGAGGGCGTGTGGGTGGACCAGGCCTGCCAGTCCTGCATGCGGTCCAGCCGGTGGTCTTCGCGCAGCCGGCCCTGGCGCACGCGGGCCGCACCGAGGCGCACCGACAGGCGCTCCAGCAGCGCGTGGGTGGTGGTGTGGGCCTGCTCGTCGGCCTCGCCGGGCAGCAGGCCGGCGCTGACCTCCTGCAGCGGCAGCAGTTGCTCGGCACTGAGCGAGAGTTCGCCCGCCGGTGCGGCCAGCGTGGTGCGGGCCAGGTGCTCGCCCATCAACCGGGTGAGGCGACGCAGGTCGCGCGTGGTGTCGG
Organism: Methylotenera sp.; assembly: GCA_021738245.1. Taxonomy (GTDB): domain Bacteria; phylum Pseudomonadota; class Gammaproteobacteria; order Burkholderiales; family Burkholderiaceae_C; genus Pelomonas. The sequence continues at coordinate 1,063 of JAIPCJ010000087.1, read as the reverse complement.
CCGTGGCCACGGTGAGCTCGCCGCTGCTGGCCACGTCGCGGGCGCGCATGGCGTCGTGCTGCCAGGTCAGGCGCAGCGCGCGCACGCCGGCATGGCGCGCGGCCAGAAAGGCGCAGAGCTGGCGCAGCAGCGTCTCGGCGAAGCTCAGCAGCACCGGGGCGTGCTCCACCCGCCAGGGCAGCTCCAGCCGGGCTTCGAAGCGATCGGGCAGCGTCAGCCAGGTGTGGGCCTCGGGGGCGTCGCCATAGGCCTGGTCGAGGGCCGTCAGCAGGGCCGGGCCAAAGCGCCGGGCCAGCGCGGCGCGTGGCAGGCGGCGCAACTCGCCGAGCTGCTGGCAGCCCAGGCGGGCGAGCATGGCCTGGTGGGCCTGGGCGGCGCTGAGGGCGCGCAGGGGCAGGGCGTCCAGCCGTTCGGCGAAGCTGCCACGCCGGGAGGCCTCGGGGCAACGCGCCAGCGCAAGCGCGCCCAGCGCCGTGGGGGCCCAGGCGGTGGCGCCCAGGGGCAGGCCGGCCTGCTCGGCACCGGCCTGCAGCTTCAGGCGCAGCGCCCGCGCGCCGCGGAACAACCGCAGGCTGGCCGACACCTCCGCCACCACGCCTTCTTCCAGCCGGGCCACGCGTGGCGTGAAACCCAGCGCCAGCCAGCCCAGGGCGTCGACATCCCCCGCCAGGGCCTCAGGCGTGCAGCACAGGGCGAGCCAGCGCATGGGGGCGCTCCGTGGAGGGCAGAGTTGCCGGCCAGGCGGGGTGCGGCTGCGCCTGGCGCCGGGCGGCGGTGAGCAGCGGCTCCACTGCGCCGGGCACGGCGGGCAGGGCCAGCCAGCCGTCATGCGCCGGGCCGCGGCGCTTGAGCAGGTGCACCGCCAGCTGCCAGCCCTCGCCCGGCTTCACCACCAGCCGCAGCGGTGCGGCGGACGACTGGCCGCCCGAACGCTCCGGCCGCACAAGAAAAGCCGGTGCGTCAGAACCCAGGGCCGCCACCTGCAGGCGGCGCACCTGCTCGGGCCGGGCCTCGGGCAGCCAGGCCAGCACGGCCACCTGCGACTTGATGGCCTGCTCGGCCG
>JAIPCJ010000086.1 GCA_021738245.1 Methylotenera sp. | reverse complement strand
TTTCTTGATTTCCACCGCAAGCTCTTCCCCCCGCTACTCGCGCATCCTCGGCACCGGCAGCTTCCTGCCGGCCGAGCGCGTGACCAACCAGGCCCTGGCCGAGCGCCTCGCGGCCGACGGCATCGAGACCTCCGACGACTGGATGGTCGAGCGCACCGGTATCCGCGCGCGCCACTTCGCGGCACCTGACCAGGCGGCCAGCGACCTAGCCTTTCCGGCCGCGCAGGCAGCCCTTGAAGCCGCCGGGCTGGTGGCCGAAGAGATCGACCTCATCATCGTCGCCACGTCCACGCCGGACATGGTGTTCCCGTCCACCGCCTGCCTGCTGCAGCGCAAGCTGGGCGTGCACGGCTGCGCGGCGTTCGACGTGCAGGCGGTCTGCTCGGGCTTCGTCTACGCGCTGACCGTGGCGGACTCGATGATCCGCAGCGGCGCGGCCAACAAGGCGCTGGTCGTCGGTGCGGAAGTGTTCTCGCGCATCCTCGACTTCAAGGACCGCACCACCTGCGTGCTGTTCGGCGACGGTGCCGGCGCGGTCGTGCTGGGCGCCAGCAGCGAGCCGGGCATCCTGGCGACCGAGTTGCATGCGGATTCCCGCCATGTCGACATCCTCTGCACGCCCGGCACGGTCTCGGGCGGCCAGGTGCTTGGCAGTCCCTTGCTGAAGATGGACGGCCAGGCGGTGTTCAAGGTCGCGGTGGGCGTGCTGGAGAAGGTGGCCCGCTCGGTGCTCGACAAGGCCGGCCTGACCGATGCCGACATCGACTGGCTCATTCCGCACCAGGCCAACATCCGCATCATGCAAGGCACGGCCAAGAAGCTGAAGATGGACCTGAACAAGCTCATCGTCACCGTCGATGAGCATGGCAACACCTCGGCGGCATCCGTGCCGCTGGCGCTGGACGTGGCGGTACGCAGCGGCCGCGTGCAGCGCGGCGACACCGTGATGCTGGAAGGCGTCGGCGGTGGCTTCACCTGGGGCGCGGCCCTGCTGAAGTACTGAGTTTTCTTCCCGGCGTCCGGCTGTCTGCCGGCGCCGCATGCTCTCGAACTGGAACTGAACCTATGACTGCACCTTTCGCCGTTGTCTTCCCCGGCCAAGGCTCGCAGGCCGTCGGCATGCTCGACGCCTGGGGCGACCATCCCGAGGTGCGCCGCACTCTCGACGAAGCTTCCGCCGCTCTGGGCGAAGACATCGCCGCGCTGATCCACGCCGGCCCCAAGGAGCAACTCGACCTCACCACCAACACCCAGCCCGTCATGCTGACCGCCGGCATTGCCTGCTGGCGCGCCTTCGTGGCCGAGACGGGCCTGGCGCCGGTGGCGGCGGCCGGTCATTCGCTGGGTGAGTACACCGCGCTGGTGGCTGCCGGCGCGCTGAGCCTGGCCGATGCCCTGCCGCTGGTGCGCTTCCGCGCGCAGGCGATGCAGGAAGCGGTGCCGGTCGGTGCGGGCGCCATGTATGCCATCCTGGGCCTGGACGGCGACGCCGTGCGTGCAGGCTGCGCGCAAGCCGCCGCCGAGACGGGCCAGGCGATCGAGGCGGTCAACTTCAACGACCCCAAGCAGACGGTGATCGCGGGCAGCAAGGCCGGTGCCGAGAAGGCCGCCGAGATCCTGAAGGCCGCCGGCGCCAAGCGCGCGCTGCCGCTGCCGGTGTCTGCACCCTTCCACTCCAGTCTCATGAAGCCCGCGGCCGAGCGGCTGAGGGAGCGGCTCGCGTCAGTCAATTTCCAGGCCGCCGCCTTCCCGGTCATCAACAACATCGACGTGGCCGTGACCGACCAGGCCGACGCGCTGCGCGACGCGCTCTACCGCCAGGCCTTCGGCCCGGTGCGCTGGGTGGAAGTGGTGCAGGCGCTCAAGGCACGCGGCGTCGGCCACGTGATCGAAGCCGGCCCCGGCAAGGTGCTCACGGGCATGGCCAAGCGCATCGATGCCGAGCTGCAGGCCGCCTGCGTCTTCGACCCCGCCTCGCTTGCCGAGGCCCGCACTCTGCTGGGAGCCTGACATGACTGAGTCCACCCCCAAGGGCGTCGCCCTCGTCACCGGCGCCAGCCGTGGCATCGGCCGTGCGATCGCGCTGGCCCTCGCGAACGACGGCTGGCGCGTCGTCGGCACCGCGACGACCGAATCCGGCGCTGCCGGCATCACCGAAGCCCTGGCGGCCCACGGCCGCCGTGGACGACATCGTCGCCAAGGAAGGCGGCCTGCATGTCCTCGTCAACAACGCCGGCATCACCCGCGACACCCTGTCCATGCGCATGAAGGACGAGGACTGGGATGCCGTGCTCGACACCAACCTCAAGGCCGTCTTCCGCATGGCCCGTGCCGCGACCAAGCCGATGATGAAGCAGCGCTCGGGCCGCATCATCAACATCACCTCGGTGGTGGGGGCGTCGGGCAATGCCGGTCAGGCCAACTATGCGGCGGCCAAGGCCGGCGTGGCGGGCCTGACCCGCTCGCTCGCGCGCGAACTGGGCAGCCGCGGCATCACCGTCAACTGCGTCGCGCCCGGCTTCATCGCCACGGACATGACCGAGGTGCTGCCCGAGGCCCAGAAGACCGCGCTGCTGTCGCAGATCCCCCTGGGCCGCCTGGGCGCGCCCGAAGAAATCGCCGCGGCGGTCGTCTTCCTGGCGTCACCCGGTGGTGCTTACATCACGGGCACGGAGCTGCACGTGAATGGCGGCATGTACATGGCCTGATTTCGGGCCGGAGGCCTCGATTTAGGGGCCTCCATCTAGAGCCCGTAGAATGCCGGGCTGTTTTCTGCAAACCTCTCCTGGAGGAGTTCATGAGCGATATCGAAGCACGAGTGAAGAAGATCATTGCCGAGCAACTCGGCGTGGCGGAAGCCGACGTCACGAATGAGAAGGCTTTCGTCGCCGATCTGGGCGCCGATTCTCTGGACACCGTGGAACTGGTGATGGCCCTCGAAGACGAGTTCGGCATCGAGATCCCGGACGAAGAGGCCGAGAAGATCACCACCGTGCAGCTGGCGATCGACTACGCCGTCAAGCACCAGAAGGCCTGATCGGCCTGATTCCTGTTCAACTCTGATCCGCACCGCATGACCCGTCGCCGCGTCGTTGTCACCGGCCTTGGCCTGATCAGTCCCGTCGGCAATACCGTTGCCGAGGGCTGGGCCAACATCCTGGCCGGTCGTTCCGGCATCGCCACCGTCACCCGCTTTGATGCCAGCAACCTGGCATGCCACTTCGCGGGCGAGGTCAAGGGCTTCAACATCGAGGAGTACATCCCCGCCAAGGAAGCCCGGCACATGGACAATTTCATCCATTACGGTCTGGCGGCGGCCATCCAGGCGGTGCGGGACTCCGGCATTCCAACCGGAGATCAACTGACCGAAGAACAGGCCGAACGCATCGGCGTGCTCGTGGGTTCCGGCATCGGCGGCCTGCCGCTGATCGAAGAAACCAAGACCGAGCTGATCAACCGCGGCCCGCGGCGCATCTCGCCGTTCTTCATCCCGGCCTCGATCATCAACATGATCTCGGGCCACGTCTCCATCCAGTTCGGCTTCCAGGGCCCCAACCTGGCGATCGTCACGGCCTGCACGACGGGCCTGCATGCGATCGGTGAAGCCGGCCGCCTCATCGAGTACGGCGACGCCGACGTGATGATCGCGGGTGGTGCCGAAGGCGCGGTGTCGCCGCTGGGCATCGGTGGCTTCGCGGCCGCACGTGCCTTGTCGACCCGCAACGACGACCCCGCCACCGCGTCCCGCCCCTGGGACAAGGACCGCGACGGCTTCGTGCTGGGCGAGGGGGCCGGCGTGCTGGTGCTGGAAGAGTACGAACACGCCAAGAAGCGCGGCGCCAAGATCTACTGCGAGCTGGCCGGCTTCGGCATGGGCGCGGACGCGTATCACATGACCGCGCCCAACGTCGACGGCCCCAAGCGCTCCATGCGCGCGGCGCTGCGCAATGCGGGCCTCAATCCCGACCAGGTCCAGTACATGAACGCCCACGGCACCTCCACGCCGCTGGGGGACGTGAACGAGACCAACGCCATCAAGCTGGCCTTTGGCGACCATGCCAAGCAGATGGTGGTGAGCTCGACCAAGTCCATGACCGGCCACCTGCTGGGCGGCGCGGGCGGTATCGAGTCGGTGTTCACGGCGCTGGCCGTGCGTGACCAGGTGGCTCCGCCGACGATCAACATCTTCAACCAGGACCCCGAGTGCGACCTGGACTACTGCGCCAACGAGGCGCGGCCGATGAAGATCGAGGTCGCCGCCAAGAACAATTTCGGCTTCGGGGGCACCAACGGCACGCTGATCTTCAAGCGCGTCTGACCCCGGCCACCGGCGATGCGACGCACGCCGCCGGTTGTTGTGCATCTTCGGCCCGACCCACGGGTGCAGGCCGTGGTGGCAGTGCTCGCCGCCCTGGCCGCACTCGGCCTGTGCGCGTGGGCCATCGACCACGACCGTGCGGCGGTAACCCTGCTGCTGTCGCTGCCGCTGGTTGCCATCTGGGCCTGGCGTCAGGCGGCGGTGCTGCCGAGGCGCCTTCGCTGGGACGGCGAGGCGTGGTGGCTCAGCGCGCCCGGTGCGGATGAAGAAACCCTTGTGCGACTCGATGTGGTGATCGACCTTGACCACTGGTTGCTGCTGCATGCGAGCCCCGGCCCCCGCTGGCTGCCGCTCGCGCGCCATCAGCAGCCAGCGACCTGGGGCGCGTTGCGGGCCACACTGCATGCCGCCCCGGCGCGGGCCGTCGACGCATGACGGCGCCTGATGCGGATGCCGACGCGCTGCTCGTGCGTCAGGCCCAGGCCGGCAGCCGCGTGGCCTTCGACATGCTGGTGCTCAAGTACCAGCGGCGCATCGAGCGCCTGCTCTCCCGCAGCGTGCGCGACGCTGCCGATGTGGCCGACCTGACCCAGGAAACCTTTCTCGCCGCCTACCGCGCGCTGCCGGCCTTCCGGGGCGAGAGCGCCTTCTACACCTGGCTCTATCGCATCGCCGTCAATGCGGCCCGGCGGCACCTGAGCCAACAGCCTCGTCTGCAGCCGGTACAAGCTTGGGGTGACAGCGACGGAACTTTCGACACGGCGCTGACTCCAAGCGACGATGCGACCCCTGAAACCCTGCTGGCGGGTCGCCAACTGGCGCGTGAACTGGACGAGGCGGTCGAATCCCTGGTGGAGGAACAACGCCGCGCCTTGTTGCTGCGAGAGGTGGACGGTTTGAGCTACGACGAGATCGGTGAACTGATGCGCTGCCCGCCCGGCACGGTGCGCTCGCGCATCTACCGTGCGCGCGAAGCGGTGGCGGCGCGTCTGCGACCTTTGCTGAACGGGCGGGGAGTGCGGCGATGGTGACGCCTGTGGACGACGCCCTGAACGCTTCGCTGTCTTCGGTGATGGACGGCCACGCCGACGCGGCTGACTGGGCGCGCGTGCAGGCGGCGTGGGCGAGCGACCCTGCGCTGCGCGAGCGCTGGCGCCTGTGGCAGACCGCGTCCGATGGATTGCATGCGCCGGAGCTCATGCCGCTGGCGCAGGATCCCGAAGCGCTGCTGGTGGCACTGCACCGGCAGTTGCCGGCACCGGTCGCGCCGCGCCTGCGTGGACGGGACTGGGGGCCGCCGCTGGCAGTGGCGGCCAGCTTCGTGGCTCTGGCGATCGTGGCCGGCAGCTTGCGACCGGCGCCGGCGCCCGAGCCTGTCATGGCTGCTGCGCCGATCTCAACACCACGTGCCCAAGGGTTGAATGGCCTCAGTTTTGCACAGACCGCCGCAGGCCGTACGCTCGCGTCAGAGGCAGGTCCCGAAGTCATCGACTGGGGGCTGGCCTTGCCCGAGCCCGCTGCCTCGCGGCCTTGGCCCTGAGGCAATCGTCTTGAAGTGTTGCGCGGACGACCCATCTGCCCCGCTTCTTTCCCCATCCGTCTTCCCGTCGATGTCCTGGAACACCGAAATGCACGCTGAGAACCGACTCCCTCCTGCGCGCACGCGCTTCCTGCTGTCGAGCGCGACGCTCGCGTTCGCCCTGGCCCTGGGGCAGGCGCCCGCGCTGGCGCAGCCGCGTGAGCTGCCCGACTTTGCCGAACTGGTCGAGCGCGTCGGCCCGGCCGTCGTGAACATCCGCACCGCCGAGAAAGTGAAGGTGGCCGACAACCAGGCCGAGATGAACGAGCAGATGCAGGAGTTCTTCCGCCGCTTCGGCATCCCGGTGCCCAACCAGCGCCGCGGGGCGCCGCGGGGCGGCACGCCTGACGACGATGCGCCCACCCGCCGCGGCGTGGGCTCCGGCTTCATCCTGAGTGCTGACGGCTACGTGCTGACCAATGCCCACGTGGTGCAGGGCGCCGACGAAGTCATCGTCACGCTGACTGACAAGCGCGAACTCAAGGCCAAGATCATCGGCGCCGACCAGCGCTCCGACGTCGCCGTTGTGAAAGTCGAGGCCAGCGGCCTGCCCGTCGTGAAGGTGGGCGACAGCAACAAGGCGCGCGTAGGCGAGTGGGTGATGGCCATCGGCTCGCCCTTCGGCCTGGAGAACACGGTCACGGCCGGCATCATCAGCGCCAAGCAGCGCGACACCGGCGATCTGCTGCCCTTGATCCAGACCGACGTGGCCATCAATCCCGGCAACTCCGGCGGCCCGCTGGTGAACATGCGCGGCGAGGTCATCGGCATCAACTCGCAGATCTACAGCCAGAACGGCGGCTACATGGGCATCTCGTTCGCGATCCCGATCGCCGATGCCATCCGCGTGGCCGACGAACTGCGCGCGGGTGGCCGCGTGGTGCGCGGCTATCTGGGTGTGCTGCCCGACGACATCACCAAGGAGGTGGCTGAAGCCATCGGGCTGGGCAAGGCGCAGGGCGCCGTGATCCGCTCGGTCGTGGCTGGCAGCCCGGCCGAAAAGGCGGGTCTGGAAGGTGGCGACATCGTCACCAAGGTCGACGGCAAGATTGTTGAGAAGGCGGCCGACCTTCGCCGCCTCGTAGCCAACGTCAAGCCGGGCGCCAAGACCACGCTGACCGTGTTCCGCCGCGGCACCACCAAGGACATCGTGGTCACGGTGGGTGAAGACGAGCGCAGCAAGAAGCCTGGCAGCGAGTCGGGTGGCGAGGCTGCACCGGCAGCGTCGCCGAGTGCGGCCCTGGGCTTGAAGGTCTCGGAGCTGACCGACGCCCAGCGCAAGGAGCTCAAGATCAAGTCGGGCGTCAAGGTCGACGCGGCGACTGGCGCGGCGGCGCGCGCGGGCTTGCGCGAAGGCGACCTGATCCTGTCGGTCGACAACGTCGAGGTGGGCACCGTCAAGGCCTTCCAGGCGCAGCTCGCCAAGGCTGACAAGGACAAGGCCAAAGTCATCAACCTGGTGGTCCGCCGGGATGACGTGGTCAGCTTCGTGCTGCTCAAGCCGGTGCGCTGACGCCACAGATGCCTCGGCTGTCAGCTCGGGCTTTCCGCGATGTGGCATGCGGAGCCCGGCGGGCTGCTGAGGTTGTCCACCGCCTTGAGAAGTTGGCGCCGGCTAACTTGGTGGTCCAGCCCCCGGATTGTTCGCGCTGGCCGCTAAAATCATGGGGCGATATGACCCGGATTGCGGCGTCTGGCGGGGGAATCCAGAGCGCCCGACGACACCCGGATTTGATCCACAGGCGATCCACAGCGAGTTGTGGATAACCTGTGGTTAAAAATCCTTGTTGGCAGCCTGCAACGGGCGGAAAACCAATGCTGGTGCGGTTTCCCGTCAGGGCCTTTTGGCTACAATGAAGGCCCAACAAGCAGTTGCCATACCTTTTGTTGGAAGGCACGTCGCCTCTTTCGACGTGCCTTTTTTTTAGCTTCAGCATGCCGCTTCGCGGCCTCATCAGGCTCACGCGTATGAGCTTGCGCTGCAAGGGCTCTCGCCCTTGTGTTGAATGTCTCGCAGCGCAGAACAAGACTCCATGAACCACATCCGCAACTTCTCCATCATTGCCCACATCGACCACGGCAAGAGCACGCTGGCCGACCGGATCATTCAACGCTGCGGCGGCTTGAGCGATCGCGAGATGGAAGCGCAGGTGCTGGACTCCATGGACCTGGAGCGCGAGCGCGGCATCACGATCAAGGCGCAGACCGCGGCCTTGCAATACACGGCCAAGGATGGCCAGGTCTACAACCTGAACCTGATCGACACGCCGGGGCACGTCGACTTCTCCTACGAGGTCAGCCGGTCGCTCTCCGCCTGCGAGGGCGCGCTGCTGGTGGTGGATGCGTCTCAGGGCGTGGAGGCCCAGACCGTCGCCAACTGCTACACCGCGCTGGACCTCGGTGTCGAAGTCGTGCCGGTGCTCAACAAGATGGACCTGCCGTCGGCAGACCCCGACAACGCCAAGGCCGAGATCGAGGACGTCATCGGCATCGACGCCACCGACGCCATTCCCTGCTCGGCCAAGACCGGCATGGGCATCGACGAGATCCTGGAGGCTGTCATCGCCAAGATGCCGCCGCCCAAGGGCGACCCGGACGGCGCGCCGCGGGCCATGATCATCGACGCCTGGTTCGACAACTACGTCGGCGTCGTCATGCTGGTGCGCGTGGTGGATGGCGAACTGCGCAAGAACGAGCGCATCCGCATGATGGCGACCAACTCGGTCTATCCCATCGAACATCTGGGCGTGTTCACGCCCAAGAGCGAGAACCGTGACGTGCTGAAGGCCGGCGAGGTGGGCTTCATCATCTGCGGCATCAAGGAGCTGGCGGCTGCCAAGGTGGGCGATACGGTCACCCTGGAAAAGAAGCTGCCCAACAACGCCGGCCCGGCGACCGAGGCGCTGCCGGGCTTCAAGGAGATCCAGCCGCAGGTGTTCGCGGGGCTCTACCCGACCGAGGCGAGCGAGTACGACCAGTTGCGCGATGCGCTGGAGAAGCTCTGCCTGAACGATGCGTCCATTCGCTATGAGCCGGAAGTCAGCCAGGCGCTGGGCTTTGGTTTCCGCGTCGGTTTCCTGGGCCTGCTGCACATGGAGATCGTGCAGGAGCGCCTAGAGCGCGAGTTCGACCAGGACCTGGTGACGACGGCTCCGAGCGTCATCTACGAGGTGGAGCTGAACGACGGCGAAGTCATCCAGGTCGAGAACCCGTCCAAGATGCCGGACGTGGGCCGGATCCGCGAGATCCGTGAGCCCATCGTGACGGTGCACCTGTACATGCCGCAGGACTACGTCGGTGTTGTGATGACGCTGGCCAACCAGAAGCGTGGCGTGCAGCTCAACATGGCCTATCACGGCAAGCAGGTCATGCTGACCTACGAGATCCCGCTGGCCGAGATCGTGCTGGACTTCTTCGACAAGCTCAAAAGCGCCTCGCGCGGCTACGCCTCCATGGACTACGAGTTCAAGGAGTACCGCGCGGCCGACGTGGTGAAGGTGGACATCCTCATCAACGGCGACAAGGTCGACCCGCTGGCGATGATCGTGCACCGCAGCCAGAGCCAGTACCGGGGCCGCGGCGTGGCGGCCAAGATGCGTGAGCAGATCCCGCGCCAGATGTACGACGTGGCCATCCAGGCCGCCATCGGTGCCAACATCATTGCCCGCGAGAACATCAAGGCGCTGCGCAAGAACGTGCTGGCAAAATGCTACGGCGGCGACATCACCCGCAAGCGCAAGCTGCTGGAAAAGCAAAAGGCCGGCAAGAAGCGCATGAAGCAGATCGGCTCGGTCGAGGTGCCGCAAGAAGCCTTCCTCGCCATCCTGCAAGTCGACGACTGATCCCTCCCTCCCTGCCTTGAAAACCTCCTCGATGAGTGCTCTGACCGGTGTTTTGTATGCGGCCCTGGTGGCCTACCTGGGCGGCTGGTACACCGGCTACTGGAGCGGCAACTTCGCGCTGTTGCTCTTCATCCTGACGGCCGTGACGATGCTGTACTGGCTGGCCGAGCGTTTTCATTTCGCGCCGGCCCGCCGGGCCGCTGCTGATGCCCTGCTGGCCAATGATGCCAAGCGCCGCGAACAACTTGCCGCGCAGGGCATCAGCCAGGTGGATGGCAATGTCGAGCCGGCCCGCCAGCAGATCCTGCAGCAGCCCTGGTGGCTGGACTGGACGGCCGGTCTCTTCCCGGTGATCCTGGTCGTCTTCCTGTTGCGCAGCTTCCTGTTCGAGCCCTTCAAGATCCCGTCGGGCTCCATGGTCCCGACGCTGCTGGTGGGCGACCTCATCCTGGTCAACAAGTTCCACTACGGCATCCGTCTGCCCGTGATCAACAAGAAGATCATCGCGAACAACGACGTCAAGCGCGGCGACGTGATGGTCTTCCGCTACCCCGAAGACCCGACGACCGACTTCATCAAGCGGGTGGTCGGCGTGCCGGGCGACGAGGTGGCCTACATCAACCAGAAGCTCTACATCAACGGTCAGCTGGCACCCACCCAGCCCGTGGACAACTTCTACGACGACAGCGGGCTGCAGCGTGTCTACCGTCCGCGCTTCACCGAGAAGCTCGGCGAGAAGGAGCACCAGATCCTGGTGCAGCCCAACGCCCAGCACATCTTCCGCCCGGACCGTGCCGATGGCCCATTTCCGTTCCAGGAAAACTGCCGTTACACGGTCGAGGGCGTGACCTGCAAGGTGCCCGCCGGCAATTACTTCATGATGGGCGACAACCGCGACAACTCGCGGGATTCGCGCTACTGGGGTTTCGTGCCGGATGAAAACATCGTCGGCAAGGCCTTCTTGGTCTGGATGAATTTCGGTAACCTCAAGCGCATCGGTACCTTCTTCGATTGATGCCCAGATGAGCTTGCACCGCCGTCCTCCGACATCCCCTCGCCGCCAGCAAGGCCTCACCCTCATCGGGCTGCTCTTCTGGGGCGCCATCATTGCCGTCGTGGCGGTGGTGGGCATGAAGGTCTTCCCGACCGTGCTCGAGTACTACACCGTGCAGCGGGTGGTCGACCGCATCGCCGCCAGCAATCCGGCGACCGTGCCGGCCGTGCGCGCGGATTTTGAGAAGGCCACGACGGTCGAGTACTCCATCCAGAGCATCAAGGCGGCCGACCTCATCATCAGCAAGGACACCAACGACAAGGTCGTCATCGAGTTCGCCTGGGACAAGGAGATCGACCTGTTCGGTCCGGTCTACCTGCTGATCAAGTACAAGGGCCGGTCGCGTTGACGCCTGCCTCGCGTCGATGAACGCCGCCCTGGAAGACCTGCAACGCCGTCTCGGCCACCGCTTCCAGCGGCCGGAGCTGCTGAGTCGCGCGCTCACGCACCGCAGCTACGGCGCGGATCACAACGAGCGGCTGGAGTTCCTGGGCGACGCGGTGCTCAGCCTGGCCGTGTCCAGCCTGCTCTATGAGCGCTACGCCGGCTCCGATGAGGGCGACCTCACCCGCGTGCGCGCCCATCTGGTGCGCGAGGCCAGCCTGCACAAGCTGGCGCTCGGCCTGGGGCTGCCGGCCGTGCTCAAGATGTCTGACGGCGAGGCCCGCGGTGGCGGTGCCCAGCGCCCGTCCATCCTGGCTGACGCCGTCGAGGCCCTGCTGGGCGCGGCCTACATCGATGCCGGCTATGAGGCAGCACTCGGCATCGTGCGCCGGCTGCTCGGCGAGACCATCGCCACGTCCACCAGCGCGGGTGATTTCGCGAAGGACGCGAAGACCGCGCTGCAGGAGTGGCTGCAGGCGCGCCGTTACGCGGTGCCCAGCTACCGCATCGTCGCGACCCGCGGCCAGGCCCATGCCCAGACCTTCGAGGTCGAATGCGCGGTGCCGGCCCTGGATGTGGCCGAACTCGGCGTGGGGCGATCCCGCCGCGCCGCTGAGCAGGAGGCTGCCCGCCGCCTGCTCGACCGACTGACCGCCGAACGAGGCAAATCATGACCGAGCCCAAGTCCAAGCCCGAGCCGAGTGCTCCCGACGTCCCGCAGCGCTGTGGCCTCATCGCCATCGTCGGCCGACCCAATGTGGGCAAGTCCACCTTGCTGAACGCTCTCGTGGGCCAGAAGGTCAGCATCACCTCGGACAAGGCGCAGACCACCCGGCACCGCATCACGGGCGTGCGCACCGTCGACGAGGCGCAGTTCGTGTTCGTCGATACGCCGGGCTTCCAGACCAAGCACAACGCCGCGCTCAACCGCACCCTGAACCGCACCGTGCACGGCGTGCTGGCGGATGTGGACCTGGTGCTGTTCGTCGTCGAGGCGGGCCGTTTCGGGCTGGACGACGCCAAGGTGCTGGCCCTGCTGCCTGAGGACAAGCCGGTCGTGCTGATCGCCAACAAGCTCGACGCGGTGCACCGCCGCGCCGAGCTCGCGCCCTGGCTCAAGGGCATGCAGGAACGCCGCAACTTCGCGGAGTTCGTGCCGCTGTCGGCCAAGAAGGAGGCCGACGTCACGCGGCTGTTCAAGATCCTCAAGCCTTACCTGCCCGAGCAGGGCTGGTTCTACGACGAGGATGCGCTGACCGACCGCAGCGAGAAGTTCCTCGCCAGCGAGATCATCCGCGAGAAGCTCTTCCGCCTGACGGGCGATGAACTGCCCTACACCTCCACCGTCGTCATCGACAAATGGGAAGACGAGGGCGAACTGCGACGCATCAGCGCGAGCATCGTCGTCGAGCGCGATGCCCACAAAGGCATGATCATTGGCCAGGGCGGCGAGCGCTTGAAGCGCATCGGTTCGGAGTCGCGTCAGGAGCTCGAGCACCTGATGGACGGCCGCGTGTTCCTCGAACTGTGGGTCAAGGTGCGTTCCGGCTGGGCCGATTCCGAAGAGCACCTGCGCAGCTACGGCTACGAGTGACCCGCAGCGCAAGGCAAGCAAAGCCGCAGAGGCATAGACGCACAGAGGAAAGGCGTTTGAGTTCCTCCGCGTCTCGGCGCCTTGTTGGCTTAGCCCCTGGGCTCCTCTCATGAAACTGCGCACGCCGACCAGCCAGCCGGCCTACGTGCTGCACCAGCACGACTGGAGCGAGTCGAGCCTCATCCTCGATCTCTTCACGCGCGAGTCGGGCCGTGTGGCCGTGGCCGCCAAAGGCGCCAAACGCCCGTACTCCCAACTGCGCGCGGTGTTGCTGCCCTTGCAGCGCATCACCGTGTCGCTGAGCAAGCCCGCCAAGGCCGAGGGCGGCGACGTGCAGACCCTGCGCAGCGCCGAATGGGGCGGCGGCAACACCCTGCCCAGCGGTGCGGCGCTCTTCAGCGGCTACTACCTCAACGAACTGCTGCTCAAGCTGCTGGCCCGTCACGACCCGCATCCTCAGCTTTTCGACGCCTATGCCGACACGCTGGCCCATCTGGCCGACGGCGACGCGGCTTTGCGCGCCTTCGAGCTCAAGCTGCTGGCGGAGCTCGGCCTGCTGCCCGACCTCAGTGTCGTCACACCCACGCAGGCCGCGGTCGACCCCGCCCGGCGCTACCAGCTGTCGCCCGAGTCCGGCGTCATTCCGCCAACGGGTGACGCCAGCCTGGCCGGGTCGTTGCTGATCCAGCTGCAGGCGGCGCTGCTGCACGGCAGCCCGGCTGCCCTGCGCCAGGCCTGCGCAGCCGCGCCGCAAGTGCTCAAGACGACGCTGCGCGGCCTGCTCCACTACCATCTCGGCCACCAACCGCTGCGCACGCGCGCGCTGCTGATGGACGTCCAACAACTGCTCGACGCCTGACGACGGCGGCTGACGCCATGAACCCACTCGCCCACACCGCCGGCGCCCGCTGCGCCCTGTCGGTCAATGTCAACAAGGTGGCCCTGCTGCGCAACACGCGCCATCTGGGCATCCCGAGCGTGCTGCGTGCCGCCGAGCACTGCCTGCTGGCCGGTGCCCAGGGCATCACGGTGCACCCGCGGCCGGACGGCCGCCACATCCGCAGCGGAGATGTCGATGACCTCGCCGCCTTCCTGAAGGACTGGCCTCAGGCCGAGTTCAACATCGAAGGCAACCCGACGCAGAACCTGATGGACTTCGTGCGCCGCCACCGGCCACACCAGGTCACCTTCGTGCCCGATGCCGAAGACCAGTTCACCTCCGACCACGGCTGGACCCTGCCGCAGGATGCGGATCGCCTGAAGCCCCTCATCCGCGAAGCCCAGGACCTGGGCGTGCGGGTGAGTCTCTTCATGGACCCGACCCCGTCCGCCATGGCCGCGGTGGCTGAACTTGGCGCCGACCGCATCGAGCTCTACACCGAGACCTTCGCCAGCGCCTTCGGCACCCCGCGCCAGGACGACGTGCTGGCCGGCTTCACCGCCACGGCCGAAGCGGCGCTGAAAGCGGGCCTGGGCATCAATGCCGGCCACGACCTGAACCGCGACAACCTGAGCGTCTTCCTGCGCCATGTGCCTGGCGTGCTGGAAGCCTCCATCGGCCACGCGCTGATCGCGGATGCGCTGGAGCTGGGCTATGCCGAGACGGTGCGCAGCTATCTGCGCGTCATCGCGACCGCCTACACATGATCTACGGCATCGGGACCGACATCTGCGACATCCGCCGCATCGAGGCCACGCTGGCGCGGCGGGGGGAGCGTTTTGCGGAGAAGGTGCTCGGGCCGGATGAGCTGCGCGTGTTTCGCGCTCGCCGCGCGCGCTCCGAGGCTCGCGGGGTGCGCTATCTGGCCACGCGCTTTTCGGCCAAGGAGTCGTTCAGCAAGGCGATCGGGCTGGGGCTGCATCTGCCGATGCGGCTGCCCGATTGCCAGATCCTGAACGAGGCCAGTGGCAAGCCGGTGTTGAAGCTGCTCGGACCGCTGGCCGACTGGTGCGCCGAGCGGCGGCTGTGTGGCTGGGTGACCCTGAGCGACGAAAGCGACTATGCGGTCAGCTTCGTCGTCATGGAGCAGGCACCCGCCTGAGCTCGGCCTGCCGGGCCTTCAGTTCTTCTTCTTGGGCGCGGCCGCGGGCTTCTTGGCCAGGTTCTCGCCCTTGGACGTCGTGTCCATGACCATGTCCATCAGCATGCGGCTGTTGTCGGGGCCATCCACGGTCATCTGCATGTTCATGGCGAGTTGCGTGGACAGCGGCAGCTGGTCGGCCAGGCGCAGCGTGCTCGTGCCCTTGCCGCTGCCCTTCATGACCATGCGCAGCATGCGCGCCGGCGTGGCCTCGGGGGCGGACGCCGGAGCCGAAGCGCCCGTCGCCGCGTCACTGGCAGCAGCCTCGGGCGGCGTCGGCAGGGGCGTGTTCATCTGGATGTCCATCGTCAGGTTCAGGTCGAAGTACGCCACGCCGCCCGTCACCTTGACGAGGGTGTAGTGGACCTGGCCCTGCAGGCCGCCGGCCGCGCCCGGCAGCGGCACGGGCAGGTTCATGCTGAGCGGCACGTCGACGCTGTCGCCCACTTTCAAGGTGCGCTGGGCCAAGGCCTTTTGCAGCTTGAAGGCGTCGTTCAGCATGGACTTGCCCTGCGCCGTCATCAGCGCGCTGAAGCCGGGCGGGCCGCCTTCGGCGCTCTGCACCTCGATGTCGAAGCTGCGCGGGTCAAAGCGCGCCGTCATGCGCATGTCGGCATTGCCGGCGTTCGGCACCGGGATGGCCTTGCCGCCGACTTCCATGCTGACCGACCGGTTGCCTGAGGTGAAGCTCAGCGGCAACCAGCCGTCGGCGTCAGGCTGGCCGACCTGCGTGGTGTGCTGCAGCCGCATCACCATCTTGATGTTGCTGGCGTCGGCCATCTGGCCTGCCTTCTGGGCGATCTTGGCGCGCTGCTCCTCGGTGGCGTCCGGCCCGGCCTCGATCCGCATGCCCATCGTGGACTTCATGTCCATCGTCTGGCGCTGGTGCATGCCGGCGCGCGGGGTGGTGTCGAAGCGGATCTCGGCGGGTGCCGCGGGTGCAGCCTGCGCAGCGATCTGCAGGCCAAGGAGAGCGCCCAGCAAGGTGGGGCGCAGGAAGGGCAGGGTGGTCACGAAACAGCTCCTGAAAGCGGCGTCGCCCGGTTGACGACTGGACGGCATCCTAGGCGCAGGCACATCAGGAAAACGTATGGACCGCGCGGGTGATTTTCCCGGGGCGCGGTGCCCGGCCGGTCAGCGTGCGTGGAAGAGCAGGCGGTCTGCGAGCTCGCGCCGGGCCGGCGTCTGCTTGGGCAGGCGGTCCAGCAGCGCGATGACGGGCTCGCAGGAGGCGCCAGCCGCCGTCGCCGGGGCCTCGGGCGCATCGACCCACAGGCGCGACAGCATGCCCATGGCCGCGGAGCCCACCGAGCGATCAAGGACCTCGACCTCGATCGGGGTCGGCGGCTTGGGCAGCCAGCGCGGCGGTGCACCGTTGGCCACGTCCAGCAGCCAGCTCGCCTCGCGGGCCTGCAACTCCACGGGCAGCTGGTCGCGCACGGCCACCCGGCCGTCGAGCAGGTCACGGCAGCCCGGGCGGGTGCCGGGTTGTGCAGGCGTGCGCAGCGTCTTCAGCTGGTCGGACACCAGCTGCACATAACGCCGCCGCAGCACGCCATCGGTGCCGTTGATCAAGCCGGGCAGTTGCGTGGCCAGCGGCGACCAGATCGTGGCCTGCACGGCGTCGTCGCCGCCCCCGGCGGTGCGGGCGGCCAGCATGCGCTGCGCCACGGTGTCGATCAGGCCCGGCGTGCGCTTGTCCAGCGCGGCCCAGACCGGATGCACCCGCAGCGCATCTTCGTAGTCAGGCAGCGTGGCGCCAGCGGTCGGCAGCGCCACGGCGAGCGTGCGGGGCGAGGGGGCAATCAGGTCATAACGCTGCAGCTCCTCGCGCGGCACGTACCACATGCTGCGCGACGGCGTGTTCAGCGTCTTGTCGATCATGGACTGGGGCAGCCCGAGCTGGCGATAGGTCTTGGCCAGCTCCTGGTTGGCCAGTTCCTCGAAGACGGGGTTGTAGGTACCCGTGGAGGCGCGATGAAAGCCGAGTTGGCCTTCCGGGGCCAGATGGCGCGGGCTGCCCGCCAGGAACACCAGCGTGCAGGCGCTGGCGCAGGTGCCCACGGCGCGTGCGCCCTGGTGTCGCGCCTTCAGCGCCTCGGCCATGCGCTCGGCCTCGCGGATGCGGCCGCCGGGGGAGACCAGCTCCACGCGCTTGAGGCCCTGCGCGGCCTCGCTGGCCAGCAGGTTGCGCAGGCGTTCACCGTCGCCCATGCCGATGACGCCCTCCAGCCGCAGGCTGCGGCCGTCGGAAGACAGCGTGAACTTGGCCTGGCCGATGGGGTCGATGCCGCGGGCCATCTGCGCGTACTCGCCCAGGTTCGGCAGGAAGCCGAACAGCACCGACGCCGCCAGCTGCGCCGTGCCCAGCACCAGGCTGATGCGGGCCAGCCAGCCCCACAGCGCCGAGCCGCGCTCCTGCAGGTAGTTGCGCGCCGAGCGCCAGGCACCCACCAGGCACCACACGTTCAGCGCGATCAGCAGCGGGAAGCCGATCAGCACCACGATGGCACTGATCTGCAGCGAGTCGCCCTTGACGCTGATCCAGCTCATCAACCCGGTCAGGGCCATGGCCAGCGGCGTGGCGACCAGGAAGTTGTTCAGCCAGTAGCTGCGCGGCAGGCTGTGCTCACCCAGCCAGTGGGCCTTGAAGTAGCCGTGGCTCGACTTGACGACGGGTCGGGGCGCGACCCGTCCCGGCTTGGGGCGTGGGCGGTTCGAGGCCTGCTGCCAGGCCGCAGGAGGCTCTGCGGGTGGCTTGGGGCCCAGCGCTTCGGCGGCCGCCGAAGTCGGGTCGATGTAGGGGCGCCTCTGCATCCGGCGACCAACAAAAAATGCAGCCCGGTCCGGCAACCGGGCCGCATCCTAGAGCCGCCAGCAGGGAGGGCGCATCCTCGCGAGGAGGGAATTTCACCGTCGGCCCCGCGCGGGCGTGAAATCAGTCGCGCGCGAAGCCTGCCACCGATGAACGCGTCAGCCGCGGTAGTTGTCCTGCAGCGGGTAGCGGCGCGCTGCCAGCGCGAACAGCAGCGCGGCTACCAAGGCAAAGCCGGCGAAGAAGAACATCAGGCAGGCGGTCTCGCTGTAGCCGGTGGACTGGATGGCTGCCAGGGCCGTGGGGCTCTTCACGCTGACGTTGGACAGCAGCACCCACAGATTGCCGACCGTCACCGACAGGTTCCAGAAGCTCATGATCGTGCCCTTCATGGCCAGCGGCGCCTGGCTGTAGGCGAACTCCAGACCCGTGGCCGACACCAGCACCTCGCCCAGCGTCAGCAGCGCATAGGGCAGCATCTGCCAGACGATGCTCACCGCGTCGCCCGCGTCCAGCCACAGTTGCAGCACGCCCGCCACGATCCAGGCGGCACCCGCCAGCGCGATGCCCGCGCCCATGCGGCGCAAGGCGGTCACCTTCACGCCGGCGCGTTCCAGCAGCGGATAGAGCACCAAGTTGTTGAAGGGGATGAGGATCATCACCAGCGCCGGGTTCAGCGCCTGCATCATGGAGGACTGGAACCATGCGGGCTTGGCCATCTGGTCGGCCTGCAGCACCCAGGTGGAGGCCTTCTGGTCGAACAGCGACCAGAACGGCGTGACCAATGCAAACAGCACCAGCACGCGCAGCACGGCGCGCACACCGTCCACCGCGTCGTCCGGGTGGATGCCGCGGGCGCGTTCCAGCTGCAGCGCGGCGCCCACGCCGCCAAAGCCCATCACCAGCACCATCGCCAGACACGCCGCGGCGACGAAGCCCAGGCTGCCGATCTGGCTCAGGCTGTAGGCGGCGCCCAGCAGGCCCAGGCCCGCCACGCCCAACCCCAGAGGGCCGCCCTTGAGCGCGGTCCACACCACCTTCAGGAAGCTGTGCGGGTTGGCGCCCCGGGCGGGCACGTGAACGTACTTCTTGCGGCCGCTCCAGAAGATCAGCGTCGCCAGGGCCATCAGCACGCCCGGCAGGCCGAAAGCAATGCTCGCGCCGTACTGCTTCAGGACGATGGGCATCAGCAGCGAGGCGAAGAAGCTGCCGAAGTTGATGATCCAGTAGAAGGCGTCATAGACCTTCTGCGCGAGCGACCGGTTGCTCTTGTCGAACTGGTCGCCCACGAAACTTGTCACCAGCGGCTTGATGCCGCCCGAGCCGAGCGAGATCAGGAACAGGCCGGCGTAGAACCCGTGGATGTTGTTCTCGAAGATCGCCAGGCAGGCATGGCCGCAGCAGTACAGCAGGCTCAGCCAGAAGATGGTGTTGTACTTGCCGAAGAACCGGTCCGACAGCCAGCCGCCCAGCAGCGGGAAGAAGTACACGCCGATGACGAAGGTGTGGAACACCGCCTTGGCCTCGCCCTTGCGCAACTCCTCCGGCACGGCCATCAGCAGGCTCGTCATCAGGAAGACGGCCAGGATGTTGCGCATGCCGTAGAAGCTGAAGCGCTCGCAACCTTCGTTGCCGATGATGTAGGGAATCTGCGCGGGCATCCGGGCCGGTGCGGCAGTTGCGTCAGGG
>JAIPCJ010000085.1 GCA_021738245.1 Methylotenera sp. | reverse complement strand
AGGCCAGCGCATCGGTGTAGCCCGGGCTCACGCCGAAAACACAGCCGGCGTTCCTGTCGTTAGCCACGTCCTGCGGCCTGCGCAGCGTGCCCGCGCCCACGATGGCGCCGGGCACCTTGGCCATGGCCTCCATGGCCTGCAACGCGACCGGCGTGCGCAACGTCACTTCCAGCACTTTGATGCCACCTGACACCAGGGCTTCGGCCAAGGGCACGGCGTCTTCCAGGCGCTGGATGACGATGACGGGAATGACGGGGCCGTGGCTGGCCAGGCTCAGGGTGTCGAGCATGATGTTCTCGGAGTTCACAACCAGGTGCAGGCGCCCTCTTCGGCGCTCAGGACATTGCGGCGCAGGCCCGCGAACAACTCGCGGCCGAGGCCGTGGGCATTGACGTCGGCCTCGGCGGGATCAAGCGTGGCCACAGGCCGCGCCGCCCACTCGGCTGCATCGACCAGCGCCGTCAGGCTGCCCGAGTTGGCGCAGACGCGCACGACATCGCCATCCTGCAGCCGGGCCAGCGGGCCGCCGGCCAGCGCTTCGGGGCTGACATGAATGGCGGCGGGCACCTTGCCCGACGCACCGCTCATGCGGCCGTCGGTCACGAGTGCGACCTTGAAGCCCTTGCCCTGCAGCACCGCCAGTGGCGGCGTGAGCTTGTGAAGCTCGGGCATGCCGTTGGCGTGCGGCCCCTGGAAGCGCACCACCACGACCACGTCGCGCTCCAGTTCGCCCGCCTTGAACGCCGCCAGCATCGCCTCCTGCGTGGTGAAGACGCGGCACGGCGCTTCCACGGTGTGGCGGTCCTCCGGCACGGCCGACACCTTGATCACCGCGCGGCCCAGGTTGCCGTCCAGCAGCTTGAGTCCGCCCGTGGCGCTGAACGGGGCGGCGGCACCGCGCACGACGCCGTCGTCGCCGCTGGCCGTCGGCAGCGGCTCGCGCTGCACCTCGCCGCCCTGCCCCACGGCACGCGGCACGAAGGTGTAGGGGCGCAGGCCGTTGCCCGCCACGCTCAGCACGTCTTCGTGCATGAGGCCGGCATCCAGCAGCTCGCGGATCACGAAGCCCGGGCCGCCGGCGGCCTGGAACTGGTTCACGTCGGCGCTGCCGTTGGGATAGACACGCGCCAGCAGGGGCACGACGGCGGACAGGTCGGAGAAGTCGGTCCAGTTGATCAGGATACCCGCCGAGCGCGCCACCGCCACCCAGTGGATGAGATGGTTGGTGGAGCCGCCGGTGGCCAGCAGCGCCACCATGGCGTTGACGATGCAGCGCTCGTCCACCACATGCCCGATGGGCTTGGCCGCCTGGCCGGGCACGCGGCCGCTGATCTGCAGCGCTGCCCCCACCGCCTCGCGCGTGAGTGCGGTGCGCAGGTCGTCGTGCGGATGCACGAAGGCGCTGCCCGGCACATGCAGGCCCATGGCTTCGAGCAGCATCTGGTTGCTGTTGGCCGTGCCGTAGAAGGTGCAGGTGCCCGCGCCGTGGTAGGCGGCTGATTCGCTCTTCAGCAGCTCGTCGCGCCCGACCTTGCCTTGCGCGTACAGCTCACGCACCTTGGCCTTCTCGCTGTTGGAGATGCCCGAGCTCATCGGGCCCGCGGGCACGAAGACGCAGGGCAGATGCCCGAAGTGCAAGGCACCGATCAGCAGGCCCGGCACGATCTTGTCGCAGATGCCCAGCAGCAACGCCGCATCGAACACGTCGTGGGTCAGCGCAATGGCGGTGCTCATCGCGATGGTGTCGCGCGAGAACAGGCTCAGCTCCATGCCCGGCAGGCCTTGGGTCACGCCATCGCACATGGCCGGCACGCCGCCGGCCACCTGCACGGTGGCGCCCAGCCGATGGGCCTCGGCGCGGATCAGCGCCGGATACCCTTCGTAGGGCTGGTGAGCGGACAGCATGTCGTTGTAGGCCGTGACCACGCCCAGATGCGGCGCCTTTTCGGCCACGATGCGCAGCTTGTCGTTGGAAGGCAGCGCGGCCACCGCATGGGCGACATTGGCGCAGCCCATGCGCTCGAAACCGCGCTGGCGGCCCTGCAGCTTGGCGATGCGGGCCAGATAGTCACCCCGCAGCTTGGCGCTGCGCTCCTGGATGCGTTGGGTGACGGCGATGAGTGTGGGGTTCATTCGGTCTCTCCGGAGCCTGGGGACGTAACCGGATCTTGGGAATTTAGGTAACCATATTACTTCGCCCGAGGAGACCTCGGGTTACGGCGTGGGTACCGCTGCGGGGTCTCGCCATGCCAAGATCAGGGCGATGGCGTCACAGGCAATTCACATTCCTCATGGCCCGGCGCGCAGTGCTCACCTGCTGCAACGCACCCGGGCGCAATGGCGGGACAGCGGCGATGACCTGCTGCTCTTCGCCTACGGCTCGCTGATCTGGCGGCCCGATTTTGAGTTCGTGCAGGCCCTGCCCGCTCGCGTGCTGGGATTTCACCGCGTACTGCGCATGCGCTCGCGGGTGAACCGCGGCTCGCCGCAGGAACCGGGGCTCGTACTCGCGCTGGTGTCGGGCGGCAGCTGCCGCGGCCTGGTCTACCGGGTACCGCGGGACCAGGGAGAAGCCGTGCTCACGCAGTTGTGGGCGCGAGAGATGCCCAATGGAGTCTATGAGCCTCGGTGGCTCAACTGCACGACACCCGACGGCCGCCTGAGCGCGCTGGCCTTCACGCTGTCACGCCAAAGCCCGAACTGGACCGGCGCCCTGCCAGAGGGCGAGCTGCTGCACATCTTTCGCCATGCCAGCGGCCGCTATGGCACGACGCTGGACTATCTGTTGCGCACCGTGCACGGGCTGCGCGCGCATGGCATCCGCGACCTGGAGCTCGAACGCCAGGCCCACCTGGCGGCCCGGCACGGCCTTTGTGCTCCGTTGGCGTGACTCAGCCCCTGACGCGGGCCAGGTCTTCGGCGGTGTCGACGTCCACGTGCACGCCCGGGTCGTCCACATCGATCGGCTGGGCGGCATACCTCGCCACGATGCGCCGGGCGCCTTCGTCGCCCTTCAGCGCCATCAACTCGGAATAAAGCTCCGTCCCGAAGCCAACCGGGTGACCCTGCATGCCACGGTGCTGGGCATAGCAGACCGGGAAGCGCTCCAGACCGGCCGCCACGGCCAGGATGGTGGCCGGCTTCACCAGCGGCATGTCGGCCGGCAGGATCAGCCAGCCATCGGCGTCGCCCGTGGCACCGACGCCGGCGACGATGGAGTGCCCCATCCCGATGGGCAGCGGCCGGCCCTGGACATCGCGCTCGGGCAGCACCACCACATCACGCGCGGCCACCCAGCGGTGCGCCGCGGGCGCCAGCGTTGCCGTCGTGACCACCACCACGCGCAATTGCGTGGCGATCGCATGACGCAGGCTGCGCACGAGCACGGTGTCGCCGCCGGGCGCATCGCCGAGCACCTGCTCGAGCTTGTGCCCGGTGCCACGAAAGCGCGATCCGCGCCCTGCGGCGAGTACGACGACAGCGGGGCGTCGTTGGGTCATTGGCTGCTGGTCCCTTCCAAACCTGGTTGCCGCGAGACGGTCCAGGGGCTATTGCAGTGCCCTCAGCATGCCCAGTGACCCTTCGCTTGAAACTGGGACGTTCACTTAAGGGAAGGCCTTTAGGGGAAGGTCTGCATACTTGAGCCCCATGAGCAAACTGAGTGACTTCCGAAAGAGCTACGAACTGGGCGAACTGGACGAGGTGCAGGCCGAGAACGGCCCCCTGGCCTTGTTCAATCAGTGGATGGACCAGGCCATCGCCCACGACGTGTCCGAGCCCACCGCCATGACATTGGCCACGGTCGGCGCCAACGGCCGCCCATCCACGCGGGTGGTGCTGCTGAAGGGCTGCGACGAGCGCGGCATGGTGTGGTTCACCAACTACGACAGCCGCAAAGGCGAGGAACTGGCCGCCAACCCATTCGCGGCCCTGCAGTTCCATTGGGTGGAGATGGAGCGCGTGGTGCGCATCGAGGGCCGCGTGGAGAAGACGTCGGCGCAGGAGTCCGATGACTACTTCAAGAGCCGGCCGCTGGACTCGCGCCTGGGCGCCTGGGCGTCGCCGCAAAGCCAGGTGATTTCGTCACGTGCGGTGCTCGTCGCGAATGCGGCGAAGGCGGCCGTGCAGCACGGGCTGAACCCCGACCGCCCGCCTCACTGGGGTGGTTACCGGCTCGTGCCGGACCGCTACGAGTTCTGGCAGGGGCGCCGCTCGCGCCTGCATGACCGGCTGCGCTTCAAGCTCGAAGGCAGCGACTGGGTCCGGGAGCGGCTGGCGCCGTAACGCCAGCGCCCTGCCCTGGGCGCGTCCTCAGTTGACGGCGTTGCCGTCCTCGACGCGGTAGTAGAGGCCGTAGGGGTCGTCGTTGAGGACCGCGAGCACGCCTTCCACGACCACCGGCTCCAGGGTGTAGCGAACCGGCTTGCGGGTGCGCACTTCCACCAGGCCCTCGGGCCCGGCCGGCACGCAGAACGAACAGGTGGTGGGCACCGACGAGAGCAGGAAATGCTGCTGCTTGTCGCCCGCCTCCAGCGGCATCATGAAGCCCTGCACCTTCACGGTCTTGCGGTCCAGCGCCTGCACCGCGGCCGGAAAGGTGGGCACGATCTTCTTCTTCTCCGCCTTGGCCGTGACCTGGGACAGCAGCTTCCAGGACAGGATGTCCGCCCGTTCTTCCAGCGGCTTGAAAGGGCTGCGGGGGTCGTGATAGCCCGGCCCCTGGCCGATGGTCGGCGCCGTCTGGGCAACGACTGACGAGGCGACCATGGCGGCCAGGCACAGGGCAAGCAGTGGTTTGAGCTTCATGCGCCGGATTGTGCGGCTTCAGCCGGGCGCTTGCAGCAGCGTGGTCACGTCCAGCCGATAGGCACGCCATGCCGGCCAGGCCGCCGCCAGCACGGCCAGCCCTCCTGCCAACAGCGGCACCAGCCATTCGGCCTCACTCCAGCCGAGCGAACCCAGGCGAAGCGACTGGCGCTCTGCCAGCAAACGCTCCAGCACCGCGACCAGGGCATGACCTCCCGCCAGGCCCAGCGCCGCCGCCAATGCGGCCAGCAGCAGGGCCTCCAGGGCGATCAGCGCGGCCACGCGCCGTGCCGGCGCCCCCAGCATGCGCAGCATCGCCAGGTCCCCCTGGCGGGCACGCACCGCGTGCAGCATCGCCACCCACACCGACAGCCCGGCCGCCACCAGAAGCACGATGCCGAAGCCCCGCAGCACCTCGGTCCCGGCACCCACCAACCGCATCAGCCGTGCCGTTTCAAGTGCGGGCGCGGCCGACTGCAGCCCATCCTGGGCATTCACCCAGCGCGGCAGCATCACCGCGGCCAGCGGGCTGCGGTAGCGCACCAGGGCCAGGGTGATCTCGCGATGCGCCTCGTCCTCCGCGCCGTGGGCTTCCTCCGCATGGTGTTCCTCATGCACCTCCCACACGGAGGCCAGGTCGGTGAGCACGAGGCGATCGAGCACACTGCCCGACTCCGTGAGGATGCCGACGACCTCGAACTGGTGGTCACCATGCGCGCCACCGCCTTCCGCCAAGCCGTGGCTGCCGGCGAACCGGTCGCCCGGCTTCAGGCCGCTCGCACGCGCCACCTCGGCGCCGAGCACTGCCTGCATCGGGCCGCGCCACACGGCGCCCTGGGCGATCTTGGCCTGGTAGAGATCGAGATACTCGGGCGTGGTGCCGGCGATGCGGAAGCCCCGGAAGCTGTCGCCGAGCGACAGCGGCACGGCCTGGGCGACCAGGGGCTGCTGCTTCAAGAGCGCCAGCGTCGACAACGGGATGTTGCCGGTGGGCGCGTCAAGATGGAACACCCCAGCCAGCATGATCTGCATCGGGCTCCCCTTGGCGCCGACGACCAGGTCGATGCCAGCAAGATCGCGCCTGAGCCCGGCCTCGACCTGGGCGCTGGCGCGCAGCACGAAGGTGACGGCGGCAAGGCCGAGGGTCAGCAGCAAGAGGTTCAGCGCCGTCGTCAGCGGGCTGGACCAGAGGTAGCGCCAGGCCAGGCGGATCATGAGGCACTCCCGTCCGTCCAGTCCGTCATCCGGGTCATGGGCCCGGTGCCTGACAAGGCCCCCAACTGGCTGAGCGCGCCGGCCGGGCGTGGGCGGCTTCGCAGCACCACCTCGGTGAAATCGTCACGCGCGGTCAGCGCCTCGATGACGCGGGCGTCGTGGCTGGCGATCACCAAGGTGCAGCGCTCCCGTTCAGCGGCGTCCAGCAGCAAGGCGAGCATGTGCAGCGTGTGCTCGTCGTCCAGGCTGGCGCTTGGCTCATCGGCGAGCAACAGCCGCGGCTGGCGCATCAGGGCCCGGGCCAGCGCCACGCGCTGGGCTTGACCCACGCTGAGCTGATGCGGTCGGCGCTTGGCCAGTTCGGCAATGTCGAGCGCGGCCATCAAGGCCTGCGCCCGGTCCGGGTCGCTGGCCTGCCCGGCTGCGAGCGCCGGCAGCGCCAGGTTCTCGGCCACGGTGAGGGCCTCGCTCAGGTGCAGGCGCTGCGGCACCACGCCAAGCGTGGCGCCGCGCCAGGCGTCCAGCGCCCGCGGGCTCAGGCCGGCCAGCGCCGTACCAGCCACCTCCAGCCCGCCTTGCTGCACGCGCAGCAGGCCTGACAGCAGTGCCAGCAACGTGGACTTGCCAGACCCCGATGCACCACGGAGCAGCAGGTGGTGCCGCTCGCGCAGCGCGAAATCGGCATACGCGATCTCGGCGCCGCCGGGGTATTGGTGGCGCAAGCCGCTCCAGGCCAGCATCACTTCACCAGGCGCTTGAAGCTGGACAGGAACTTGTCCACCTTGCCGGCCACGACGAAGGCGCAGTAGCCTTGGTCCGGATTGCGGGCGTAGTAGTGCTGGTGATAGGCCTCGGCCGGGTGGTAGTTGGTCTCGGGCTGCAACTCCGTCACCACGCGGCCGGCGTGGTGATCGTTGGCCTCCTTCAGCACCCCGGCGGCCAGCGCGCGCTGAGCCTCGGTGTGCCAGTAGATGCCGGAGCGGTACTGCGTGCCCACGTCGGCGCCCTGTCGGTTCAGCGTGGTGGGGTCGTGGATGGTGAAGAACACCTCCAGCAGCTCGCGCAGCGAAACCACCGTCGGGTCGAAGTCGATGCGCACCACCTCGGCATGGCCGGTGTTGCCGCTGCACACCTGCTCATAGTTGGGCT
The DNA here is from genome assembly GCA_021738245.1 of Methylotenera sp. GTDB lineage: Bacteria > Pseudomonadota > Gammaproteobacteria > Burkholderiales > Burkholderiaceae_C > Pelomonas. The sequence continues at coordinate 12,413 of JAIPCJ010000085.1, read as the reverse complement.
GCGCCGCATGGCCATTGCTGTAGCCGTTCTCGACGTGATGCACGCCGCGCACACGTTCATAGACGGCTTCCAGGCACCAGAAGCAGCCGCCACCCAGGGTGATGCGTTCAAGGGAGTTGGGACTCATCAGTTCTGTCATGAGGGGCTTTCAGTGGACTCCGAGGGACAGCGCCACATGGGGCCGCCAGGTTTCATCGCAAGACTGATCGCAGACCTTGGGCGCTGCGACAAAGACCCGCGCATTGGGTGCGCCGCGTGCAAGCAAGGCATCGCGCACCGCGGTGGCGCGCGCGACGGCCAGGTCCCGCAACGCCTGGGTGTCGACGGCGTAGCTGCCCATCAGCAGGCCCCGCATCTGTTCCGGCGGGAGGTCCTTGGGCAGGCCGAGAACGTTCTTCGGCTTGTTGGGCAGCTTGCTGGCTTGATAGAGGCGCTTGAGCGCGGCGTCCGGTGTCGGTGCGTTTTCCGCACGCAGCGCGCGGTCGAGCATCTGCTCCCGCAGGGCCTGGCTTTCAGCGGCAATCCCAGCCCAGCCGGTCAAAGTGAGCTGCACGCCGGGACGGTCCAACAGCAGGCGCGCGATCCGGTCGAGCTGATCGACCGCCGCCAGTTCGACTCGGCCCGGCTGAAAGGCCACCTGCGCTTCTTCCGGACGGTCGCTGCCGCTGAACAACGCGAATGGCGAGGTCAGGGCCTTGCCGATGAGGTTGAGGAACAACTTCCAGACCAGCCCGCCCACGCTGAACTCCGGGTCGTTCAAGGAGCCGCTGACCGGCAGGTTCACGTCGATGACCCCATCGCGATCCTTCAGCAGGGCCACCGCGAAGCGCACCGGCAGGGATGTGGCCGTGGGGCTGTCGACCTTCTCGCCAAAGGTGAGCTGATTCAAGATGATTTGGTTGCTGGCGACCAACTGGCCGCCCGGCTCGACCTGGTAGCGCAGCTTGGTGGACAGCTTGCCGCGCTCGATGGCGTAGCCCGCGTACTTGGCGGCGTAGGGTGACAGCGGCGCCAGCTCGATGTCGGTGGCATTGGCCGCGATGTCCATGGCCAGCGGCGCGCCGGGCTTGAGCTGGCCGTCGATCTCCAGCAGCCCGGTCCCGGCGATCTTGCCGCGCAGGGTCAGCGGGGCCATGGCGGGGTTGTCCGACGAGAAGGCGCCGAGCGAGCCCTGCAACTCGCTCAGCCGCGCGCTGTAATTGGGGCGGACGAAGCGGTCGTTGAAATCGACCACCCCACGGTTGACACGGATGCGCTCGGCCGCAAACACGGGCGCTGGCGCCGACGCTGCCGCACTGGCCGCCACGGCAGCCGCCTCGGGCACAGAGGCCGCGGATGCTGCTGATGCTGCCGACGCAGCTTCCGCAGGCCGAAGATCGCGCAGATTGAAGCGCCCCTGCTCGTTGACGATGAGCCGGGCATAGGCATCGTCCAGCGCCGCATCCTTCACGGCCAGCCGCGGTGCGGCGCCCGTGGCCCAGGCAAACTTGACGCCGTCCAGCTGCAGGGACTGCCAGCTGAGCAGGTCCTCGCCGACCACACGCTGCCCCTCCAACGTGCGCGCCTGCAGCAGCGCCAGCGGGCCGACGCGCACCTGGCCGTCCAGCTGCGCCTGCCAGTGGCCGGCCGCGGGCTGCGCGAGGTTCACCCCGGTCTTGAGGCCAAGCTCCACCCGCTGCACCTGCAGCCCCAGAGCCGGGTCCAGATAGGCATTGAAGAGATGCAGCGGCAAGGCCTGCGCCTGCAGGCTGCCGGTGGCGGCCAGCGGCGCCAGCCCGACGCGACCGGACCACTGCAGGCTGCCGCCGCTGGCGGGTACGGGCTGGTCGTTGGCGCCCAGGGCCGCCACCTGTGTGTTCAGCTGCATTGCCACCGGTGCCGCCGACGGCCAGCTGAAGGCCCCCAGCTTCAGCCGCAGCGGCTCGACGGCGACGGCCACCGACGGCATCACGGCAGACACGGCGAGGTCGCGCCAGTGCAGCGCCCCCCTGTCGACAGTGATGCCCGCGATCCGCGTTTGCCAGGCGGGCCCCGCGGGCGCCGCTGCAGAGTCGGGCGAGCCCAACAGCGGCGCGAGGTTGAGCTGGCCGTCGGCCGCGCGCGACAACTGCAGGCGCGGCGCCTCCAGCACCAACTGGCCGAGGTTCACGCTGCGCGACGCCGGATCGATGTCGGCCTCGTCCAGCTGCAGCGCACCCAGCGAGATGATCCTGGGCTGGCCGGGCAGGCCCAGCCGCGCATCGCCCAGGCGCAAGCCACTGACCTGCAGCCGGGTGCGGGCAGCCGCGTCTTCGGCCAGCGGCGACTTGACCGAGACGTGCAGCTTGGCCGTCAGCTCGCCACTCAAGCGGGCGCCCGGGGGCAAAGGCAGGCGCCCCGCCAGACGCTCCAGCGCCAGGGCCTCGACCTGGGCATCCGCTTGCAGCAGCTCCGGCGCGAGGGTCGCCTCGGCCTGCAGCCGCCCTGTGTCCAGCTGAAGGCTGGCGGCCAGGGACACGGGCTTCTTGAGCGGCCAGTCTGCCGCACCGAGCTGCAGCGCCAGGGCGTTCAGCACGAGTTCGTCGTAGGTCACGCGCCCGTCCTTGAGCTGGAACCCGCCCAGACTGAACTGCCAGGGCGCCGGCGGCGCGGGGGTGGCCGCAGGAGCTGGCGCGGCGCGATAAGACTTGGGCGTGCGCCACCAGACCTCCGGCGCATCCAGCGCCACCTCGCCCAGGGCCAGTTGGCGCTTCAGCGGCTGAACATCGGCCAAGGGCACCCGCAGCAGTCGGGCCTTGAACAGAGGGGCGCGGTCAGGCTGTTGCAAAACCAGCTCATGCAACTGAACGAGACCGCTGAGCTTGACGCTAGGCGGCTGGCGCGGCCGTTCGGTGAAATCGATGGCCAGGTCGACATCCAATCGGCCGCCGGCCAGGCGCACCGGCAGGCTGAGCGGCACATAGGCGGCCAACGGCGCGAGGTCCAGCCCCGCAAAGCGCAGGGCCAACCGGGCGCTCGCGTCGTCTGCAAACGGCAAGGCCTCCGCACGGCTGTCGAAGGCCACGCCGTCAAGTTGCCCGCGCAATTCGGGCTGCACCTTCACCGCCACATCCGCCGGGAGCGTCGACAGGAAAGGCAGCGCCAGGTGCAGCTCCGCCAGTTCGTGCTGGCGCTGCACCGGACGATCGTCGAACAACACACGGCCCTGCGTCAGCTCGATGTTGTAGACCGCAAACTCCGGCTCGGCGCTGTCCGGCTCGCCGGGCTTGGCCGCGAAGCGCTGGAGCAGGTCATCGATGTCGTAGCGCCCCTCGGCCGTGCGGGCCAGCCTGAGGGTGGGTGCCGTCAGGGTCACCGACTCGACCACGGCGCGACCGCGCAGCAGCGACCGCAGGGACAGGGCGGCGTCCAGCTTGTCCAGCGTGAGCAATGGCGCCGCCCCGGCAGCAGGCCCGGCGACCCGGACCCGCTCCAGCACCAGCGCCAGTCGCCACGGCTGAAAGCGCGCTTCTCCGATCTCGACCGTGCGTCCCAGCGCCTCGCTCGCGATCGCGCTGCCCCGCCCCTGGACCCACCCCGGAAGCGCCAGGGTGGCGACCACGAGCACCAGCGTCACCAACGCCGAAATGGCGGCCAGGACCCACAGGGTCCGTCGAGCGAGAGTTTGGAAAGGGATCGTCACAGCGGCCGCATTATTGATGTCGGCGATGATCCGCAGCGCGATGCACTTCGACTACGCCTTCTTCAAGACCGGCTTGCTTGTGGCGGTGATGCCGCCCGCCCCGTTCCTGGCTGTGGCCGCCTGGGGTGGCTGGCGGCTTCGGCGCGGTCGGCGCGGCGGCGCCTGGCTGATGGGACTGGCCGCGGTCGCCCTGTGGCTGTCCATGACGGAAGCCATGGGCGAACTGCTGAGCCGGGCCGCCGGGCAGCCCGCGCCACTGGCCTTGACGGCACTCGACGGCCTTCGGGGCCGGACGGATGGGGCCGTGCTGGTGCTGGGTGCGGGAGTCCGGCCCACGGTCCCGGAGTACGGCGGCGGGCGACCGACCGAGCTGACCAGCGAGCGTTTGAGCTACGGCGTGTGGCTGGCCCGCCGTATCGGCTGGCCGCTGGGCTTCACGGGCGGCATCGGCTGGACGGCCACGGAGCTGAAGGTTCCCGAGGTCGCCGTGGTGGCCCAGGTCGCCGCGCAGGACTACCAGATGCCCTTGCGCTGGGCGGAAGGAAACGCTCGGGACACGCGTGAGAATGCGATCAACACCATCCCCTTGCTGGCTCAGGCCGGCGTCAAGCAGGTGGTGCTCGTCACCCACGAGGCGCACATGCGGCGCGCCCTGCGCGCCTTCGAAGCCGAGGCGTCCCGATTCGGCATGCGCGTGCTGCCAGCGCCAGTGGGGTTGCGGGACGATGCCCTCAGCGCATTCAGCGACTGGTGCCCGTCCGTTCAGGGCTACGCCCGGGTTCGCTACGCCGCCTATGAAACGCTGGCCTGGTGGGCCGGCCGCTGACCCCGCCAATAGAAACCCCGCCGGGCTTGCGGGCCGGGCGGGGCGGGTGGCGAGGCCACCTTGGGGCTCCACGGCCATCTGCCGAGGGGCTCCTGGCGCGCAAAGATTGCGCCAGAGGGTTTGCCTGAAAAGGCTTCAGAACACTAGGCGACGCGCGTCATTTCTTCAAGAAGAGCTGCTCGAAAAGCGTTTCGGCACGCTGCGACACCTCGGGTGGCAGCGTGATCGCCCGCCCCCATTCACGATTCGTCTCGCCGGGCCATTTGTTGGTGGCGTCCAGCCCCATCTTGCCCCCCAGGCCGCTGACCGGCGAGGCGAAGTCGAGGTAGTCGATGGGGGTGCTGTCCACGAGTGTCGTGTCCCGGACCGGGTCCATGCGGGTCGTGATGGCCCAGATCACTTCCTGCCAGTTGCGGGTGTCGATGTCGTCGTCCACCACCACGATGAACTTGGTGTACATGAACTGCCGCAGGAAGCTCCAGATGCCGAACATCAGCCGCTTGGCATGGCCCGGGTACGACTTCTTGATGGACACGACCGCCATGCGGTAGCTGCAGCCTTCCGGCGGCAGGTAGAAGTCCACGATCTCCGGAAACTGCTTCTGCAGGATCGGCACGAACACCTCGTTCAGCGCCACGCCCAGGATAGCCGGCTCGTCGGGCGGCTTGCCGGTGTAGGTGGAGTGGTAGATCGGCTGATGGCGCTGGGTCTGGCGGTTGATCTCGAACACCGGGAACCAGTCCTGCTCGTTGTAGTAGCCGGTGTGATCGCCGTAGGGGCCCTCCAGCGCATGCAGGTAACCCCCTTTCTCCTTCAGTGGCACGCCATGCGCACTGACGCCGGTGAAGCCGGGCGGCGCGGGCGGGATGTGTCCCTCCAGCACGATCTCGGCCGACGCGGGTGCCTGCAGCGGCTGACCCTGGCCCACACCGGTGTTGACCAGCTCGGTGCGCGATCCACGCAGCAGGCCCGCAAACTGGTACTCCGAGAGCGAATCAGGAACCGGCGTCACGGCGCCGAGGATGGTCGCAGGGTCCGCGCCCAGGGCCACGGCGATCGGGAACGGCTGGCCCGGATGGGCGAGGGCGAAATCCCGGAAATCCAGCGCCCCGCCCCGGTGCGCCAGCCAACGCATGATGACCTGCCGCGGCCCGATGACCTGCTGGCGGTAGATGCCCAGGTTCTGGCGCGTGCGGGTCGGCCCCCGGGTGATGACCAGCCCCCAGGTGATCAAGGGCGCGGCGTCTTCCGGCCAGCAGGTCTGGATGGGCAGGCGCGCCAGGTCGATGTCGCCGCCCTCCAGCACCTCTTCCTGGCAGGCTGCGCGGCGCTGCACGGCGGGCTTCATGTCCCAGAGCGACTTGGCCATTTGCAGGAGCTTGCCGGCGTCTTTCAGGCCCTTGGGCGGCTCGGGCTCCTTGAGGCTGGCCAGCACGCGGCCGACATCCCGCAGATCCGCGATGGAATCGGCGCCCATGCCGAGCGCAACCCGCCGCGTTGTCCCGAAAAGATTGGTCAAGGCGGGGGTCGAATGCCCCGCCGGCGATTCGAACAGCAGGGCCGGTCCGCCCGCCCTCAGCACGCGGTCGCTCAATGCCGTCATCTCCAGTACCGGCGAGACTTTTTCACGCACGCGCTTCAGTTCGCCCAGCCCTTCCAGGCCGGCCATGAAGTCCCTCAGGTCGCTGTATTTCATAACCAAAAGTAGTTTTGAAGAAGGCAAACAGCCTTGACGGGTTATCTTCGACCCGTAAAATTCACGGCTTCGGGTTTCCCCTGAAACCCAACCGGTCAGGTCCACCGGGCACACAGATGCCACAGGCCAGAGCAATGGACCGGGAAATTATCACCGTCGCCCTCACCAAGACCGCCCTGTAAGGGCAGCCTGAGGCGGGCTGTGACACAAGGAGTCGCATGACGACACGTCAAGACCTGATCAGCCTGGCTCGCCACACGCGGGAAGCGGCGTCGCTGTTCGTGAAGGACATCGGCAACGGCCTGCTCGTGGTCAGCCACAACACCCTGGCCCTGGTGGGGCTGGCGGTGGTGTCGGTGCTGCTGGTGTTCACGAGCCAGGCCGGCCTGCGCGAGAAAGTCGAATCCGCCACGCTGGGCTGGCTGAATGCGCGCCACGAAGCCCGCGCCGAGGCGGAGGGCAACATCCTGCTGGCCGCCGCCGAGCCCGACGCCATCGCCCGCGCCACGGCCACCGATCCCAAGGAACTCAGCCGCCAGCAGGCCGCCATCGCCCACTGGCTGGCCCGCCGCTACAGCGTGGCACCCGAGCCGATCAGCCGGCTGGTGCAAGAGGCCTGGTCCGTGGGCCAGCGCGCCAAGGTAGAGCCCACGCTCATCCTGGCCATCATGGCCATCGAATCCCGCTTCAACCCATTTGCCCAGAGCGCCGTCGGTGCCCAGGGGCTGATGCAGGTGATGACGCGCGTGCACGACGACAAATACGAGGCCTTTGGCGGCAACCTGGCTGCTTTCGACCCCGTGACCAATCTGCGCGTCGGCGTGCAGGTGCTCAAGGAATGCATCCAACGCGCCGGCAGCCTCGAGGAAGGCCTGCGCTATTACGTGGGCGCCGCCAACCTGGCCGAAGACACCGGCTACACCGCCCGCGTGCTGGCCGAGCATGACCTGCTGAAGGCAGTCGCCGCCGGCCGCAATGTGCCGGCCACGACCACCGTTCGCCCGCTGCGAGAGGCGGCTTCGTCTCCTGCTGGCGAATCTGCCCAGGTGGCGCTGCTTCGCTGAACTACACTGGGCGCTCACGCGACTGGCGATCAGGGTCACGAGCTGACCCGAGGTGGGCCACCACCGGGGAGCGTGAGGCGGTTGGGAGCAGCCGCTTTCAGCCGTTCGCCTGGGCAGCCCGGTTTGTCACGCCAGCGCGTGGGCGGCCGGGATTCACCGCCTGACCTTCGGAACACTGCCATGTTTGACCGCAACACCTCCACTCTCGCCCTGGTCGACCCCGAGCTCTGGACGGCCGTCCAGAACGAGAACCGCCGCCAGGAAGACCACATCGAGCTGATCGCCAGCGAGAACTACACCTCGCCGGCCGTGATGCAGGCCCAGGGCAGCCAGCTGACCAACAAGTACGCCGAGGGCTACCCGGGCAAGCGCTACTACGGTGGCTGCGAATATGTTGACGTGGTCGAGCAGCTCGCCATCGACCGCCTGAAGGCGCTGTTCGGCGCGGAGTTCGCCAACGTTCAGCCCAACTCCGGCTCCCAGGCCAACCAGGGTGTGTTCTTCGCGCTGCTGCAGCCCGGCGACACCATCATGGGCATGAGCCTGGCCGAAGGCGGCCACCTGACGCATGGCATGCCGCTGAACATGAGCGGCAAGTGGTTCAACGTCATCAGCTACGGCCTGGACGCCAACGAAGCCATCGACTACGACGCGATGGAAGCCCTGGCCCGCGAGAAGAAGCCCAAGCTCATCATCGCCGGCGCGTCGGCCTACTCGCTGCGCATCGACTTCGAGCGCTTCGGCAAGATCGCCAAGGAGATCGGCGCCTACTTCATGGTCGACATGGCGCACTACGCCGGCCTGATCGCCGCGGGTGTCTACCCCAACCCGCTGCCCCACGCCGACGTCGTCACCTCCACCACGCACAAGAGCCTGCGCGGGCCGCGCGGCGGCATCATCCTGACGAACAAGGAAGACATCGCCAAGAAGATCAACTCGGCCATCTTCCCCGGTATCCAGGGTGGCCCGCTGATGCACGTCATCGCCGGCAAGGCCGTCGCCTTCAAGGAAGCGCTGAGCCCGGAGTTCAAGGCCTACCAGCAGCAGGTCGTCAAGAACGCCAAGGTGCTGGCCGACACGCTGATCGAGCGCGGCCTGCGCATCGTCTCGGGCGGCACCGAAAGCCATGTCATGCTGGTGGACCTGCGCCCCAAGAACCTGACCGGCAAGGAAGCCGAGGCCATCCTGGGCGCGGCCCACATGACCTGCAACAAGAACGGCATCCCGAACGACCCGCAAAAGCCCATGGTCACCAGCGGCATCCGGCTGGGCACGCCGGCCATGACCACCCGCGGCTTCAAGGAAGAACAGGTGCGCGCCACCGCCCACTTGATTGCCGACGTGCTGGACAACCCGCACGATGAAGCCAATCTGGCCGCCGTGCGCGCCAAGGTGGCCGCGCTGACGGCTGCCTTCCCGGTCTACCGCGGTTAAGCGGACAAGGCTGGCCGTCCGTGCGCTGCCCGTTCTGCTCCCACACCGAAACCCAGGTCTCCGAGACCCGGGAGTCGGACGAGGGCGACGTCGTCCGGCGCCGGCGGCGCTGCCTGTCCTGCGACAAGCGCTTCACCACCTATGAGCGGGCCGACATCGCCCTGCCCTCGGTCGTCAAGAAAGACGGGCGGCGCGCCGATTTCGACCCCGCCAAACTGCGCGCCTCCATGCAGTTGGCGCTTCGCAAGCGGCCGGTGAGCGTCGAGCAGATCGATGCCGCCATCAACCGCATCGAAGAAAAACTGCTCGCCAGCGGCGCACGCGAAATCGCTTCCACTCGCCTGGGCGAACTCGTCATGCGCGAGCTCAAGCGCATCGACAAGGTGGCCTACGTGCGCTTCGCGTCGGTCTACCGCAGCTTCGAAGACGTCGACGAATTCCGCCAGCTGATCCGCGAGATCTGAGCCCTCCCCTGTCCTTCGGGGAGAGAGACGCCTCTCGCGCCGCTTCCTAGAGTCCGTTGCCACGGCAACGCGGCAGGGAGCGGCGAATGGATTCCAAACACGCGCCGAGGCGGCCATGCCGCGGCGCGACTTACGCCGAAGCCTGCCTCGTGCTGGGCGTGGTCAGCCTCTTGCTGGCCTTGGCCCTGCCCTCACTGGGCCAGATGCGCCAGCAGATGCAACTCCGCGCCCGAGCCGAACAACTGGCCTCGGATCTGCGCCTGGCCCGCGCCGAGGCCGCGCGCCTGGCCGAGCCCGTGCAATTTCGCATCAGCGGCAAGGGCAGCCAGGCCTGCTACCTGCTGCACCGAGGCCCACCCGGTGGCTGCGATTGCGCGGCAAGCGTGGCGCGGTGCACGCAACCGGGGAGCGCCGTCCTCAAGGCCGAGTGGCTGCCGCCCGATCAGCCCGTTCGCATCTCCAGCAACGCCGAGACGCTGACCTTCCAGTTCAGCCAGGGCCTGGTGACCCAGACCGGCTCCATCGACCTCCGCCTGACCGGCGGGCAGACCATCCGCCAGGTCGTCGCCATCACGGGGCGCGTCCGGAGTTGTTACCTCGGGCAGGCCGTCGTCAACCTGCCGCGGTGTGCATGAGTCCCTTGCTCTTGGTGGTTGCCGACCAACGGTCACGCCGGAGCGACAAGCGGTCACAGCGCCGCACTTGTTACCAAACGTCACGATGAGAATCGAGCAATGCGCACGGATTCCCGCCCGCGGCCCCAGGGCTTTACCCTCATCGAGCTGATGGTGGTGCTCGTCATCGCGGGGATCGTTGCAGCTCTTGCCTACCCTGCTTACACGCAGCACCTGTCAAGATCCCGCCGCAGCGATGCGATGGCCGCCCTCACGGTGGTCATGCAGGCCCAGGAGCGTTACCGCAGCAACGTCAGCGCCTATGCCTCCACCTTGGCAGATTTGTCGCTGCAGGATCTCACCCGCGTCGCGCCCGACTACCAGATCAGCCTGGATGGCGTCGGCGCCACCCCGAGCTTCGCCAGCGGCTACAAGGTCACAGCCACCGCGCGTTCCAGTGGCAAGCAGGCCAACGACAAGATCTGCAAAAGCCTGTCGGTCACGATGACCGGGGCCATGCCGACGTACACGGCGACCGGCGACCCCAACAACACGGGCACGGACGGTGACACGTCCAGCCTGTGCTGGCCGAGGTGACGATGCGCAGCACCTGCCCAGGCCCCGCCGGCAGTCCGCGTCATCGCGGTCTCACGCTCGTCGAGATTTTGGTGGGGCTGGTGGTGCTGGGCGTCTTGGTGGCCGTGGCCATTCCCGCCTTGGGCGACGTGCTGGAGCGCCGCCGCGTGATGGCCGCCGCCGACGAGATCGCGGGCGTCCTCACCTATGCCAAGGCTGAGACTGTCGCGATCAACACGCCGCTGTGGGTGCGCTTTGACCCCGACCCCAACAACAGCCTGAGCTGTACCGCCGTCGTCACCCTCTCCAGCAGCGACACCTGCCGCTGCTACTACGCGGCCAACAACATCTGCCCGAACACGGGCGCCAAGTTGCTGCGCCTGTTCCAGTTGCCGCGGCAGCATGTGCGTTTCAGTGCCCAGGCCAGCGCGTGGGGCGGCCCCGCGAACTACATCAGCTTCTCGCGAGACCAGATGAGCATCAGCGCCCGCAATTTCCAGGTCAATGTGGTCGGCTTGCGGCACGGCTACACGCTGCGGGTGGAGGTCAACACGGGCGGGCGCGTCAAGATCTGCTCGCCCGGCGGCAGCATCAACGGGTACGCGGTATGCGCCTGAGTCTCCGGCATCCGGTGCTCCAGCAGCAGACACGCCGCAGCCAGCGCGGTATCGGCCTCGTCGAGTTGATGGTGGGCATCACGGTCGGTTTGATCGTGGCGGCCGGGGCGGCCGTCGTGGCCACCCGCCAGATCGTCGAGCATCGCCGCCTGATGCTTGAGGTGCAGATGCAGCAAGACCTCCGGGTGGCCGCCGATCTCATCCAGCAAGACCTGCGCCGCGCCGGCTACCGCGGACTCCCGGCGAATGGCGTCTGGGAGCCTGAGCGCGACGGTGGCGCGGTCGCGCCCAAGCCAGCACAGGCCAGCCCGTATGCCGCCATCACGCAGTCGACCGGCGGCGGAGACCTGTTCTATCGCTACGCCAAGAATGCCGCGGGCACCACGCGCATGAACACCACCAACAGCCTGGCCAGCAACGAGCAGTTCGGCATCAAGGTGGCGAACAAGACGCTCTACCTGCAACTGGGCCTCGTCAGCTCACTGCCCAACTGGCAGCCCATCACCGACCCGGATGCCATCGAGATCGTCGGTTTCACGCCGACCATCGTCACCCAGCAGTTGCCGCTGGACGACCTGTGCATCTGCCCCGCCGGCACGACCTGCACCATGCCGACGATGACCGTCAAGCGAGTGACGATCACGATCAACGCCGTCTCCAAGTCCGATCCCAACGTGAGGCGCACCCTGCAGCTGACTGAGCGCATCCGCGCCGATGACATCAGCGGGACCTGCCCATGAAGCGCCTCCTGAATCAACAGCGCAGGCAACGCGGCGCGGCCACCCTGGTGGTGGTGATGGTGCTGTTCCTGGTAATGGCCCTGCTGGCGGCCTATGCCAACCGCAGCCTGATGTTCGAGCAGCGCATCTCCGGCAGCTACTACCGCGCCAGCATGGCGCAGGAAATGGCCGAAGGCGGTATCGACTGGACGGTGGCCATGCTCAACGGCCCGGCTGCGGACAACAGCTGCAATGCGGTCGCCACCGGCGGCACGCGCTTCGTGGATCGCTACCTCAACGTTTCGGCGGCTGACCGGGCCGTCCTGCCGGTGGGTTCCACGCCGGTCGCACCGGCCGTCGACTGCGTGCGCGACGGCAGCGATCTGGTCTGCCGATGCGCCGCCCCTGACACCCGCACCGCGCAGCCGGCCACCACCGTGGCCAACAGCCTGGCGCCCAGCTTCCTCGTGGCCCTGGGCTCCAACACCACCGTCCAGTACGGCAGCTTCAGCGTCACTGCCATCGGCTGCACCGACAGCAGCGCGGACAGCTGCAACCGGCAGTCCCACGTGCGCAGCGAGTCGTTCCTGGGCGCCTCCAACCTCGATGCGGCCATTGCCTTCGTCGCCGCCGTGCCGTCTTCGCCCGCCACGCCCTTGACCGTCAAGGGCGCGCTGACCAGCTCCGGCGCCGGCGGACTTGGCCTGCACAACACCGACCCCACCACGGGCGGCGGCCTGCT
>JAIPCJ010000084.1 GCA_021738245.1 Methylotenera sp. | reverse complement strand
GTGCACGACCCTGGATGCCAGTGCCAAGCCCAAGGCGACCGCAGCCAACCTGATCGACTACCTCACCGGCGTCACGACCTACGAGCAGTCGGCGGGGGCTGCGGCCGACCAGGTCTTCCGCACTCGTGCCGGCCCCATGGGTGACATCGTCAACGGCGCCCCGGTGTATGTGAAGAAGTCGCCTCTGGCCCTGACCGACACGGGCTATGCGGCCTTCGCAGCCACCACGGCCACGCGCACCGGCGTGCTGTACGTGGGCGCCAATGACGGCATGCTGCATGCCATCAAGGTCTCGGACGACAGCACCGGCGGCACGGAGCTGTGGGCCTATGTGCCGTCGATGGTCATGTCCAACATGTACGTCCTGGCCGATGCCAACTACGAATCCAAGCACCGCTTCTATGTGGACGGTGCGCCGGTGGTGGGTGACGTCTACGACGGCACCAAGTGGCGCACCATCCTCGTGGGTGGCCTGGGCAAGGGTGGCCGTGGTTACTACGCGCTGGACATCACGGACCCGAACGCTCCGATCGCCCTCTGGGAATACACCGACACCGACCTCGGCTACACCTTCGGCAATCCCATCATCACGAAGAACAAGGCGGGGCGCTGGGTGGTGATGTTCAGCTCCGGCTACAACAACGTGAGCCCCGGCACGGGCCGAGGCTACCTGTACGTGCTGGACGCCGTCACCGGCGCCTTGCAGACCAACGGCAAGATCGCGACCTCGGCGGGCGACACCGGCACGCCGAGCAACCTGGGCAAGATCAATGCGTGGGTGGACGATGACAAGCTGGGTGTCGCCGCTCGGGTGTACGGTGGCGACATGCTGGGCAACATCTGGCGCTTCGACTTTGACGACAACCTGGCGCCCAGCGGCAAGGAAAGCATGCTCTTGGGCCAGACGGGCAGCAACCAGCCGATCACGACCCGGCCCATGCTGACCGAGATCATCGAGGGCAATTACAAATACGCCGTCGTGTCGGTCGCAACCGGCCGCTACCTGGGCATCACCGATATCAGCAATACGTCGTTGCAGTCGATCTACACCTTCAAGGACGTACTCGGCACGAGCGGGCTGGGCGCGCTGCGCAGCAACCCTGGCATGGTCAAGCAGACCCTCGCGACGGACCGCAGCGGCCTGCAGAACGGTGCCTCTGTTACCTGGGCGAGCCAGAATGGCTGGTATGTCGATCTCAGCCTTACCCAGGGCGAGCGGGTCAACGTCGACTTCGACCAGCAGCTCAACCAGCTGATCGTGGCTTCCAACATCCCGACGCCGACCGTCTGCTCGCCTGGCGGCACCGGGTGGCTCTACTACCTGGACGTCGGCTCCGGCAAGCCGCTCAAGGCGTACTCCGTGTCGACGCTGATCGCCGGCATCACGCCGATCGTCAGTTCCACCGGCAAGCAGATCACGTTGCTGCAGCGGACCGACGGGGGCAATGCGCCCTTCGACGGTGCGGAACTGACGTCTTCAAGCCCTGGGACACTGCGCCGCGTTTCATGGCGCGAGCTGATGAACTGATGCCGCCAGCCTTGGCAGCCCGCCGCGGGCTGCCTGGCTGGGCCGTCGCAGCGGCACTGCTGCTGCATCTGGCCTTGCTCGTCTCGGGCGCTCAGGCCTTGGGGGAGTGGCGGCGCGAGCATCTGCTGCCCCGGCCGACGTCGACACCGACGGCGTTGAAGGTCCGCTCGGTTGTCGCGCAGGCCGCCGGCGCGCCGTCGCCCGAACCGACTCGGCCCGTGTTGGGCGCGCTGTCGGGCGGAGCGCCTGTCACGCCTTTGCAGCCGAGCGAGATGGCGCCGGTGATGCCCGCTGACGCGGTCTTCGAGCCCGCCGTCTACGTGCCGCGTGCCTTGTTGACTGTCGGGCCCGTCGCGCGGGCCCCGGTCCTGCTTGACTGGCCGGCCAACTGGCTCGCCCGGGGGACTTACCGCGGCGTGCTCAAGCTCTACCTGGATGAGCAGGGGCGCGTCGAGCGCGTGGAAGCCGATGACGATACGGCACTGCCTGGCCCGCTGTTTGACGTCGCCCGAGCGGCGTTCATGGCGACGACCTTCAGCCCGGGCGAGCTCAACGGTCAGGCGGTCAGGACCGTGATGCGCGTCGAGGTCGAGTTTGACGGCGCGGGCGCCGGTCCGGCGCCCTGAAACCCGGTTCCTCGGGGAGGCTTGGTGTTTCCCCTATCATGGCGCCCTTCCTCCCGCCCGGCTTTGGCCTGATCGCGTGACTTCCTCGGCATCCGCTCCTCTGATCGAACTGCGCAACGTCAGCGTTGGCTACGGCGACCGTGTCATCCTGAACGGTGTGAACCTCAAGCTCGAGCGCGGCAAGGTGCTCGCCTTGATCGGCACCTCCGGTGGCGGCAAGACCACCGTGCTGCGGCTGCTGGGTCGCCAGTTGCGCCCCCTGAGCGGCCAGGTGCTGTTCGACGGCCAGGACCTCGCCCCGCTGGACCTCGCCGGTCTGTACGCCGTGCGGCGCCGCATGGGCATGCTGTTCCAGTTCGGCGCCCTGTTCACCGACCTCACCGTGTTCGAGAACGTGGCCTTCCCGTTGCGTGAGCACACCGATCTGCCCGAGGCCATGATCCGCGACCTCGTGCTCATGAAGCTCAACGCCGTGGGCCTGCGGGGCGCGCGTGACCTGCTGCCCAGCGAGGTCTCCGGCGGCATGGCGCGCCGCGTGGCCCTGGCCCGTGCGATCGCGCTGGACCCCGATCTCGTGCTCTACGACGAACCCTTCGCAGGGCTGGACCCCATTTCGCTGGGCGTGGCGGCGCGCCTGATCCGGGACCTCAATGACGCGCTCGGCCTGACCAGCGTCATCGTCTCCCACGATCTGCACGAGACCTTCGAGATCGCCGACGTGGTGGCGATGGTGGCCAACGGTCGCGTGGTGGCCCAGGGCACGCCGGATGAATTGCGCCACAGCGATGACCCGCTGGTGCGGCAGTTCGTGGGTGCCGAGGCCGACGGCCCGGTACGCTTCCATCAGCCTGCCAGGCCCGTGGCCGAAGATTTCGGGGTGCAGGCATGATCGCGCTCGCCACCCGGATCGGCGCCAGCCTGCGCCATGCGTTGGTGGACGTGGGCGCGTCGGCCCGCCTGTTCTTCACGCTGCTGGCGCGCTCGCCCCGCGCGCTGACGCGCTTCGTGCTGGTGCGCGAGCAGATCTACTACCTGGGCAACCGCTCGCTGTCCATCATCGGTGTGTCTGGCCTCTTCGTCGGCTTCGTGCTGGCGCTGCAGGGCTACTACACCTTGCAGCGCTATGGGTCCGCCGAGGCGGTGGGCCTCCTGGTGGCCCTCAGCCTGGTGCGGGAACTGGGGCCGGTCGTGTCGGCGCTGCTGTTTGCGGGCCGGGCCGGCACGTCGCTGACGGCCGAGATCGGGCTGATGAAGGCAGGTGAGCAACTCACCGCCATGGAAATGATGGCGGTTGACCCTGTGCAGCGCGTCCTCGCGCCGCGCTTCCTCGGTGGCTTCATCGCGATGCCATTACTTGCAGCCGTGTTTTCCGCGGTCGGCATCATCGGTGGTTGGCTGGTGGCCGTGCCGTTGATCGGGATCGACGCTGGCGCCTTCTGGTCACAGATGCAAGGCGGCGTGGACGTCTTTGCCGATGTGGGCAACGGCGTCCTCAAGAGCTTGGTGTTCGGTGTGACCGTCACCTTCGTGGCACTGCTGCAGGGCTACACCTGCAGCCCGACGCCGGAAGGTGTGTCGGCCGCCACCACGCGCACCGTCGTGCTGTCGTCCCTCGCCGTGCTGGCGCTGGACTTCATGCTCACGGCGCTGATGTTTTCGATTTAGGGAGAAGGAAGGATGCAATCCTCTCGATACGACGCCTGGGTAGGGTTCTTCGTGCTGATCGGCGGCGCGGCCCTGCTGTTCCTGGCGCTCAAGGCGGGCAATCTGCTCAGCCTCAATTTCGACGACACCTACCAGGTCTCGGCGCGCTTCGACAACATCGGCGGCCTGAAGGCCCGGGCCGCCGTGAAGAGCGCTGGCGTGGTGGTGGGGCGTGTGGAGTCGATCAGCTTCGACGACAAGACCTTCCAGGCCAAGGTCGTCATCAACCTGCACAAGGGCACGCTCTTTCCGAAGGACAGCTCGGCCAAGATCCTGACGTCGGGTCTGCTGGGTGAGCAGTACATCGGCCTGGAGCCGGGCGCTGACGAGAAGAACCTCGCCAGCGGCGACCTCATCAGCCAGACCCAGAGCGCCGTGGTGCTGGAGAACCTGATCGGCCAGTTCATCAACAGCAAGGCGGCCGACATGGGCAGCGCTGCTGCGCAGCCCGCCGCGTCCGGGGGCAAGCCGTGAGCCGCCTCTTCAAGACGCTGGCCCTGATGGCCCTGGTGCTGGGTCTGGCGGGCTGCCAGACCGTGCAAGGCATGGGCAATCGCATCGAGCGGGCCGTTGACAAGGTCATGGGCTCCAAGGGCCAGCGGCTGGACCCGTGGGAGTCCTGGAACCGCAAGGTCTTCGCCTTCAACGAGAAGCTCGACGAGGCTGTGCTCAAGCCGGTCGCGACGGCCTATTCGAATGTCGTGCCCTCGCCCATCCGCACGGGCATCGACAACTTCTTCGGCAACATCTCGGACGCCTGGTCGGCAGTCAACCTGCTGCTGCAGGGTCGTTTCAAGGCGGGTGTCGAGCAAGGCATGCGGTTTGCCGTCAATTCCACATTCGGCCTCGCCGGCGTGCTGGACGTGGCGACGGAGGCCGGGCTGGAGAAGAACAGCCAGGACTTCGGCAAGACCCTCGGCAAATGGGGCATGGGCACCGGGGCCTACGTCGTCTGGCCGGTGTTCGGCCCGTCGTCGGTGCGCGACTCCCTCGCACTGCCGGTCGACTGGCAGGCCTCGCCCGCGGTGGTGTTCGACGACGGCCGCAAGAAGGTCTTGATCACGTCGTTGAACCTCATCAACACCCGCGCCAACTTCCTGCGCGCCGGTGAGATGCTGGAAGGCATTGCATTGGACAAATACACCTTTTACCGGGACGCCTACCTTCAGCGTCGCGGCAGCTTCGATGATGACGAAGAGGTCGAGGTGCTGGTGCCCGGCAGCAGTGCTGCCTCGGCGCCGGAGGCTGCCGCCTCTGAACCGGCCCCGACTGTCAAGAAGCCCGCCGAGCCGGCGTCCGCCGCGGCGCGCTGAACGCCGCGCGTCGAGCCAACCGAACCCGGGCCTGGCGCGTTGAGTGCCCGTCCCGTTCCTAGAAAGTGACACCATGACTCTGCTGAACTCCCTGCGCCGACTGCTCACCGTGGCCACCTTGGGCCTCGGCCTCGTGCACGCCGCCCACGCGGCTGATGCCAGCGCGCCGGATCAACTGATCCGCCAGCTGTCCCTGGAAACCATTGAGGCCGTCAAGGCCGACAAGGACATCCAGTCCGGCAACATCAACAAGATCATCGCCCTGGTCGATTCCAAGGTGATGCCTCACGTCAATTTCCAGCGCATGACGGCGTCCGCTGTCGGCCGCTTCTGGCGCCAGGCCACGCCCGACCAGCAGAACAAGTTGCAGGCCGAGTTCAAGACCCTGCTCGTGCGCACCTATGCCGGGGCGCTGACGCAGGTCAAGGATCAAACCATCGGCCTGAAGCCCCTGCGCGCGGCAGACGGCGCCACCGAGGTGGTGGTGCGCACCGAAATCCGTGGCAAGGGCGACCCCATCCAGCTCGACTACCGCCTGGAGAAGGCTGGCGCCGAGTGGAAGATCTACGACGTCAATGTGCTCGGCATCTGGCTGGCGGACCAATACCGCAACAGCTTTGCCCAGGAGATCGGCGCCAACGGCATCGACGGCCTGATCAAGAGCCTGGCCGACAAGAACGCCAAGGCTGCCGCGCCGGCCAAGGGCTAATCTTGAGCGGCTTGAAACTCCCCGGGCGCCTGCGCATGGACGGCGCTCGCGCCGCCTGGGCCCAGATGTCACCGGCGCTGCGCGCCGAGGCTGCGCAGGTGCTGGCCGCGGCCGGCCGGGAAGTGCGGCTGTCGGCCGCCGAGCTGACGGATTTCGATTCGTCGGCGCTCAGCCTGCTGCTCTCGGCCGCGCGCCAGTGCAGCGACCAGGGCGTCACGCTCAAGCTGAACGACGCGCCCGACAAGCTGCGAGAACTCGCCCGCGTCTACGGCGTCGCGGAGCTGCTCTGGCCGACGCCTGCGGCCACCCCGGCCGTTTGAAGGCGCCTCAGCCTGCGTAGCGCTTGGCGCGAAGGTTCTTCTTGATCTCCTGCAGCACCGGCCGCAGGTGCTGGCCCAGGCGCAGCGCCACGCCGGTCGTCAGGATGTCCACCGCGATCAGGTGCAGCAGCCGCGACACCATCGGGCTGTAGCGGTCGAAATCCTCGGGGTGGTCCACCGCCAGCAGGATTTGGCTGGGCCCGAGGGCCAGCTGCGCCAGCGGCGAGGCGCTGGCCGTGATGATGATGATGGTCGCGCCCTTCTTGCGTGCGATCTCGGCAGCGTCCAGCAGGTCGCGGCTGCGGCCGGAGTTGCTGATGATCACGGCACAGTCGCCCGGCTGCAGCATCGTGGCACTCATCAGCTGCACATGGCCGTCACTCGTGGCCACCGTGTTCACGCCGAGGCGGAAGAACTTGTGCTGCGCATCCTGCGCGACGATGCCGGAGTTGCCGACACCGTAGAACTCGATGCGCCGGCCGTGCCGGGCCGACTCGGCGAGGGCGTCGATGGCGCGCTCGAAGGCGTGGCTGGCTGCGTCATTGCGGTAGTGCAGCAGGGCCGCCACCGCGTTGTCCACCACCTTCACGATGATGTCCGAAGGCTTGTCGTCTTCGTCGACCGCGCGGTGCACGAAGGGCACGCCCTCGTTCACGCTGCCGGCGAGCTTGAGCTTGAAATCGGCCAGGCCGTCATAGCCCACACTGCGACAGAAGCGCACCACCGTGGGCTTGCTGACGTGCGAGCGATCCGCCAGCTCGCTGACCGGCAGGCTGGCAAAGCTGCGCGCGTCGGCCAGCAGCAGTTTCGCCACGCGCTGTTCAGCCGGCGGCAGCGCCGGCAGCGCGGCCTTGACTCGTTCGAGGATGCTCATGCCTGCTCTCCGCCGAAGGGAAGGGCGTTGTGGGGCGTTGTGGCCACGGTCATTGCTCTTCTGCCCAGCTGAAGCCGTCGCGCGCCACCAAGGCGCTGGCGGCTGCCGGGCCCCACGAGCCGGCCGCATAGGGGCGCGGGCCGTTGCCGTCTTCGGCCCAGGCATCCAGGATGGGCTCGACCCAGCGCCAGGCCTGCTCCTGCTCGTCGCTGCGCACGAACAGGTTCAGGCGGCCGGCGATCGCCTCCAGCAGCAGGCGCTCGTAGGCGCCGACGCGCTGGGTGGCGAAGGCCTTGTCGAAGTCCAGGTCCAGCGTGACCGGCGTGAGCTGCTCGCCGTGCCCCGTGCCCTTCTGGGCCAGCAGCTGCAGTTCCAGGCCGTCTTCAGGCTGGAGCTTGATCACCAGTCGGTTGGGCACGCTCGCGCCCGGGAAGATCTGGTGCGGCACCGGCCGGAAGTTCACGACGATCTGCGCGTCTCGCGCCGTCAGGCGCTTGCCCGTGCGCAGGTAGAACGGCACGCCGGCCCAGCGCCAGTTCTCGACCTCGGTGCGCAGCGCGACGAAGGTTTCGCAGTGGCTGTCGGGCGGCACCTTGACCTCTTCCAGGTAGCCCGGCACGGGATGGCCGCCGCACATGCCGGCGCGGTACTGGCCGCGCACCACGTCGCGGCCCACCGATTCGCGTGTGAAGGGCTTGAGCGCGCGTAGCACCTTGAGCTTCTCGTCGCGGATGGCGTCGGCGTCGTTGCTGGCCGGCGGCTCCATGGCGATCATGGTCAGCAGTTGCAGCGCGTGGTTCTGGATCATGTCGCGCAGCGCGCCAGTCCCGTCATAGAAGGCGCCCCGGGTGCCCACGCCGAGCTGCTCGGCCAGCGTGATCTGGATGTTCGCGATGCTCTCGCGGCGCCACAGCGGCTCGAACAGTGCATTGCCGAAACGCAGCGCCATCAGGTTCTGGACCGAGGGCTTGCCCAGGTAGTGGTCGATGCGGAAGGCCTGCCGCTCGTGGAAGACCGAGCGCACCGTGCGGTTGATCTCCTGCGCACTGGCCAGGTCGTGGCCCAGCGGCTTTTCCAGCACCACGCGCACCTTGTCGTGATTCAGGCCCACGGCGCCGAGCTGCTGGCAGATGCCGGTGAACAGATGCGGGCTGGTGGCCAGGTACAGCACGACGGTGTCGGCATTGCGGGCGTCCAGCCAGTCCTTCAGGCCCTGGTAGTGGTCGGGCTGGGACAGGTCCATGCGGCGGTAATGGATGAGGCCGGCAAAGCGCTGGAACTCCTCGTCGCTCGGCCGCTTGCCCTCGTCGACTTCGCGGAAGCGCTCCTTCAGCCACTCGCGGTAGCGCTCGTCGCTCTGCTCGTCACGCGCGACGGCGAGAATGCGACCGCCTTCGGGCAACTTGCCATGCCGGAAGGCCTGGAACAGCGCAGGCATCAGCTTGCGCCACGTCAGGTCGCCGGTGCCGCCAAAGAACACGAGATCGAAAGACATCTGCGGGGTCTCCAGGCCAGGGCCTCCCATGAGGCGCTAACCGTTGTGTAACTAAGTTTCGTGAAATACTATGCAGCAGTTTCTTCACCGGGTCAATCCGAACGACCCGAGGACCGCACCACCATGAACCAGCTCGACCAGCTCAAAGCCTTCACCACTGTCGTCGCCGACACGGGCAACTTCCTGCAACTGGCCCAGTTCGCGCCCCGCGACGCGACGACCAATCCTTCGCTGATCCTGAAGGCCGTGCAGTCGCCCGACTACGCCCCGCTGCTGAAGGAAACCGTGGCGGCCCACCGTGGCCAGCCGCTGGACGTGATCGTCGACCAGGTGCTGGTGCGCTTTGGTCTGGAGATCCTCAAGGTGGTGCCGGGGCGCGTCTCCACCGAGGTCGATGCCCGGCTGTCCTTCGACAAGGCAGCCTCGTTGTTCCGTGCGCGCCGCATCATCAGCCTGTACGAGGCCGCCGGCATTTCGCGGGAGCGCGTCCTGATCAAGCTGGCCTCCACGTGGGAAGGCATCCAGGCCGCGGCCGAGCTGGAGCGCGAAGGCATCCGCTGCAACCTGACGCTGCTGTTCGCCTTCGCGCAGGCGGTGGCCTGCGGCGAGGCCAAGGTCCAGCTGATCTCGCCCTTCGTCGGTCGCATCTACGACTGGTACAAGAAGCAGGCCGGTGCCGGCTGGGACGAGGCCGCACAGGCGGGCGTCAATGATCCGGGCGTCAAGTCGGTGACCCAGATCTACGCCTACTTCAAGCAGCACGGCATCAAGACCGAGGTCATGGGCGCGAGCTTTCGCAACATCGGCCAGATCCAGGCGCTGGCGGGCTGCGATCTGCTGACCATCAGCCCCGATCTGCTGGCGCAGCTGCAAGCCACCGAGGCGCCGCTCGCCCGCGTGCTGGACCCCGCCAAGTCGCCCGCCATGCCGCTCGTGCACCTGGACGAAGCCGCCTTCCGCTTCGCCCTCAACGAGGACGCGATGGCCACCGAGAAGCTCGCCGAAGGTATCCGCCTCTTCGCGGTCGACGCCGGCAAGCTGGACAAGCTCATCCAGGAAGCCTGAGCATGAGCACGCGCTGCGACCTGTCTCCCGTCTGGGCCGAACTGCAGGCCCATTTCGACCAGGGTGGCGCCGCGAGCGGTCGCGGCTTCGACATCCGCACAGCCTTCCAAGCCGATGCGGGCCGCTTCGCGGCACTGTCGTTCCAGGCGCCCGAAGTCTTTGCCGACCTGTCCAAGAACCGCATCGACGCGCCGACGCTGGCCTTGTTGCTCGAGCTCGCCCGCGACTGCGGTCTGGAAGCCCGGCGTGACGCGTTGCTGCGCGGCGATCCGGTCAACCTGACCGAAGGCCGTGCCGTGCTGCACACCGCATTGCGCGCGCCCGCCGGCAGCGGAGCACCGTTCAATGACGAGGTGCAGGCCTCGCTGGATGCCATGCTCGCCTTCGCCGAGCGCGTGCGCCGTGGCGAGCGTGGCGAGATCACCGACGTCGTTCACATCGGCATCGGCGGCAGCGACCTCGGCCCGGCGATGGTGGTGCAGGCGCCGGGGGCCTTCCGGGCGCCCGGGCTGAAGCTGCATTTCGTCTCCAATGTCGACGGCCATGATCTGGCGCCGGTGCTGCGCGGCCTGGAGGCGCGCCACACGCTGTTCGTCATCGCCTCCAAGACCTTCACGACCCAGGAAACCCTGGCCAACGCGCAGGCCGCCAAGGCCTGGTTCCTGGCGAACGTTGAAGCCGCCGGTGCGGCCGACATCGCTCGCCACTTCGTCGCCACCAGCAGCAACACGGCGGCGGCGGCAGCCTTCGGCATCGACACCGCGTTCGGCTTCTGGGACTGGGTGGGCGGCCGGTATTCGCTGTGGTCGGTCATTGGCCTGCCGATCGCGATTGCCGTGGGTGCCGACAACTTCCGCGCGCTGCTGGCCGGCGCGCATGCGATGGACCAGCACTTCGCAAGCACGCCGCTGGAGAGCAATCTGCCGGTGCTGCTCGGGCTGATCGACATCTGGTATCGCAACTTCCACGGCTTCACGAGCCGCAGCGTGGCACCGTATCACCAGGGCCTGCGCCGCTTGCCGGCCTACCTGCAGCAACTGGAGATGGAAAGCAACGGCAAGGGCGTCGACCTTGATGGCCGGCCGCTCGTGACGGGCACCTCGCCGGTCGTCTGGGGCGAAGCGGGCACCAACGGCCAGCACGCCTACTTCCAGATGCTGCACCAGGGCACCGATGTGATCCCGGTGGAGTTCATCGCCGTGAAGCGCCCGCAACACGGCGCCACCGGTGAACTGGCAGACAAGCTGGCCGACCAGCACCGCAAGCTGCTGGCCAACTGCCTGGCCCAGAGCCAGGCCCTCATGCAAGGCAAGACGGCTGCCGAGGCGCTGACCGAAAAGGCGCCCACGGCTTCAGCCACGCTCGACCGTGATGTGCTGGCCCGGCACCGCAGCTTTCCCGGCAATCGGCCGAGCACCACCTTGCTGCTGGATGCGCTGACGCCGCGGTCGCTCGGGGCGCTGATCGCGCTCTACGAGCACCGCGTCTTCGTGACCGGCGCCCTGTGGGGTATCAACAGCTTCGACCAATGGGGCGTGGAGCTCGGCAAGGCGCTGTGCAATCAGCTGCTGCCCCGTTTCGAGTCGGGCGACACCACGGGGCTGGATGCCTCCACCGCCGGCCTGCTGCAACGGCTGCTGTCGGCATGAGGATCGTCTTCGACTTCGGCGGCGTGGTGTTTCGCTGGCACCCGGCCAGTTTCCTCGCCCGCATCTGGCCGCATCGCATCGAAACCCTGGAGCAGGGCGCCGCGGCGGCGGCCGTGTTCTTCCAGAACTACGGCGGTGACTGGGGCCTGTTCGACCAGGGCCTCATCAGTGCTGACGAAGTGGTGCGTCGCATCGCCGCGCGCACGGGCTGGCCACTGGGTGAAGTGGCGGCGGTGGTGCGCGCCGTGCCCGACGAGCTCATGCCCATTCCGGCCACGCAGGTGCTCATTCGCGACCTGCGCGCGGCCGGGCATACGCTGCACTTTCTGTCCAACATGCCGCTGCCGTTCGCCGAGCATCTGCGCAAGGCCTATCCGCTGCAGGAATGGTTCACGTCCGGCCTGTTCTCGGGCCACGTGAAGCAGATCAAGCCCAGCGCCGAGATGTTCGCCCTGGCCGAGCGCCACTTCGGCGTGCCGCCGCAGGAGCTGCTCTTTCTGGATGACCACCCGGTCAATGTGGACGCCGCGCTCGCGCGTGACTGGCAGGCCGTGCTGTTCACAGACCCGGCGAGCGCCCGGCGGGAGCTGGTCTCTCGCCGCCTGCTGAACGCCTGAACGCTCAGTGCACCAGCGGTTCGCCGCCAGGGCCGAGTTCGTCAGGGTCCTGTGGGGGCGTGGCTGCCACGCGGAAGCTCTCGCTGGCCCAGGCGCCCAGGTCGATCTGGCGGCACCGCTCGCTGCAGAAGGGCCGCCACTTGTTGGTCGGCGCGTAGACGCTGTCGCCGCCGCATTGCGGGCAGCGCACGAGGCGGGGTTTCACGGTGTCGCTCATGCGCACAGGGCCAGCTCGAAGCCGGTGTCTTCCGGGGCGAGCTTCAGGCGCCCCTCTTCGTCCTGACGCATCAGGCGGATGGACACCATCAGCCGGTGGCCGGAGATTTCGGGAATCAGCCCGAGGCTGGGGTCGATGCGCATGCGCAGCAGCTGGTAGACGCGGCCGGCAGGCAGGCTTTGCTGGAACTGGCCTGCGGTGGCCGCCACCTTGTGCGGCGCGCCGGAATCGCGCAGCAGGCCCAACAGCAGTTGCAACGCTTCGGCCAGGGGCATCAGGGACTGCGCCCAGGTCATGAGGTCCTTGCGCCGACGCACCGGCAGCAGCTGCTGCCAGTTGTAGTAGGCCGGCAGATCGAACTCGCAGGTGCCGCCCGGGATGCTGATGCGGCTGCGGATGCTCATCAGCCAGTCGTTCGCGGTCAGGGCGGCGCCGGTCTTGCCGCTCAGCGCATTGAGCCGTTGGTAGGCGCCGTCGATGCGCCCGACCACCTCGTCCAGGCGCGATTCGTCGAGGCCGGGGCTGCCACGGTAGGCGTTGTATTGGGCCTTGTGCTTTTCGAGCTCCTTGAGCAGGTCGCTCTTCAGGTCGGCGCGCGACGCGACGTCCAGGATCTCGAACAGGGTGACCAGGGCGAAATGGTGGTCGAGCGCGGTGTCGCGGGCCATCAGGGCGCCGAGGCGGTCGAACAGGTGTTCGAGGCGGAGCATCGTGCGGATGCTCTCGTTGAACGGGTACTCGTACAGGACCACGGCGGGAAACTCAGTCAGGGCGCCGTGATTGTTCCACAGCCCCAACGGGCAGCCAGCGCAAGGACATCGTTTCGGAGCGCAACGAGTGACACATCCTCGTTCAGCAGCACTGCGTCGGCCGCCGCGCGTCGCGCCTGACGGCTGGTCTGAGCGGCCAGCGCACCGGCAACGCGCTCCGGCGTCCAGCCCGGGCGCTGCAGCACCCGCGCGGTCTGGGTCTCGGCGCTGCAGTCCACCACCAGCACCCGCGCCACGCGGGCTCGCCATCGGCCCGACTCCACCAGCAGGGGCACGTCAAAGACGATCAGCGGTGCGGTGGCCGCATCGGCCTGGCGCGCGGCCTCGGTGGAGATCAGCGGATGCAGGATGGCTTCGAGGCGGCGCTTGGCGGCCGGGTCGGAGAAGGCCAGCGCCCGCATGCGATCACGGTCGAGGGCGCCGTCGGTGGTGACAAAGTCGGGCCCGAAGGTGCTGGCGATGGCGGGCATCGCGGCGCCGCCCGGGAGCGTGAGCTGGCGCGAGATGGCGTCGGTGTCGACGATGGTCGCGCCGGCTTCACGCAGAAAGCCGGCGACCGTGCTCTTGCCGCTGCCGATGCCGCCCGTCAGCCCGATGCGCATGCGCGCCTCAGGCCCAGCCCAGCCAGCCCAGCACGGTCGCCTGCCCCGCGAACAGCACGACCAGGCCGCCGCCCGCCAGGAAGGGGCCGAAGGGCACATAGCGCCCTTCGCGCAGGCGGGCGTTCATCTTCAGGATGATGCCCACCACGGCCCCGATGGCCGAGGCGCCGAGCACGATCGGCAGGATCATCTGCCAGCCCAGCCAGGCTCCGAGCGCGGCGAGCAGCTTGAAGTCGCCATAGCCCATGCCTTCCTTCCCGGTGGCGAGCTTGAAGAGCCAGTACACCGACCACAGCGACAGATAACCCGCGACGGCACCGACCAGCGCCTTGTCCAGCGGCAGCGTCCAGCCCATCCAGGCGGCGATCAGGCCGGCCCAGAGCAGGGGCTGGTTGATGCTGTCGGGCAGCAGCGTCGTGTCCCAGTCGATCATCGCCAGCGCGATGAGGGCGGCCACGAAGCCGCACCACAGCAGCGTGGTGGGCTGGGCTCCGAAGCGCCAGGACAACGCCGCAAAGGCCAGGCCGGTGGCCAGCTCGACCAGCGGATAGCGCTTGGCGATCGGTGCCTTGCAGGACGCGCACTTGCCGCCCAGCCGCAGCCAGCCGATGACGGGCAGGTTTTCATGCCAGCGCAACTGGTGGCCGCAGTGCGGGCAGCGTGAGCGCGGCGTGGCCAGGCCGAAGTGGGGCAGGGCCTCGATCCGGGTGCCGTAGGCGTCCACGGCCTTGGCGAGCTTCTCGGTTTCGGTCTTGGGCACGCCGATCACGCGCGCCATGGCATCGGCATCGGTGAGTTGAGCTGCCGACTCGTGCAGCCATTGGCGCTCCAGCATCAGCGGGATGCGGTGGATGACCACATTGAGAAAGCTGCCGATGCACAGGCCGAACAGGCCGAGCACCCAGGGAGACAGCCAGACGGACCAGTCGAGGGAGGCGAGGGGCATGGGCTGGAAGGGGTCAGGGGGCTCAGGCCGCCCTTGAGCAGCCCGTTGCCGCGCTCGCGCGGCCGTCAAGGGAGCGAGGTGTTGCCTCGCCCCGGGTTTTACACCACCGAGCCAAGCTTGAAGATCGGCAGATACATCGACACCACGATGCCGCCGATCAGGCCGCCCAGGATCACGATGATGAAGGGCTCCATCAGGCTGGACAGGGCCTTCACGGCTTCGTCCACCTCGTCCTCGTAGAACTCCGCGGCCTTGGACAGCATGTGGTCCAGCGAGCCTGACTCTTCACCGATGGAGGCCATCTGCAGCACCATGGTCGGGAAGATGCCGGTACTGGTCATGGAGGTGGTCAGCGCCGAGCCGGTGGAGACGTCGCGCTGGATCGACTCCGTTGCTTCGGCGAACACGGCATTGCCCGAGGCGCCGCCCACCGAATCCAGTGCTTCCACCAGAGGCACGCCCGCTGCAAACATCGTGGACAGCGTGCGCGTCCAGCGGGCGATGGCCGACTTGTACATGAGGTCGCCGAAGACGGGCACCTTCAGCAACAGCCGGTCCATGCGTTTTTGCATGGCCTCGGAGCGCTTCCAGCTTTGCAGGAAGAAATAGATGCCGCCGCCGATGCCACCAAAGATCGCCCACCAGTAGGCGACGAAGAACTTCGACAGCGAGATGACGATCATCGTGGGTGCCGGCAGATCGGCGCCGAAGGACTTGAACACGTCCTCGAACGCAGGCACCACGAAGATCATGATGACCGCCACCACGATGAAGGCCACCACCATCACCGCGATCGGGTAGGTCAGGGCGGACTTGATCTTGTTCTTGATGGCGACCGTCTTCTCCTGATAGATGGCCAGCCGGTCCAGCAGGGCTTCGAGAATACCGCCGGCCTCACCCGCTTCGACGAGGTTGCAGTACAGCGCATCGAAGTACATCGGATGCTTGCGGAAGGCCGCCGACAGGCTGGTCCCGGTCTCGACGTCCTGGCGGATGTCGTTCAGCAGCCGCGTCATCCGCGGGTTGGTGGAGCCGCGCGCCACGATGTCGAAGGCCTGCAGCAGCGGCACACCGGCGCGCATCATGGTGGCCAACTGGCGCGTGAAGACGGCGATGTCCTTCTGCTTGATCGCGGTGCCGCCACTGGCGCGGCGCTTCTTGACCTTGTTGACCAGGATGCCCTGACGCCGCAAGGTGGCGCTGACCATGGCCTCGCCACCGGCGCGGAGCTCACCCTTGACGATCTTGCCGTTGCGGTCCTTGCCTTCCCATTCGTAGACAAAGTCCTTGACGCCTTTAGCTGCAGCGGTGGCGGTGGCCATGCGCTCTCCTCGCGACTGATTATTCGTTGGTGGCCGACAGCACTTCTTCCAGCGTGGTCACGCCGGCACGTACCTTGACGAGGCCTGACTGGCGCAGATCCCGCACGCCTTCCTTCTTGGACTGTTCGGCGATGTCCATCGCCGTTCCCTCAGCCAGGATGATGCGTTGAATGTCCTCGGTGATCGGCATCACTTGGTAAAGACCGACACGTCCTCGGTAACCATTTGTGCAATTGCTGCAACCAACTGCACGGTAGGGACGCCAGCTGCCGTCGAAATCTTCCTCGCTGAAGCCGGCCTTGAGCAGGGCTTCGCGCGGGTAGTCGGCCGGCGCCTTGCAGTTCTCACAGAGGCGCCGCACCAGGCGCTGTGCCGTGATGAGCAGCACGCTGGAGGCGATGTTGAACGGTGCGACGCCCATGTTGAGCAGCCGGGTCAGCGTCTTGGGAGCGTCGTTCGTGTGCAGCGTCGACATCACCATGTGCCCGGTCTGGGCAGCCTTGATGGCGATGTCGGCGGTTTCCAGGTCGCGAATTTCGCCGACCATGATGATGTCCGGATCCTGGCGCAGGAAGGACTTCAGCGCGGCGGAGAAGTTCAGGCCCGCCTTGTCGTTGACGTTGACCTGGTTGATGCCGGGCAGGTTGATTTCAGCCGGATCCTCCACCGTGGAGATGTTCACGCCCGGCTGGTTCAGGATGTTCAGGCAGGTGTAGAGCGACACCGTCTTGCCTGAGCCGGTCGGGCCTGTCACCAGCACCATGCCGTAAGGCCGGTAGATGGCTGCCAGCAGGCGTTCCTTCTCGATCTTCTCGTAGCCCAGGGCATCGATGCCCAGTTTGGCGGAGGAGGAGTCCAGGATACGAATGACGATCTTTTCGCCGAACAGCGTGGGCAGGGTGCTGACCCGGAAGTCGATCGACTTGGCCCCGAACTTGAGCTTCATGCGGCCGTCCTGCGGCACGCGGCGTTCAGCGATGTCCAGACGCGAGATGACCTTGATCCGGGACGACAGCTTGTCCTTGATCGCGATCGGCGGCTGCGTGATCTCGCGCAACTCGCCATCGACCCGGAAGCGCACCCGGTAATGGAACTCGTAGGGCTCGAAGTGGAGGTCGGACGCGCGCAGGTTGATCGCGTCCACGAGCATCTTCTGCAGGAAGCGCACCACCGGCGCGTCTTCCACATCGGCGAGCTCGGCGGCCTCCTGCTGCGGGGTGGCGTCGTCCTCGGCAATGTCGAAATCGAACTCGCCGCCAGCGATGGCCTCCAGCGTCTCGGCAGCGCTGGCACCCGTGTTGCTGAGCATCTTCGCGAGCTTGTCGTGCTCGACGATCACCCACTCGGGCTGCAGCTGCGTCGCGAACTTGATGCGTTCGATGACCTCCAGGTCGGTCGGATCGGCGCCGCCCACGAACAGGCGATTGCCGCGCTTGGACAGGGCGACCACCTGGTACTGATGCGCCAGCTTGCCGTCGATGACGTTCTGGGGCATGCGCTGCGGGTCCATCGCGGACAGGTCCAGCAGCGGCAGCGCCAGCGCGCTGGACAGCGTGTGCGCCAGATCGGACGGCGACACCTGGCCGCTGGCGATCACGGCGTTGACGAAGCTCGTCTTCTTCTCGCGGGCTTGCTTGACGAGGTCTTCGGCCGCCTTGGCCTGGAGCTTGCCCGCATGCACCAGCATGCGCGCGACCCCGGACAGGGTGGATTGGAGCGGCTCGGCGAGCGGAGTTTCCACGGGCGGTTGCGTCGTTGACGGGTGGAGGCGGAGTCCGTCGATTGTGCCAGTCATGCGCCGCGCACGAAGCGAGGGTTTGGGCCGAGGTCGCCGTGATGTTTTCCGCGCTTTCGCCGGGCGCCATGCCTGCTGGGCCGCCGCCGGCCGGGCCATGACCGATGGCACCCCGGCTCACGCCCGCCGTGCCATGGCGCTGGCCCATTGCCGCCAGGGCCGTGGCTCTTCCGGTCGATGCCCCGGCCTAGGGTCGTCCCTAACGTGTGGCCTGTCGCATCCCGGCCGGATCGAACGCCTGTCCAACCTCTCACCTCTGCACACCATGAACTCGTCCACCACCCGTTGCGGCCGGTCCCGCCGCGCCTTCTCCCTGGCCTCGCTTGCCTTGGCAGCCGCCCTCACGGTCACCCTGACCGCCTGCGGCGGTGGCGGCAGCAGCGCGCCCGATGCCAACGGCAATCCCACACCGCTGCCGGCGCCCAACCCCAGCCCCAATCCGAACCCGACCCCCACCCCGGCGCCGGGCTTTGCCTTCACGCTGGACACCGCCCGTGTCGTGGTCTGGCAAGGTCAGCAGGCGACCGTCCAGGTCACCGTGCAGCGGGACGCGGGCTTCAACGAAGCCATCCAGCTCGTCGCCGAAGGGCTGCCGGCCGGTGCCACGGTGGCGGCGCTCAGCGTGCCTGCGGGCAGCAGCACCGGCACGCTCACGTTGCAGGCGGCGGCGGATGCCCCGCATTCCCTGCCCACTTCGGTCACCGTGAAGGCCAGTGCAACCGGTGCCGCGCCGGCCACCCAGCCTTTGACCCTGACCGTGCGCGGCGCCATTGGCGAGATCGACACCAGCTTCGGCGGGGGCACGCTCGTCGTGCAGGGCGGCATCACCGATGACTATGTGCGCGGCCTGGCCGTGCAGGCGGATGGCAAGGCGCTCGTCGTCGGCCATGCCGTCTTCGGCGGCACGACCACCGGCACCGACTTCATGCTCGTGCGCCACCTGCGCGACGGCGGTCTGGACCCGAGCTTCGGCACGGGCGGCCGCGTGTCCACTGCGTTCAACAACGGCGGCGCCAGCGATGAGGCCCAGGCGGTTGCGGTGCAGGCGGACGGCAAGGTCGTCGTGGTCGGCGCCAGCGACCAGGGCGCCACGGGCTTCGACTTCGCCCTGGCCCGCTACAACCCCGACGGCAGCCTCGACACCACCTTCGGCAACGGCGGCCGCGTGACCACGTCCTTCGGCAACAGCGCCGACCGGGCCTACGCCGTGCTGATCCAGCCCGACGGCAAGATCGTCGTCGGCGGTACCAGCACCCAGGGCGCCAACGGCAACGACTTCGCGCTGGCCCGCTACAACCCGGACGGGTCGCTCGACGCCAGCTTCGGCAATGGCGGCAAGGTGCTCACCGCCATCGGCACCCAGGGCGCCAGCGAAGCCATCTATGGCCTGGCGCTGCAGACCGTGGGCGGCGCCACGCGCATCGTCGCCGTGGGAGGCGAGGGCGATTTCATCGTTGCGGCCTACCGCAACGATGGCACGCTCGACCCCGGCTTCGGCACGGCGGGTGTGGTCAGGAACGTGTTCGGCTCCGTCATCGGCGCAGCGCGCGGCGTGGTGGTCACGGCCACCAACCAGCTCGTGGTGGCAGGCCAGCGCGATCATGACTTCGCCGCCGTGCGCCTGAGCGCGAACGGCGCGCTCGACGCCAGCTTCGGTACCGCCGGCCGGGGTGTCTATGCCTTGAGCACCACCAACTGGGACGAAGCCACGGCGCTGGTCCAGCAGGCCGACGGCAAGCTGCTGCTGGGCGGCTGGGTCTACACGGGCAACAGCTCCAGCGCCGACACGGCCCTGCTGCGGCTCAATGCCGATGGCAGCCGCGACGTGAGCTTCGGCCCGGGCGGCGTGCGCATCACGCCGGTGGCTGCGGGCACCCGCACCGATGGCGGTCGTGCGCTGGCCTTGCAGCCCGACGACCGCGTGCCCACGGTGCGTGTGCTGCAGGCGGGCGAGGCCAGCGGCACCAGCGATCTGGACGTGGTGCTGATGCGCCACTGGCTTTGAGGGTGCCTGTGGGCGGCCTGGTTTCTAGAATCGCGCCCGTCGATGGGGGGCGGCCCGCCCCCCGGGTTGTCGCGATAGCTCGCC
>JAIPCJ010000083.1 GCA_021738245.1 Methylotenera sp. | reverse complement strand
ATGCCGCGCGCCTTCTCCTCCGGCAGGCGGTCGATGTCCACGCCCGTGAGCGCGCGTACCAGGGTCGTCTTGCCGTGGTCGATGTGGCCAGCGGTGCGGATGATCATGGCTTGGGCTCGCTCGCAAAGGGCCGGGGCCACAGAGGCACAGAGGCACAGAGAGTCCACGACGACGCGCAGCGCCTCTGTGCCTCTGTGCCGCTGTGGCTGTGTTCAACGGCGGCGGTGTTCACGCCAGGGCTTCCTTCAACGTCGTCAACTGAGACGTCAGCAGCGCCGGCTCCTCCAGGCAGCGCAGATCGAGCAGCAGCCGGCCTTCGTGGATGCGGCCGATGACCGGGCGGGGCAGTTCGCGCAGCGTGGTGGCCAGCGCGTCGAGGGACCGGCCACGGCCGTCGGCCGGCGTCAGGGCCAGGCCGGCCGAGGGCAGGCGCTCGACCGGCAGCGAGCCCGAACCGATCTGGCTCTGCAGCGCCACCACCTCGACGCTGAACCGCGGCGCCACGGCGGCCGCCACCTCGGGCCGCAACTGTTCTGCGAGGGCGGCGATCTGGGCCTGCGGCCGGGTCAGCAGGCGCAGCGTGGGCAGGTCCTGCACCAGGCGCTCGGGCCGCTGGTACAGGCGCAGGGTGGCCTCCAGCGCTGCGAAGGGCAGCTTGGACAGGCGCAGCGCCCGCTTCATCGGGAACTTGCGAATACGACCGATGGCGGCCTTGCTGCCGACGATGAGGCCAGCCTGCGGGCCGCCCAGCAGTTTGTCGCCGCTGAAGGTCACCACATCGCAGCCCGCGGCCAGCATGGCCTGCGGCAGGGGCTCGGCCGGCAGGCCCCACTTGGCAAGGTCCACCAGGGCGCCACTGCCCAGGTCGGTCATCAGCGGCACGCCGCCTGCGCGGGCAATGGGCGCGAGCGTGGCCTCGTCGACCGAGGCGGTGAAGCCCTGCACCGCGTAGTTGCTGGTGTGCACCTTCACGATGAGGCCGGTGCGCGGATTGATGGCGCTCTCGTAGTCGCGCGGATGGGTGCGGTTGGTGGTGCCCACTTCCACGAGCGTCGCGCCGGCCGCGGCCATCACGTCGGGCATGCGGAAGGCGCCACCGATCTCCACCAACTCACCGCGCGACACGATGGCTTCCTTGCCCCGCGCCAGCGCGGCGATGCCGAGCAGCACCGCGGCGGCGTTGTTGTTGACCACCGTCGCCGCTTCGGCGCCCGTGAGCTCGCACAGCAGCGACTCGATCAGGTCGTCGCGATCGCCGCGGCCGCCCGTGTCGAGGTCGAACTCCAGGTTGTTGGGCGCGCCGGTCAAGGCCAGCACCTGGGCCAGCGCCGCGTCGGCCAGCAGCGCGCGCCCGAGGTTGGTGTGGATGACCGTGCCCGTCAGGTTCAGCACCGCCCGCATGTTGGGCTGCATGCGCTGGCTCACGCGGATGGCGAGGGACTGCGGCAACAGGGCCAGCTCAGCCCGCGTCAGCTCGCCCGCCACGGCCCGCGCGCGCAGACTCTCCAGCAAGGCCCGCGCCTCACGCGCGACCAGCGTGTGGCCATGCTCCGCCACCAGGGGCGCGCAGTCGCGCAGCAGCTTGTCGAGCGCGGGCAGGTCCTTGGGGCTGGCCTTGGAACCGTGAACCACGGATTCGTCGGGCGCGGCCATCAGTGACCTCGGCCGGGCGGCGGGGGCGCGTCTTCGGGCTCGCCGAAGAGCAGCAGCAGGTTCAGCCCGTGGCGCTGCTGGCCCTCCTCGCTGACGAGCAGGTCCAGCGTCAGCGTGGCGAGATCATCGGCCACCGGCTCGATGCCGTTGTCACGCGCAGGGTGCATGAGCTTCAGGTAGTGGCCGCACTCGCTGCAGCACTCGGCCTGCACGGCCGGCTGGGTCTCGGCCGCGGCAGCGTCCGCGGCGACGAGGTTCTGCAGCGAGATGCCCTTGGTGCTTTGGCAGTGGCTGCACTTGATGCGCACATAGTGCCATTGAGTGGCACACAGGCCGCAGGCCAGGTAGCGGGCCCCGTCGGCGCCCAGCCGCTCGACCGAGGCCACCGGCCGCGAGGCGCAGCAGGGGCAGACCGTCGGGTCGTCGATGCGACCGAAGGGCGCCAGCTGCCCACCCGTGTGCGCCGCTGCCGTCTGCTGCGCGAGGCGAACCCAGTGCAGCTGCAGCCCCGCCGCCAGCAGCGGCGCGGCGGCCATGTCGAGCCCGAACATGACGCCGGTCAGCAGGCGCCCGGCTTGCGTCTCCAGATGCTCGTCGCTGGCGTCAGCCAGCTGTCGCACCGTCGAGCGCGCCGCCCCTTCGGGCAGGTGGGCGGCCAGGTCCTGCAGCATGGAGCGCAGCGACTCGCGCCACACCGCGGCGCGAGGCCAGGTCTCGGCCGGCAGCAGCGGCAGCCCCGCGCTGGCCGCTGCCTCCACCTGCTCGGCCGTGGGCAGCGGCACGGCAACGCCCGCCTTCAGCGCGCGGTGCTGGGCGTCGGCCAGTTCCGCGGCGAAGAGCAGGAAGTCGCGCATCGCATGCCCCTCGGCGAGCTGGCGCAGGCGCACCGCCCGCGCGGCGAACACGCCGGCATCGGGCAGGTGCAGGAAGGTCAGTTGTTCGCCTGCGCGAACCGCGATTTCTTCCGGGCTGAGGAGCTTCTGGGAGGTCGTCGTCGTGGAAGTCACTGCTTGCCTGTCATCTCACGGTGCCAAAGCGCGTGGTTCTGGCGTGCCCAGGCTTCGGTCACGGTGCCGCGCGTCATGGCGCGCACCGTGCCCTTGACCCAGATGGCCGCGTACACGTGCATGATGACACCGAGCACCAGCGCCACCGCGCTGGCCGCATGCAGCACCACCGCGATCCGGCGCAGCAGGATCGGGAAGCTGTTGGCGAACCACGGCTGCCAGAACATCACGCCGGTGATGAGCAGCACCGCGAGGCACACGCTCATCAGCCAGAACACGCCCTTCTGCCCGGCGTTGTACTTGCCCACCGGCGGCAGCGCCGCCTTGTCGCCACGCAGCATGTCGCCGCTCTTGGCCATCCACTCACGGTCGACCGGCACGAACACGTTTTCGCGCCAGAGGCGGAAGAACATGACCGCGAAAGCCAGCACCATGGCCACCCCGAAGAAGGGGTGCAGGATGCGGGTCCAGACGCCACCGCCGAACAGGCCGCTGAAGAAATACAGGCTCGGGTGGAAGAAGGCCAGGCCAGACAGGCCGGCGAGCACGAACAGGAGCGCGATGAGCCAGTGGTTCATGCGGTCCCGGTCTTCATAGCGACGCAGGTATCGAGTTGCCATGTCGTGCTCCTTCAGGCGTCGGCCTTGTTGTCGACCTTGTCATCGGTCTCGTCCTTGGTCTCGACCGGACCCACCTTCATGTAGTGGAAGAAGCCGGCAACGGCTGCCCCCACCATGGCCGCGACGGCCAGCGGCTTGGCCGCGCCCTTCCACAGCGACACCCACGGGCTGATCTTGGGATCCGCCGGCAGGCCGTGGTAGAGCTCAGGCTTGTCCGCGTGCTGCAGCACGTAGACCACATGGGTGCCGCCGACGCCTTGCGGGTCATAGACGCCCGCGTTGGCGTAGCCGCGATCCTTCAGGTCGGTCACGCGCTCGGCACCGTAGTCGAGCATGTCTTCCTTGGTGCCGAAGCGGATGGCGCCCGTGGGGCAGGCCTTGGCGCACGCGGGCTCCAGGCCCACACCGACGCGGTCGGAGCACAGCGAGCACTTGTAGGCCTTGTTGTCGACCTTGGACAGGCGCGGCACGTCGAACGGGCAGCCCGTCACGCAGTTGCCGCAGCCCACGCAATGCTCGGAGATGAAATCCACGATGCCGTTCGTGTACTTCACGATGGCGCCGGGGGCCGGGCAGCTCTTCAGGCAGCCCGGGTCCTCGCAGTGCATGCAGCCGTCCTTGCGGATCAGCCACTCGAGCTTGTCCTTCTCGACCTCCACCTCCGAATACCGCATGACCGTCCAGCTTTGCGGCGTCAGGTCACGCGGGTTGTCGTAGGTGCCGTGGGTTTCACCCACTTCGTCACGGAGGTCGTTCCACTGCATGCACGCCACCTGGCAGGCCTTGCAGCCGATGCAGGAGGACACGTCGATGAGCTTGGCGACCTCGATGGTCTTGCGCGCTTGCGGCGGGTTGGTGGTCGTCGCGGAGCGCTTGGCGATGTCTAGCGATTGAAGTGAACTCACTGGATGTCTCCTGGGCCGCGAGGCCCGTGTTCCCAAGCGGCTCCCGCTGATCCGGCTTTGCCGGGCAGGCGGGAGTGCCCCCTTGTAGGGGGCCGGCGAAGCCGGTAGGGGGTGGCCTGATTCATCAGGCCTTCTCCAGATTGACGGTGAAGCTCTTGAACTCGGGCGTCTGCGTGTTCGCATCGCCCACGAAGGGGGTCAGCGTGTTCACGAGATACCCGGGCTTGGCCACCCCGACAAAACCCCAGTGGTTGGGCAGGCCCACGGTGTGCACGCGCTTGCCGTCCACATCCAGCGATGCGATGCGCTTGCTCACCACGGCCACGGCCTTGATGAAGCCGCGGTTGCTGCTCACCTTCACCCAGTCGCCATTGGCAACGCCCTTCTCCTTGGCCAGCTCCTCGCCGATCTCGACGAACTGCTGCGGCTGCACCACGGCCGACGTGCGCACGTTCTTGGTCCAGTAGTGGAAGTGCTCCGTCAGGCGGTAGCTGGTCGCCACGTACGGGAAGTCCTTGGCCGTGCCGAAGGCCTCCATGTCGCCCTTGAACACGCGAGCGGCCGGATTGCTCTTGGCCTTGGCGTTCTTCGGGTGCATGGGGTTGGCCTCGAGCGGCGTCTCGAAGGGCTCGTAGTGCTCGGGCAGCGGGCCGTCGACCATGCCGGTGGGCGCGAACAGGCGGGCCACACCCTCGGCTGTCATGATGAACGGCCGCACGGCGTCGGCATCCGTCGGGTTGGCGTCCGGGCGGATATCGGGCACGTCGGAGCCGCCCCACTTCTCGCCGTTCCAGGCCACCAGGCGGCGCTTGGCGTTCCAGGGCTTGCCGTTCGGGTCGCAGGACGCGGCGTTGTAGAGCACGCGGCGGTTGGCCGGCCAGGCCCAGGCCCAGTTCAGCGTCTGCCCGATGCCGAACGGGTCGCTGTTGTCGCGGCGAGCCATCTGGTTGCCGGCCTGCGTCCAGGCGCCGGAATAGATCCAGCAGCCGCAGGACGTGGAGCCGTCATCGCGCAGCTGGCCGAAGCCGGCGAGCTGGTCGCCCGCCTTCACGAGCACCTTGGTCGGGTCCTTGGGGTCGGTGACGTCGGCCAGCGCCTTGCCGTTGTACTCCTTGGCCAGTTCCTCGGCCGAGGGGTTGTGCGGCTGGGCGTAGTTCCAGGTCAGGTTCAGGATGGGGTCGGGGAAGGCACCGCCGTCCTTCACGTAGGCCGCCTTCATGCGGGTGAAGATCTCGGCAATGATCTCCGGGTCACCCTTGGCCTCGCCCGGGGGCTCGGCACCCTTCCAGTGCCACTGCAGCCAGCGGCCGGAGTTGGTCAGCGACCCCTCCTCCTCGGCGAAGCAGGTGCTCGGGAAGCGGAACACCGTCGTCTGGATTTCCTCGCTCTTCACGTCGTTGTGCTCGCCGTAGTTCTTCCAGAACTCGGCGGTCTCGGTGATGAGCGGATCGATGATGACGAGGTACTTGAGCTTGGACAGGCCCGCGACGATCTTCTTCTTGTTGGGGAAGGAGCCGACCGGGTTGAAGCCCTGGCAGATGTAGCCGTTGAGCTTGCCCTGGTTCATCAGCTCGAAGGCCTGCAGCACGTCATAGGCCTTGTCCCACTTCGGCAGGTAGTGGTAGGCCCAGCTGTTCTCGGCCGTTGCGGCCTTGCCCCACCACGCCTTTTGATGGCTGACGAAGAACTTGGGGTAGTTCTGCCAGAAGCTCATCTGGTTGGGACGCAGTGGCTTGACGGCGCGGGGCTTGTAGTAGGTCTCCAGGTCCTGCTCGGTCTCGCGCGGCAGGCTCATGTAGCCCGTCATGGAGGTGGAGAGCAGCCCCAGGTCCGTGAGGCCCTGGATGTTGGAGTGGCCACGCAGCGCGTTCATCCCGCCACCCGGCAGGCCGATGTTGCCCAGCAGCAGCTGCATGATCGCGCCGGTGCGGATCATCTGCGAGCCCTGGCTGTGCTGCGTCCAGCCGAGCGCGTACATGATGGTCATGACGCGGTTGGGCTTGGACGTCTCGGCGATCATCTCGCACACCTTCAGGAACTTGTCCTTCGGCGTGCCGGTGATCTTGCTCACCTGCTCGGGCGTGTAGCGGGCGTAGTGCGCCTTCATCACGTTGAGCACGCAGCGCGGGTGCTGCAGGGTCGGGTCGACCTTGGCGAAGCCCTTGTCGTCGAGCTCGTAACCCCAGCTCTTGTTGTCGTAGCGGCGCTTGGCTTCGTCGTAGCCGCTGAACAGACCGTCCTCGAACTTGTAGTCCTCGCCGACGATGAAGCTGGCGTTGGTGTAGTTCTTGACGTACTCGTGCTGGATCTTGTCGTTGGACAAGAGGTAGTTGATGACACCGCCCAGGAAGGCGATGTCAGAGCCCGCGCGGATGGGCGCGTAGTAGTCGCTCATGGCGGCCGAGCGCGTGAAGCGCGGGTCCACCACGACCAGCTTGGCCTTGTTGTGATGCTTGGCTTCGATGACCCACTTGAAACCGCAGGGGTGGGCCTCGGCGGCATTGCCGCCCATGATGAGCACGAGATCGGCGTTCTTGATGTCCACCCAATGGTTGGTCATCGCACCGCGCCCAAACGTCGGGGCCAGACTGGCCACCGTCGGGGCGTGTCAAACGCGCGCCTGGTTGTCGAAGACCAGCATCCCCATCGACCGCATCGCCTTGTGGGTGATGTAACCCGACTCGTTGGACGATGCGCTCGCGCAGAGCATGCCGGTGGTCAGCCAGCGATTGACGGTCTTGCCGTCGGCCGTGGTGGCCTGGAAGTTGGCGTCGCGGTCAGCCTTCATCAGCTTGACCAGGCGATCCATCGCCTCGTCCCAGCTGACGCGCTTCCACTCCTTGCTGCCAGGCTCGCGGATCTCGGGGAACTTCAGCCGGTTGGGGCTGTGCACGAAGTCCAGCAGGCCGGCGCCCTTGGGGCAGAGCGTGCCGCGGTTGACCGGGTGGTCCGGGTCGCCTTCGATGTGGATGATGGACGAGGTGACGTTTTTCGCCTTGTCGCCCAGCGAGTACATGATGATGCCGCAGCCCACCGAGCAATACGGGCAGGTGTTGCGGGTTTCTGTCGCCCGGGAGAGCTTGAAGTTGCGTGCCTCGGCGAGAGCCGCCGTCGGCGAAAACCCCAAGGCCACAAGGCTGGAAGCTGCCAGCCCTGCGCCGCTCACCCGGAAGAACTGCCTCCGGTTCATGTCCATGGATATCGTCTCCTGGGGCCCAACGCCCCGTCGAACTTCGATAGGTATCGCCGGCACGCGGCAGCACTCAGGATTTCTCCACAATCGCCTGGGCTTGTCCAATAGGGATTTGGCCGCCCTGGCGATAGGGTCGGGAATGTTCCGACGTCAGGATGACGTCAGGTTCCCACCACCCCCTAATTCTTGGCTCAGGTGGTCTTGGAGATGGCAATCGTCGGGAACTTGGACGAGTAGTCCTTGCCCTGGGCCGCGATCTTCACGGCCACCTTGCGCGCCAGCGCCTTGTACAGGGCCGCGACGTCGCTGTCGGGCTCGGCCACGACGGTCGGGGCACCCGAGTCGGCCTGGGCGCGGATGTTCATGGCCAGGGGCAGCGAACCCAGCAGCTCGGTGCCGTATTGCGCCGCCATCTTCTGGCCGCCCTCGGCGCCGAAGATGTGCTCGGCATGGCCGCAGTTGGAGCAGATGTGCACCGCCATGTTCTCGACGATGCCGAGGATGGGCACGCCCACCTTCTCGAACATCTTCAGGCCCTTCTTGGCATCGATCAGCGCGATGTCCTGCGGCGTGGTCACGATGACCGCGCCGGTCACGGGCACGCGCTGCGACAGCGTCAGCTGGATGTCGCCCGTGCCGGGCGGCATGTCGACCACGAGGTAGTCGACCTCCTGCCAGCGCGTCTGGCGCAGCAGTTGCTCCAGCGCCTGCGTGGCCATGGGGCCGCGCCAGATCATGGCCTGGTCATCATCGACGAGGAAGCCGATGGAGTTGACCTGCAGGCCATGGGCGATGTGCGGCTCCATGGTCTGGCCATCGAGCGTTTCAGGCTTGCCGCTGGTGCCGAGCATGGTGGGCTGGCTGGGGCCGTAGATGTCCGCATCCAGCACGCCCACTTTGGCGCCTTCAGCGGCGAGCGCCAGCGCCAGGTTGGCGGCTGTCGTGCTCTTGCCCACGCCGCCCTTGCCAGATGCGACCGCGATGATGTTCTTCACGCCCGGCAGCAACTGCACGCCGCGCTGCACCGCGTGCGCCACGACCTTGGTGCCGATGCTCACGCTCACGTTACCCACGCCGGGCAGGCTGCGCGCCGCGGCGATGAGGGCGGCACGCAGCGCCGGGTGCTGGCTGGCGGCCGGGTAACCCAGCTCGACCTCCACGCTCACATCAGCGCCCTCGATGCGCACCGACTTCAGCGCCTTGGCCTCGCCGAGCGTGCGGCCACTGCCCGGGTCGACGACGGCTTGCAGGAGAGGTTGCAGCTGGGCATCGGAAATGGCGGTCATGACAGGCAGGAGTTCACGGGAATCGGGGCCGGCAGTCTAGCGGCGACCGGGCCTCGCGCCTGCGCAGGGGGCTTTGTGCTTAGAGTGACGCCTTGCCTGCACCGTCGCCGGAGACTCCGTGATGCCCCGCCTTGCCGCCCTGCTGATCAGCGCTGCCGTTTTCGGCGTGCCCGCCTTTGCCCAGTCTGCGGGCGGCAAGCTGCTCCTGACCGGTGGCGTGTCGAGCATTGACGGCGCTGCCGGCGGCGGCCTGACACCCTGGGCCGTCACGGGCAGCTACGCCAGCGCCGGCCAGGTGGGTGCCACCGCCTTCGTCACCCGCGTGCGCACCGGCGACTACGGCCTGCTGACCTACGGCGCCGCCCTCGGCCTGCACGACCGGGTGGAGTTGTCGCTGGCCCGCCAGGACTTCGACACCCGCAGCAACCTCGCGCCGCTCGGGCTTGATGGCCTGCGTCTCAAGCAAGACATCCTCGGCCTCAAGGTGCGCGTGGCCGGTGACGCGGTGCTGGACACCGACACCCTCATGCCACAGATCGCCGTGGGCCTCGAATCCAAGCGCAGCGACACCGGCAACCTGGGCCCAACGCTGTACGGCGCCCTGGGCGCCAAGCGCTCGGGCACCGATCTCTACGTCAGTGCCACCAAGCTGTTCCTGGCCGAAGGATGGCTCGTCAACCTGACCCTGCGCTCGACCCAGGCCAACCAGAACGGCCTGCTCGGCTTTGGCGGCGCCCAAGGTGCGGGCCGGCGGTGGCAACCCGAGGTCTCGCTGGCCAAGTTGCTGCGCCGCGACCTGGCGGTGGGCGTGGAGTTCCGGGCCAAGCCGGACAACCTGAACGCTTCTGCGCTCGGCGCCGGTGCGTTGAAGGAGGATGACTGGAAGGACGTGTTCGTCGCCTGGGCACCGAACAAGCACGTCTCGCTGACGGCGGCCTGGGTCGACCTCGGCCGCATTGCCCCTGCGCTGCAACCGCGACGCCAGACGGGCAGCTACCTGTCCCTGCAGCTCGCGCTCTGAAGGCGTCCGAACCGCGCACACCCGTCACCCCTCTGATCGTTTCGGCGCAGATCGGGTAAAGAAGATTTGCGTTGGACGCGCACGCCACAGCCGCCCGGGCGGCCCATGGCAAGCTGGCAGGCTATGCACCCGCTTCGCTTGACTGCCACGGCCGCGCTGCTCGCCTGCGGCGCCCTCCCCGCCCTCGCCCAGACCACGCCGCCGGCTGCGCCCGACACCGCAGCATCCGCACCGACGCCACCGCCGCCGCGCCCCGCCTCACGCGCGGGCGAGCAGCTCAAGCGCGTGGAGATCAGCGGCACGGCCAGCGACGAGTCCATCCGCAAGGCGTCCACGGCCAGCAAGATCGTCGTCACGCGCGAAGAGATCGAGAAGTTCGGCGACTCCACGCTGGGTGAGGTGCTCAAGCGCCTGCCCGGCGTCACGACCGGCGGCCGGCCCGGCCGCGGCGGTGACATCCGCATGCGCGGCATGGGGGGCGGCTACACGCAGATCCTGGTCAACGGCGAACGCATGCCGCCGGGCTTTTCGCTGGACCAGCTGCCACCCGAGCAGGTCGAGCGCATCGAGGTGCTGCGCGCGCCCACCGCCGAGTACGGCACCCGCGCCGTGGCGGGCACCATCAATGTGGTGCTGCGCGAGGCGCTCAAGAAGCGCTTGAATGAATTCCGCGCCGGCTTCGCAACCGAACGCGGCCAGATCAGCCCTGGCCTCGGCTGGAGCCGCAACGACAACTTCGGTGACGGGCATGCCTACAACTTGACCGTCAACGCGATGCAGGCCAAGCGCATCGACGATGTGATCAACGACACCGTGACGCGCACGCTGGCCACCGGCACCGACAGCCTGGTGGTGTCGCGCGGCCGCAGCGACGAAGACCGCAAGGCCCTCAACCTGACGGGCCGGGTGCAGTTCAAACTCAACGCCACCGACACACTGGCCCTGCAGCCCTTTGTCGTGTCCAGCAAGTCGACGACACAGTCACAACTGCTGCAGACCACCACGCCGACACCCACCCCCAGGCCCGCCGGTTTCTACGACCAGGCCGACACCGACGGCGACACCCGCTTCAACATGGCGCGCCTGAACGCGCAATGGCAAAGCCGCCTGAGCAACGACACCCGCGTGGAGGCCCGCGCCGGCATCGGCCGCGCGCGCGCCGACAGCCACAGCCTGCGCCAGGAGCGCCTGGCCGGCGCCGCCACGCGCCTGCAGGAGGACACCACCGCCAGCCGCGACAGCAACTGGAGCGCACTGGCCAAGCTCTCGCACAACCTCGGCAACGACCACGCGCTGGTGACGGGCGTCGAAGCCGAGGGCACCACCCGCCACCAGAACCGCGTGACGCGGGTCAACGGCCTGCCGCAGGCCGG
This sequence comes from Methylotenera sp., assembly GCA_021738245.1. Classification (GTDB taxonomy): domain Bacteria; phylum Pseudomonadota; class Gammaproteobacteria; order Burkholderiales; family Burkholderiaceae_C; genus Pelomonas. The sequence goes on along the minus strand of JAIPCJ010000083.1, from coordinate 8,745 downwards.
GCTGGATGACTTCGGCGACGACCTCGACGCCTCCAGCACCCGCTACGCCGCCTATGCGCAAGACGAGTGGAACGTGGGCAAGCAATGGGACTTCTACGCCGGCGCGCGCTGGGAAGGCATCACCACCCGCTCCACCGGTGCGAGCTATGACGCGCGCAACCGCTCCAGCGTGTTCACCCCGTTGGCCCATGCCCGCTACAAGCTCGACGAGCGCGGCCGCGACATGATCCGCGCCAGCCTCACCCGCAGCTACCGCAGCCCGCAACTGCAGGACCTGATCGCCCGGCCGACCATCAACAGCCAGGTGCCGCACCAGGCCAACACGCCCGACCGCGCCGGCAACCCTGACCTCAAGCCCGAACTCGCCACCGGCTTCGAGATCGGCTACGAGCACTACCTCACCAAGGGCGGCCTGCTCAGCGCCAACTTCTTCGCCCGCCGCATCAGCAACCTGATGCGCACCGTGACCGCCTTGGAGACCGTGCCCTGGTCTGCAACGCCGCGCTGGGTCGCCCGCCCGCAGAACATCGGCAAGGCCTCGACCGCCGGCCTGGAGCTGGAGGCACGCTTCCGCCTCGACGAGTATTTTGAAGACGCCCTGCCGATCAACATGCGCAGCAACGTCAGCTTCTTCACGTCCAAGGTCGACGGCATCCCGGGCCCGAACAACCACATTGACGGCCAGCCCAAGGGCACGGCCAACCTGGGCGCTGACTACCGGCTGCGCTCCCTGCCCCTGACGCTGGGCACCTCGCTGAACTGGACGCCGTCCACCACCATCCAGCAGACGCTGATCACTGAGTCCACCGCCAGCCGCAAGGCCGTGCTCGATGCGTTCGCGCTGTGGGCGATCAACACGGAGCAGTCGTTGCGCCTGTCGGCAACCAACCTGTCCGCAATGGACTACTTCACGGGAAGCGTGATCACCACGGGAGACCAGCTGATCACGTCGCGCAGCGGGGGGCCGAGCTATACGCAGTGGCAGCTGAGGTGGGAGATGAAGATCTGAGGTGGGGGCGGCGTTTTGCCAAGGCAGCGTCCCGCGGCCGTGGCTGTAGCGAACTCTTTCAGCCCGCCCCACTCTCCGTCACCCACGGCCCCGTGATCCCGTCCAGATCGCAGTCCCACAACGCCTGGGCATCCATCTCATCCACCACGCCTTCGCCATACACCTTCAGCGCGAGGCTGCGAAGCATGATCACCATGCCGCGCACAAAGGCGGCACGGCCGGCCTCGCCCGCCACGCCCAGCAGCACCGAGGCGTCGAGCTTCACGTAGTCGAGCCCCGCCTGGTAGAGCCGCTCGACCTGGGCGAGCCCCGCCCCGGCGTGCTCAAGGCCCAGCTTCACGCCCAGCGGGCGCAGCTGCTGGCCAATCTCCAGCAGACGGTCGAAATGCTCCGTGGCGGCCGCCTCGGTCACCTCCAGCAGCAGGGCACGGGCGGCTTGTGGCCATGTGTCGAGCAGTTCGCGCAGCTGGGGCAGGAAGGCGGCATCGGCCAGCGACGCGGGGGCCACATTGATGCAGCGCGCCTGGCCATCAGCGGCGATGGCCTGCAGCGCCAGGCGCACGGCGAAGAGGTCCGCCTGGCCGGTGAGGCGCGCGCGCACGGCCAGCGGCAGCCAGCCCGAGGCGGCACGGAACTCACCATCCAGCTGCAGCTGCAAAGGGCATTCGAGATGCAGCAGTCGCCCGGCGCGATCACGCACCGGGAACGCCACCAGCCGGCCCTGCGCCTGCCCAATCGCCTGTTGAAGCTGGGCACGCCAGAGCGCCTCGCCCTGCTCACGCCCGATGCCCGGTTCGGCCACGATCTCGATGACGAAGCCACCATGCGCCTCGCTCAGGTGCTCGGCGCGGGCCAGCGCGGCATCGGCCTCGCCGAGCCACACATTGCTGGGCCGCTCGCGGGGCAGCTCGACGGCCCCGAGGGCGACCTGCACCCCGGGGCCGTAGGCCGGCAGGCTGGCGCGCAGCGCATCCGCCAAGGCATGCGCCGTCTCGGCCGCCACGCCCTGGGCCGGCAGCCACAGCGCGAAATCGCCGCCGTTGAGCCGGCCCACGCGGCAACCCGGCACCGACTCCGGATAGGCCTGCAGCGCGGACACGACCGTCAGCAGCACCTCGTCCACGGCGGCACGGCCCAGGCGGGTGTTGAGGCCGGCGATGTCGCGCAGGCGCACGAGCACCAGGCCCGCCACCACCGGCCCATCGTCGCGTTGCAGCGCCGCGTCGAGTTCGGCCAGGAAATGCTGGCGCGTGGAGACCCCGGTCAGCGCATCGTGGTGCACCTGCTGACGCAGCACCAGCAACTGGCCGGCCTGCGCTTCGAAGAGGTCCTTGACCCGCTGCACCATCGCGTTCATGGCGCGCGTGAGGCGTTGCAGCTCGGGCACGCGCGGCTCGGTGACCTGGCCATAGCTGCCGGAGAGCACGCCCTCGGCCTGCGCCACCGCGGCGTCCAGGGGGCGACGGATGCGCTTCAGCCCGGCCCAGGCCGCCACCGCGGCCACCATGCCAACCACCAGCATCCATGCCACCAGCCGCCGGGTGCTGAGCCACAGCGCGTCATGGGCATAGCTGGCGTGGCTCTTGACCTCGACCGAGCCGATGGCCTTCCAGCCGTCCGACACCTGGGCCAGGCCAGGGGCCGCCTCGATGGGCAGCAGCGACTTGAACCATGCCGGCGCGTGCCCTGCGCGGGGCGCCTCGGCACGCTCGTACAGCGTGGCACCGGCCGCGTCGCGCCATCGGACGAACTCGTAGGCACCGGTGTCGAACTGGGCCGACACCAGCAGCTTGATCAACTCGCCGTCGCCCTGTTGCTGCGACAGCGCCAAGGCCAGCGTCTGGGCGTTGTCGGCGTTCTTGAGCTCGAGCTGGGTGCGCATGAGCTGCTGGGTGGCGAGCGTGGACAGGCCAACGACGCCCCCCAAGGCCGCCAACACCACGCCCAGCAGCAACCAGGCGATCTGGCGCATCAACGACATGTCTCACTCTCCATCAGATGAAGCCCTCCGCACGGACCTTGGCCACGAGTTCGCGCCACAGCGACAGCCGTGCCATCGGGTCACCTGCCGTGACCGCGCCCGCGCCCTGCCACAGGCCCTCGGTGTTGAAGCTGAAGACCGGCGTGAGATCGGGCCGCTGCGAGGCGGGCAGCACGTCGGGCCGCAGGTTGTCCAGGATGAGCGGCTCCGCGCCCGGCTGGGGATAGTAGGCCAGCACCATGTGGGCCAGTGACTGCCCCTGCTGGCGCGCACGCACATAGACCATGCGCAGGCGCGTGGTGGGCACGCCGGTGGCGGCGAGGCTGAAGTACTTGCCGATGGCGTAGTCCTCGCAGTCGCCTGCGCGCCTTTCCAGACTCTCCAGCGGCGTGGCCCAGTAGTCCGGCACGCCCCAGGTCACGGCGTCGTCACGAAAGGCGAGGCGGCGGTTGAAGAAGTCGTTGATCTCCTTGAGCCGCTGGGCCTCCTCGTGGGTGCTGCTGCGCTCGATCTGCTGCACCAGCGCCTGGGCCTGCTCCGCCACGCGCGGGCCGCGTTGGGCGGCAACCTCCAGCACCCGTGCGGCGTCATAGGCGGCCGCGGCCACCAAGGGCAGCAGCGCCAGAACGACCAGCCACCCCCAGCGCAGGCGGGCGACGGTGGCGACGTGGACGATGGAAGTGGGCAAGATTGACGGAGGCGGGCAACTCAAATCACTGTAACCGTGTGTTGCCCGCCTAAGATTTTCGGATCATGCAGAACCCGGCCTCAACTCACACAACTCACACAACTCGCACCCAGCAGATCCGGGACGACCTTGACCAGTCGCGCCGCCGTGGCGCGCTCCAGCAGATCCAGATTCCGCCCTGCCCCGAACTGCTGGCCCAGCTCCAGCAGGCCATGAGCGGGGACGAGCCCGACCTCAACCTCGTGGCCCGCATCGCCTCCAGCGACGTGGCCATGGCGGCCACGCTGCTGCGCATTGCCAATGGCCCGCTGTTCAAGCCCGTCGGCCTGCCCTGCACCACCGTCGGCCAGGCCATGACCCGCATCGGCCTGCGCGAGAGCATCGCCGTGATGACCGGCTTTCTGGCGCGGCATGCCATCCCGGTCAATGCGCCGCAGCTGGCGCGCTTCTGGGAGCGCAGCACCAAGCGCGCCATCGCGATGGCCACCATCGCACAGCAGCTGCCGGGCCTGTCGCCCGACCTGGCGCACAGCTTCGGGCTGTTCCTGCACGTCGGCATGCCGGTGCTGCTGCAAAGCGTGCGCGGCTCCGCCCGGACGATGGTCGAGCCCGCCGCGCGCATCGACCGCCCCTACATCGCCACCGAGAACGCCAACCACAAGACCGACCACGCCGTGGTGGGCGCGCTGGTGGTGCGGGTCTGGAACCTGCCGCCCGTGCTGATGGCGGCCATCCGGCTGCACCATGACTACGCGGCCCTGGGCCATGCCGACATCGACCCCGAGGTGCACACCCTGGTGGCCGCCGGCCTGATTGCCGAGCACCTGATGCGCCGCCACGAAGGTCTGCCGGAGGACGCCGACTGGGCCGGCCACCACCAGGACGCGATGGACTGGCTGCACATCAGCTGGGACGACCTCGCCCATTGGGAAGAAGCCGTCACCGCACAGTTCGACGCCGCGTGAAGCTGCCCCGGCTGCGCGTACTCGTGTTGGTCGCCATGATCGTGGCGTCACTGGGTACGGTCGGCTGGTGGGTCTTCGGCCCGCCGGGCGTGGCTGTCGAGCTCACCCGGCGCAGTTGGCGCCTGGAGATCATCGTGGAGCGCTTGCGCGCCGAGTCAGGGGCCGACTGGTGCGATGAGCTGCCCGCGGGCGCCTTCGACATCACACGCCGCCTGATCACCGACCCCACCGGCAAGCGGGCCGAGCCGGGCGAACATTGCCGCTACAACCTGCTGGCCTGGCGGCGCAGCTGGATCGTCAAGCGCGAGGGCGGGCCGGACGATCGGCCCGAGTGGCCCAACCCGCCGCTGCGCCTCGCGCCGCCCGGGCAACCCGGCAGCGAGCGCCTGGGCAAGCGCGAGGCCTTCTATGAAATCGAACTCAGTGACGGCGGCGACCATCTCTGGACCTGCCGCGTCGACCTGGCACGCTGGCAAACCTTGCGCGAGGGCCAGCGGTTTCGCATCCCGGTCGACCGTTTCGGCACCGCGGACTGCCCGCGGATGTACGCGTCGAGGCTGTGAGTCAGCGGATCAGGTCCCAGGCGCCCACCAGCACATTGCCCCAGACGGTGATGTTGAAGGCCAGCAGCGTGAACACGCGCAGGAAGTTCCAGAACTTGCGCGCCCGGTCCAGCGCCACGTCTGACCCCGTGAACACGTACAGGCCCATGTAGAGGGCCGATGGCAGCAGGGTGGCCGCCATCACGAAGACCATCGTCCAGTAGAAAAATTTCATGCGCGCATTGTGGCCAGACTGTGCGCCCACCCAAGCCCGCGTTAGCCCGCAGGCCACACCCCTAAAACAGCAGGCGGCCGCCATGCCCAGCCGCTGAACGACAAAAAAGCCCGGGCCGTGGCCGGACCGGGCCTGTCAGCGGCGCGGCGGCGCCTTACTTCTTGCGCACCGGCGGCACGTCGGTGCAGGACCCGTGCGCCACCTCCGCCGCCATGCCAAGGCTTTCGCCCAGCGTCGGGTGCGGGTGGATGGTCTTGCCGATGTCCACCGCGTCGGCGCCCATTTCGATGGCCAGCGCGATCTCGCCGATCATGTCGCCGGCATGCGTGCCGACGATGCCGCCGCCGATGATGCGGTGGCTTTCTTCGTCGAAGATCAGCTTGGTGAAGCCTTCGTCGCGGCCATTGGCGATGGCCCGGCCCGAGGCCGTCCACGGGAAGAGGCCCTTGGTGATCTTGATGCCCTTCGCCTTGGCCTCGTCCTCGGTCATGCCCACCCAGGCGACTTCGGGGTCGGTGTAGGCCACGCTCGGGATCACGCGGGCGTCGAACTGGGCCTTGGCGAGCTTGTCGTCGCCCAGCAGTTCGCCGGCGCAGACCTCGGCCGCCACGTGGCCCTCATGCACCGCCTTGTGCGCCAGCATCGGCTGGCCGACGATGTCGCCGATGGCAAAGACGCTGGGCACATTGGTGCGCATCTGCACGTCCACCGGGATGAAGCCGCGGTCGGACACCGCCACGCCGGCGTTCTCGGCGCCGATCTTCTTGCCGTTGGGCGTGCGGCCCACGGCCTGCAGCACGAGGTCGTAGCGCTGGGGCTCCTTGGGGGCGCCCTCGCCTTCGAAGCTCACGTAGATGCCATCCGGCCTGGCTTCGGCCGCCACCGTCTTCGTGTTCAACATGATGTTGTCGAAGCGGTGCTGGTTGAACTTCTGCCAGACCTTGACGAGGTCGCGGTCGGCACCGGTCATCAGCGTGGGCAGCATCTCGACCACGTCCAGACGCGCGCCGAGCGTGGAGTACACCGTGCCCATTTCCAGGCCGATGATGCCGCCGCCGACGATGAGCATCTTCTGCGGCTTGACCTGCATCTCCAGCGCACCGGTCGAGTCGACGATGCGCGGGTCTTGAGGCAGGAAGGGCAGGCGCACCGCCTGCGAACCGGCCGCAATGATGAGGCGCTTGTAGGCCACCGTCTGCACCGCGCCCGTCTTGGCCTGGCCGACCGCACCCTCGGTGGCTTCCACCTTCAGGTGCTGGGCGTCCAGCACGGTGCCGACACCGCGCAGCACGGTGACCTTGCGCATCTTGGCCATGGCGGCCAGACCGCCGGTCAGCTTGCCGGTGACCTTGTTCTTGTGGGCGCGGAGCTTGTCGATGTCGACCGTGGGCTCGCCGAAGGCCACGCCGAGGTCAGCCATGTGGCTCACTTCGTCCATGACGGCGGCGACGTGCAGCAGCGCCTTGGACGGAATGCAGCCCACGTTCAGGCAGACGCCGCCGAGCGTCGCGTAACGCTCCACGAGGGCGACCTTGAGGCCAAGGTCGGCCGCGCGGAAAGCGGCCGAGTAGCCGCCAGGGCCACCGCCGAGCACGACGAGGTCGAAGGCCTGGTCGGCGCTGCCGGTGTAGGTGGCCGCGGCAGGCGCCACGACTGGCGCCGCAGCGGGGGCCGCCGCCGCAGGAGCAGCAGCAGGCGCAGGCGCAGGCGCAGGGGCGGCCGGCGCGGGCGCGGCGGCCGCATCGGCCTCCACCGTCAGGATGACCGAGCCCTTGCTGACCTTGTCGCCCAGCTTGACCTTGAGTTCCTTCACCACGCCCGCGGCGCTGGAGGGGATCTCCATCGAGGCCTTGTCGCTCTCGACGGTGATCAGGCTCTGCTCGACCTTGACGGTGTCACCGGCCTTGACCAGCACCTCGATGACGCCGACTTCGTCGAAGTCGCCGATGTCCGGAACTTGAACTTCAATGAGTGCCATGAGTTCAGCCTCCGATCACAAGGCGATGCGGCGGAAGTCCGCCAGCAGCGACGCGAAGTAGACGTTGAAGCGGGCGGCCGCTGCCCCGTCGATGACGCGGTGGTCCCAGGAGAGCGACAGCGGCAGGATCAGGCGCGGCACGAACTGCTTGCCATCCCACACCGGCTCGGTGCTGCTCTTGCACACACCCATGATGGCCACTTCGGGTGCATTGATGATGGGCGTGAAGTACTTGCCGCCGATGCCGCCGAGCGACGAGATGGAGAAGCAGCCGCCGCTCATGTCGGCCGGCGCGAGCTTGCCGTCGCGCGCCTTCTTGGCCAGCTCCGACATCTCCTGGCTGATCTGGAAGATGCCCTTTTTGTCGGCGTCCTTGATGACGGGCACGACCAGGCCGTTGGGCGTGTCTGCGGCAAAGCCGATGTGGAAGTAGTTCTTCAGCACCAGCGTGTCGCCGTCCAGCGAGCTGTTGAACTCGGGGAACTTCTTCAGCGCGGCCACAGCGGCCTTGATCATGAACGCCAGCATCGTGACCTTGATGCCGGCCTTCTCGTTTTCCTTGTTCAGCTGGACGCGGAAGGCTTCGAGTTCGGTGATGTCCGCGTCGTCGTGGTTGGTGACGTGCGGGATCACGACCCAGTTGCGATGCAGGTTGGCGCCCGAGATCTTCTTGATGCGGGAGAGTTCCTTGCGCTCGACGGGGCCGAACTTCTCGAAGTCGACCTTGGGCCAGGCCAGCAGGTTCAGGCCTGCACCGCCGCCACCAGCCGGCGCAGCGGCCTTCTGGGCCGTCGTCTGCACAGCGCCGGCCATCACGGCCTTCACGAAGCCCTGCACGTCGGTCTCGGTGATGCGGCCCTTGGGGCCGCTGCCCTTGACCTCGGTCAGCGGCACGCCCAGCTCGCGGGCGAGCTTGCGGATGCTGGGCGAGGCGTGCGGCAACTGGCCCGTGGGCGACGTGGGCTGGTGGGCCGGCAGCGCGGCGGCGGGGGCTGCAGCCGGGGTGGACGCGGCGGCGACCGGTGCCGACGCGGCGGCCACCGGCGCTGCGGCAGCAGGTGCGGTCGCCGGTGCAGCGGGCGCAGGTGCGGCAGCGCCACCGGCCGCCTTCACGCGGGCCAGGGCCGTGCCCTTGGCGACCTTGTCGCCCAGCTTGACCAGCAGTTCCTCGACGACACCTGCGGTCGACGACGGGATCTCCATCGAGGCCTTGTCGCTCTCGACGGTGATCAGGCTTTGCTCGACCTTGACCGTGTCGCCCACCTTCACCAGCACTTCGATGACGGCAACTTCGTCGAAGTCGCCGATGTCCGGCACCACGACGGTGACCGAGCCGCCGGCCGCAGC
>JAIPCJ010000082.1 GCA_021738245.1 Methylotenera sp. | reverse complement strand
CCGACACCAACGCTGGGCCGCCGGCCTTTCGACGCTCTGTCTCCTGACTCTGCGATCCCATCATGAAGCGATTCAACTGTGAGCGCTGTGGCGCTCGCGTTTTCTTCGAGAACGTTGAGTGCGAGGCCTGTCAGGCCCAGCTCGGGTTCATGCCCGAGGAGCTCGCGATGGGGTCGTTCGAACCCGAATCCGACACGGAAGGAGCGTGGGTTCGGCTGCCAGCAGCTTCCCCAAGCGGCTATCGCCGGTGCACCCACCACGTCCCTCCTGTGTCTTGCAATTGGATGGTCCGCACGGACGACGTGGACCCGCTATGCCTTTCGTGCCGCACGACCGAAGTCTTCCCCGCGCTGAACAAGCCCGAAAACGGCGCGCATTGGTCGCGCATCGAGGCCGCCAAGCGGCGCATGACCTACGGGCTGCTGTCGCTGGGCCTGCCCGTGCCCAACAAGAAAGTCGACCCACGCGACGGCGTGGCGTTTCACTTCCTTGAGGAGACCGACCCCAAAACGAAGGTGCTGACCGGGCACGACGACGGCCTGATCACGCTGAACATCGCCGAAGCCGACGATGCGCACCGGGAAGACGTCCGAACCCGGATGCACGAGCCGTACCGCACGCTGCTCGGCCATTTCCGGCACGAGATCGGTCACTACTACTGGGACCGCCTCATTGCCGACACGCCATGGCTGGAGCGTTTTCGCGCGCTGTTCGGCGATGAGCAGGCCGACTACGGCGAAGCGCTGCAGCGCCACTACGAGTCGCCCGTGACCGACTGGCCCGAGAGGTTCATCAGCGTGTACGCCAGCTCCCACCCTTGGGAGGACTGGGCAGAGTGCTGGGCCCACTACATGCACCTGTGGGACGGCCTTGAAACTGCCGCTTCCTGGGGGCTGCGCCTCGACTCGGCGGTCCCCAACGCGCCGCCGGTGCAGGCCGCAGCCGTCGGCGCCGGCGAGCAGGACTTCCGGCAGCGCGTCGTTGCGGACTGGCTGCCCATTTCCCAGTTCAGCAACGCCATGTCTCGCAGCATGGGCGGCCAGGATGCCTACCCGTTCGTCATGCCCGACCCCGTGCTCGACAAGCTGGACTTCATCCACCAGGTGATCGCGGCCGGCGTGCGCGGCGAGTTCACGATGAACTTCGGTCGTGAAATGCCTGAGGATCCCGACGCCGCGGCTGGGGCGGCACCCGAGCCTGAGCCTGCGTCCGCCTGAGACTGCCAGGCGGCCCAGCGGCCCGGGCACTGACGAGTTCCATGGCTCGGGCCGACGATCCGACCACGCCGGACGGCAGGGACTTGGTTGTGCGGGGCCACCGCGGTCGCGAAGGCGGTGCCGGGCTGGCGATACAGCCCGGAGCGGAAAACCACCCGCTTGCCGGCGGACGCCGCTGCAACGCGCCCGCCAGTTGGCAAAAACGCCTTGATCGGAAGTTTGATGACGATGATGGTGCATGGTCGCCAAGAACCGCAACGGGTCGTCTGCGTGAGCTCAGCGCAGTGAACTCCGGTCATTGACCAGGTCGCGCCGGAGCTGGCCCCATACCCGCGCCGGCAACGTCTGCAGTACCTCACATTGCGGTCGCACAGGCCCGCCCTGGCAGCCGCACTGACGTTCGGCTTGAGAGCGCCCATCGTGAATTCACAGGTTGACCGCGAACGGCCGCACCCGCTGCAAACCTGCCACTGCCACTGCCACTCCAACCCGCGACGTCACCACGCCGCCATCTCCCCTGCGCCCAGTCCACGCCTGCGCCCGACGACGGCCGAGACCCATCCGCGGACCTCGGCTGTCCCAACACTCGGCCGTGAGCCGCAACCGCGCATGCTCACCGCTCACGTTGGCCAGCGCCACGCGCTGGATGGCTTCGGCAGAGCGGGGCGTCCCGTCGAGGTCGGGGCGGTCGCAGGCGTAGCGGGCGTAGCGGGCGTTTGCGACCGCCGTGTCGTCGAAATCCAGGCATCCTGCGCTGCGCGCGCTGTCTGATCGCGCTCTGAAAAACAAAAGGCGCTCCGAGGAGCGCCTTGTTGCGGGTAGCCGGACCTGATTACAGGCGGAACGGCTCGGCCTTCTTCTTGGCGGTCGGGCGGCCGGCGGCGGTCGGGTAGGCGGCCATCACCTTGGCGGGGTCGGCCTTGGTGTCGAGGTAGGCGGCGTACTGGTCGTTGGTGCAGGGCAGCAGCTTGCCCGGCTTGGCTTCACCCTTGTACTTGCCGTTGGCGTACACGAACTGGTACTCGTTGGCCGCGACCGGGGTGCTGATGCTGCTGGTCGTCTCGTAGCTCTTAGCGCATTCGGCGCGCAGCTCGGCCTGCTCGGGCGTGGCGTTGTTGGCGGCCTGGGCAGCAAACACGGTGACGGCAGCGAAGGCGGGGATCAGGAACTTCATGGCGCGGTCTCGGGTGGGGGGTGGCTGATGGATGCGAAGCTTACGCCCGGCGCCCGCGCGGCGCACCCCCGAAGGCGCGGGAGGGAGGTGTGTGACGCAGTTCACGGTCGGCCCGGGTCGCCGTGACGGAATGCTCACTCTTCGAGCTCTTCCTTGGCCAGCTCGATGTCCAGCAGTTCCATCGCGTCCATGGCTTCGCAGGCGGCGGCGTCGGCGTAGAGCTGTTCGGCGACCTGCATCCGCTTGTCGCCCTCCAGCATCACGAGGCCGTTGGCACGCTCGATCATCGCGATGGCGGAGGTCGGGTTGAGCTTCAGGGCCTGCTCGAACATCTTCAGGCCGGTGGCGGTGTCGGCGCCCTGGGTCTTGCCCAGCAGCTTGCCGACCTTGTCGATCACTTCGGCATGGAAGGCGCCCAGCGCGATGTGGGCGTCGGCATGCTTGGGCGCGAGCTTGATGGTCGTCTCGAGCGCGCCCTTCACCTTGGTGCCCAGGCCTTGCGCCAGCGCCTTGGCCACGCTGATGCCCTGGCCGTAGCGGCCCAGCGCATAGGCCTGCCAGTAATAGGCGTTGGCGTTCTTGGGTTCCTCGGCCTGCTGCGCCTCGGCGCGCTCGGCGATCTCCAGGAACATCTCCAGCTTCACCTTCTCCTTCTTCTCGAGGTAGTTGGCGTAGATGCCCTGGGCCTTGTTGGCGACCGTGATGCCCGCGCCACCTGCGGCCAGGCCGGCGTCGTAGGCGGCCTGGAACTCGCCCGCATGGAAATGGATCCAGGCCTGCACGACATCCGCGTCCTTCGGGAAGGGTTCGGCATCGCCCGCATGCAGCCGGGCCCAGTGCTTCTTCAGCGTGGCCGGGGTGTAGACGAAGGCGCTGTTGTCGTAGGGGAAGGCGGTCCACTTGGCCATGGGGAGTCTCCTAGGTTGATTGGTATTGGCCGGCGAGTTTGAAGAGGTGGTCTTTCGACGCGGGCTCCAGGTAGGGTAGCAGCAGGCTCAGCGCATGGAAGGCGCCCCGCATCAGTGCCGCGCCGGCGCGGTCGGGCTCCAGCGCGTGGCGCGGGTCGCGCACGTATTCGTAGCTCAGCCAGTAGCTCACCACCACCACCATCGCGTTCGCCGTGGGGGCGGCTTCGCGCAGATCCATCTTGAGCGCACCGCCCAGGTGCAGGCCCGACAGCACATGGCGCATCGCCTGTTCCTTGGCGGCGAGCAGGCCCTGGAAATGCGTCTCCAGGCGCCGGTTCTTGAACAGCAGGTCGTTGAGGTCGCGGTACAGGAAGCGGTGCTTCCAGATCAGCTCGAACAGCATGTGGAAGAACAGCCAGGCGTCTTCCACGTGGCGCACGTTGTCGGCAGCCGCCAGCAGCTCGTTCAGCTCGGCCTCGTAGCGGCCGAAGAGGGCGTTGACGAGCTCGTCCTTGGCCGGGTAGTGGTAGTACAGATTGCCCGGGCTGATCTTGAGTTCGGCCGAGATCAGCGTGGTGGAGACATTGGGCTCGCCGAAGCGGTTGAAGAGGTCCAGCGTGACCTCCAGGATGCGCTCGGCGGTGCGGCGGGGGCGTTTGGGCGTGGGCATCGTGGGTCATTCTGTCAGCGTTCAACGGGCGCGGAGGGCCGACTTCTAGAATCGCGCTCCATGCCGAATTCGACCTCCCCGCCCGCCATCTCCTTTGAGAACGTCAAGAAAACCTACCGGGGAGGGCAGGTCAAGGCGCTGAACGGGGTCAGCTTCGACATTCCCTGCGGTGAGTTCTTCGGCCTGCTCGGCCCCAACGGCGCGGGCAAGACGACCCTCATCAGCGTGCTCGCCGGCCTGGCCCGTGCCACCGAAGGCCGCGTGCGCGTGATGGGCCACGACGTGGTGGACGACTACGCCGCCGCCCGCAAGGCCCTCGGCGTGGTGCCTCAGGAGCTGGTGTTCGATCCTTTCTTCAGCGTGCGTGAATCGCTGCGCATCCAGAGCGGCTATTTCGGCGTCCAGCGCAACGACGACTGGATCGACGAGCTGCTCGCCAACCTCGGCCTGGCTGACAAGGCCAACGCCAACATGCGCCAGCTCTCGGGCGGCATGAAGCGGCGCGTGCTGGTGGCGCAGGCCCTCGTGCACCGGCCGCCCGTCATCGTGCTGGACGAGCCCACGGCCGGCGTGGATGTGGAGTTGCGCCAGACGCTCTGGCACTTCATCGCGCGCCTGAACAAGGAAGGCCAGACGGTGCTGCTGACCACGCACTACCTGGAAGAAGCCGAGGCCCTGTGCCAGCGCATCGGCATGCTCAAGGGCGGGCGCCTCGTGGCGCTGGACCGCACCTCGCAGCTGCTGGCCGGCACGGCCCACACCATGCTGCGCTTCAAGACGGACGCGGCCCTGCCCGCCGACGTGGCGGCCCGCGCCCGCGTGACCGGCCGCATCGTGCAGGTCACCGCGCATGACGCGGTGGAGGTGGAATCCACGCTGGCCACGCTGCGCGCGGCCGGCGTGCCGGTCGAAGACCTGGAGATCGGCCGCGCCGACCTCGAAGACGTGTTCCTCAACATCATGCAGGGAGAAGCCGCATGAACGGTGCTTCGACCCTTTTCAAGAAAGAAGTGCTGCGCTTCTGGAAGGTCAGCTTCCAGACCGTGGCGGCGCCGGTGCTCACCGCCTGCATGTACCTGCTGGTGTTCGGCCACACGCTGGAAGACCATGTGAAGGTCTACGAGACGGTCGGCTACACGCAGTTCCTGATCCCGGGCCTGGTGATGATGAGCGTGCTGCAGAACGCCTTCGCCAACAGTTCCTCCAGCCTCATCCAGAGCAAGATCACCGGCAACCTGGTGTTCCTGCTGCTCACGCCGCTGTCGCCGCTGGCCTGGTTCGTGGCCTACGTGGGCGCGGCCATCGTGCGCGGCCTGGCGGTGGGCACGGGCGTGCTGCTGGTCACGGCCTGGTTTGCGCCGCCGGGCCTGGACAACCTGCTGTGGGTGCTGGTGTTCACCGTGCTCGGCGCCGGCCTGATGGGCACGCTGGGCCTGATCGCCGGCCTGTGGGCCGAGAAGTTCGACCAGCTCGCCGCCTTCCAGAACTTCATCATCATGCCCATGACCTTCCTGTCGGGGGTCTTCTACTCGGTGCATTCGCTGCCCGGCTTCTGGCAGACGGTGAGCCATCTGAACCCGTTCTTCTACATGATCGACGGCTTCCGGCGGGGCTTCTTCGGCGTCAGCGATGTGTCGCCGTGGCTGAGCTTCGGCGTGGTGGCGTCGGCCTTTGCCGTGACAGCGGGCGTGGCGCTGTCCCTGCTGCAGCGCGGCTACAAGATCCGGTCCTGAAGCGGGCTTTGCGCGACGCCGAAAGGCGGCCGCGCCAACCGTTTCTACAATCACGGGTTTCCCAGAAGGACCCGTGATGGCCGACCCGACTCCCCTCGAAGTACGCGATTTCATTGCCGCTGGCCTGCCCTGCGCGCATCTGGAAGTCGAGGGCGACGGTCGACATTTCTTCGCGACCATCGTGTCGGCGGAGTTCACGGGCCTCACGCGCATCAAGCGCCACCAGCGCGTGTACGCGGCGCTGGGTGACCGCATGCGGGAGCAGATCCACGCGCTGTCCATGAAGACGCTGACGCCCGAGGAGTGGACGCAATGAGCACGTCGACCCAAGGCCTCACCCTGGCGCTGTCCAAGGGCCGCATCTTCGAAGAGACGCTGCCGCTGCTGCGTGCCGCGGGCATCGAGGTGCTGGAAGACCCCGAGACCTCGCGCAAGCTCATCCTCCCGACCAACCGTGACGGCGTGCGCGTGGTGCTGGTGCGCGCCAGCGACGTGCCCACCTATGTGCAGTACGGTGGTGCCGACCTCGGCGTCGCCGGCCGCGACGTGCTGCACGAGCAGGCCCTGGCGCAGGGCGGCTCGCACGGCCTGTACCAGCCGCTGGACCTCAAGATCGCCCGCTGCCGCATGAGTGTGGCCACGCGCGCCGACTTTGACTACGCCGCCGCCGTGAAGCAGGGCTCGCGCATCCGCGTGGCCACCAAGTACACCGAGATCGCCCGCCAGCACTTCGCCGACAAGGGCGTGCACGTGGACCTGATCAAGCTCTACGGCTCGATGGAACTCGCGCCGCTGACCGGCCTGGCCGACGCCATCGTCGACCTTGTTTCCACCGGCGGCACGCTGCGCGCCAACAAGCTGGTGGAGGTGGAGCAGATCATGGACATCTCCTCGCGCCTCGTCGTCAACCAGGCCGCGCTCAAACTCAAGCGCGACACCCTGCGTCCCCTCATCGACGCCTTCGCGGGCGCCGTCTCCGCATGAGCCTCATCCGCCAACTCTCGACCGCTGCTGCCGACTTCCAAGCCGAGTTCGAGCGCCTGCGCCATTGGTCGGCCGAGACGGACGCGGCCATCGAAGGCCGCGTGGCCGAGATCCTGGCCGATGTGCGCCAGCGCGGCGATGCGGCGGTGCTGGAGTACACCGCGCGCTTCGACCGCCTGACGGTCGACGGCATGGCCGCGCTGGAGATCACGCAGGCCGAACTTCAAGAAGCGCTGGCTGCCATTCCGGCCGCCCAGCGCGAGGCGCTGCAGGCCGCCGCCCAGCGCGTTCGGGCCTACCACGAGCGCCAGCTCGAAGCCTCCGGCCGCAGCTGGAGCTACCGTGACGAAGATGGCACGCTGCTCGGCCAGAAGGTCACCCCGCTGGACCGCGTCGGCATCTACGTGCCCGGCGGCAAGGCGGCCTACCCGAGCAGCGTGTTGATGAACGCCATCCCGGCCCAGGTGGCCGGCGTGCAGGAGATCATCATGGTGGTGCCCACGCCGGACGGCGTGCGCAACCCGCTGGTGCTGGCCGCCGCAGCAGTGGCCGGCGTGCACCGCGCCTTCACCATCGGCGGCGCACAGGCCGTGGCCGCGCTGGCCTACGGTACCGCCACCATCCCGCGGGTGGACAAGATCACCGGCCCGGGCAATGCCTACGTGGCCTCGGCCAAGAAGCATGTGTTCGGCCAGGTCGGCATCGACATGATTGCCGGCCCGAGCGAGATCCTCGTCATCGCCGATGGCACCACGCCGCCGGACTGGGTGGCCATGGACCTCTTCAGCCAGGCCGAGCACGACGAACTCGCGCAGAGCATCCTGCTGAGCCCCGATGCCGACTTCCTGGCTGCCGTGCAGGCCAGCATGGAGCGCCTGCTGCCCACGCTGCCGCGCGAGGCCATCATCCGCGCGTCGCTGAAGGGCCGCGGGGCGCTGATCCATACGCGCTCGATGGAAGAGGCCTGCGAGATCAGCAACAGCATCGCGCCCGAGCACCTGGAGATCAGCGCCGCCGAGCCGGGGCGCTGGGAGCCGCTGCTGCGCCATGCCGGCGCCATCTTCATGGGCGCCTACACCAGCGAAAGCCTGGGCGACTACTGCGCCGGCCCCAACCACGTGCTGCCCACGGCCAGCACCGCGCGCTTCTCGTCGCCGCTGGGCGTGTACGACTTCCAGAAGCGCAGCAGCCTCATCGAGGTCAGCGAGCAGGGCGCCCAGGTGCTGGGCAGCATCGCGTCGACGCTGGCGCACGGCGAGGGCCTGCAGGCTCATGCGCGTGCGGCCGAGCTGCGCCTGAAGTGAGCAGCGCACCCGTGTCCTCGCGCTTGTACGCGGGCCGAGCGCCGGGCCGCTCCCTAGCCGGCCCGCTCTGACGATGGGCTTGCCGGTCGATCCGGCAAGCATCGTCGTCTCCTCGGGGGACCGACCAGAGCGCCCGCGTGCAGCGTGGTGCACTGGGCGAGGGGTGCTCAGGCCACGGTCTTGAAGGGGCTGCGCTCCGGCGGCTCGTCATGCTCGGCGGTGCGGGTCAGCGCCGTCGTGATCCAGTTCAGCGCCGACACCCGGTGGCGCACCGCGCAGCTCAGCGGCTCGGGCTTGGCGCCCATCTTGGCCTTGGGCTCCAGGGCGGTGCGGCTCAGGCTCAGGCGCGACGAGCCGAAGGCCATCGCATCCTGCACGGTGGACTGCAGCAGGCTCAGATACAGCGGCGCCTCGGCATTGGCGGCGCGGTCATAGCCGATGTAGTAGCCGAGCGTCGTGTCGCCATCGTGCACGCTGGTCACAAAGCCCAGCCAGCGGCCGTCTGCGTGCTCGGCCACCCGGCAGCGGAAGCGGGCACCGAGCGCCTGCGCCATTGCCGGCAGATAGCCCGGCGTCAGCGTGGCCAGGCGCAGGCCTTGCGCGGCATGCACCTGGCCGTAGAGGGCGTGCAGTTCGGCGGCGCGCGCCTGCATCTCTGCGGCGCTGGCCTCGCGCAGCGTGATGCCGGCGGCCGCGCAGTCCTTCAGCAGCTTCTTGGCGGCGCTGCGGTAGCTGGAGGTCATGCTGGCCAGGTAGTCGTCCCAGCTGCGCCACTCGGGCCGCAGCGTGAGCACCATGTCGGGTTCGGTCTCGACGCTGCGGTAGCCGAGCAGACGCAGCGTGGGCGGCACCGCGTCGCCGGGCATGCCCAGGTCCTTGATGAGCGCGAGGTCGGACTGGCCCTCGAGCTTGTCGGCGCGACGCAACCGGTAGATGGCTTCGCAGATGCCATGCCAGAGCTGCTCGGGGTCGGTGTCGGGCGCCAAAGCCATCGAGCGCGGCCCCCACACGAGCAGATTGCCGCAGACCAGCAGATGCTCCCGCAGGCCGGCCATCGGGGCGGCCACGAGGCGCTGGCTGCCCGGCTTGCGCAGCTGGGCGCCGCCCACCGTGACCCGCTGCAGCAGCAGGGCGGCCACCGGGCGGCCGTCGTCGTAGGCCAGGGCGTAGCGGGGCTCCAGGTTGTCAGGCGCATGCGCTTCCAGCACCCGCAGGTAGTCGCGCGACAGGAAGATGGATTGGGTGGCGAGCTCATCCCAATGCGCCGGGTTCAGGAAGTCCACCCGGTCGGCCAGTGCCAGCTGCAGGCCCGACGGCCGGCGGCGTGCCGCGCGCCGGGCCTTGATGTCATGCAGCGCCTGAGCCGGGTGCGCTGGCGCCGGCTTGAGCTTGCCCAGCGCCCGGCCGGTGCGCTTGAGCTGGGCCGCAGCGGCCAGGAGGGGCTTCTTGACGAGTCGCGAGGCGGGCATCGATGGACCGGGAGTGAAGAGAACGGCAGGCTAACTGAGTCTCAGGGTGCTCCCCCGGGATGTCATCCAAGGGTTTTGGAGACACGAAGTTCGTGCAACACGAACTTCGTGATACGCTGCCCGCCATGAAGAACGTGACCGTGTCGATGGACGATGCCGTGGCCGAGTGGGCTCGGCTGGAAGCCGCGCGGCGCAATACCAGCGTGTCGCGCCTGCTGGGCGAACTGCTGGCCGAGAAGATGCGCCACGACGACGCCTACGAGCGCGCACTGCAGGACTGGCAGCATCGCGAGCGGTCTTGGTCGTCGGACGGCCAGCCCTACCCGGGCCGGGGCGTGCTGTGAACGATCCGGTCTTTGTCGACACCTCGGTGCTGCTGTTCAGCGAAGACGGCGCCCGCCCTGCCGAGCGTGAGCAGGTGCTCGCCTGGCTGCGCCAGCTCTGGGCGACGCGCACCGGCCGGGTGTCGGTGCAGGTGCTCAACGACTTCTACCTGCTGGCCACCCAGCGCGTGTCGCCGCCCATGCCCCAGGGTGACGTGCGCGCCGAGGTGCGCCGCTACCAGCATTGGCGCCCTTGGGCAGCCGACCAGGCGACCGTGGAGTCCGCGTGGTCGCTGGAGAGCCGCTTCGGTCTGCCGTTTGCCGATGCACTGGTCGTGGCCAGCGCCAAGGCCCAGGGCTGCACGCGACTGCTCAGCCTGGCGCTGCCGCACGAGGCCGTCTACGACAGCGTGCAGGTGCTCAACCCTCTTGTGGCTTCCGTGCCCACCGCCTCATGACCGATCGCCTGCAGCAAGCCCTCGCCCGCATCCGCCCCGACGTGCGGGCGGCCCATGCCTACGTCGTGCAGCCGAGCACGGGCGTCGTCAAGCTCGACATCATGGAGAACCCGTTTCGCCTGCCGCCCGAGTTGCAGCGCGCGCTGGGTGAGCGCCTGGGCGCGGTCGCCATCAACCGCTACCCCGCCGAGCGCACCGCCGAGCTGGCCGCGGCACTCAAGGCCCATGCGGGCGTGCCGGCCGACTGCGGCATCACGCTGGGCAACGGCTCGGACGAACTCATCAGCCTGTTGACGCTGGCCATCGCCCAGCCCGGCGCCACGGTGCTGTCGCCGCTGCCGAGCTTCGTCATCTACGAGATGTGTGCCAGCCAGCAGCGGCTGAACTTCGTCGGCGTGCCGCTGCGGGCCGAGGACTTCGAGCTGGACGAGGCCGCCCTGCTGTCGGCCATCGAGCAGCACCAGCCGGCGCTGGTCTACCTCTCCTACCCCAACAACCCGACCGGCAACCTTTGGGATGCCGCGGTCATCGAGCGGATCGTCGCCGCGGCGCCAGGCCTGGTGGTGCTGGACGAGGCCTACCAACCCTTCGCCTCGCGTGACAGCCTGGACCTGATGGCCCGCCATCCTCATGTGCTGGTCATGCGCACGATGAGCAAGTTCGGCCTGGCTGGGGTGCGCATCGGCTATCTGCTCGGTGCCCGCGAGGTGGTCGACCAGATCGAGAAGCTGCGCCCGCCGTTCAACGTCAGCGTGCTCAATGCGGAGGCGGCCCTGTTCGCCCTGGAGCACGCCGAGGTCTACGCCGCCCAGGCTGCCGTGCTGCGGGCCGAACGCGAGCGCGTGTTCGCGGCGCTGCAGGCCCTGCCGGGTGTGCGACCCTGGCCCAGCCAGGGCAATATGATTTTGGCGAGAGTGGCCGATGCAGGCGCCACCTTTGCCGCGCTGAAGGCGCGCGGCGTGCTGATCAAGAACGTCTCGGCCGCCCACCCCTTGCTTGCGAACTGCCTGCGCATCACCATCGGCACGCCTGACGAGAACACCCGCCTGTTGGCCGAACTGCCCCTCTGCCTATGAACGCACCCCGCATCGCCGAAGTCACCCGCAACACCCGCGAGACGCGCATCACCGTGCGCGTCAACCTCGATGGCACCGGGCAGTCCAAGCTGCACACCGGCATCGGCTTCTTCGACCACATGCTCGACCAGATCGCCCGCCACGGCCTGATCGACCTCGACATCCACTGCGAGGGCGACCTGCACATCGACGGCCATCACACGGTGGAGGACGTGGGCATCACGCTGGGCATGGCCATCGCGCAGGCCGTGGGTGACAAGGCCGGCCTGACCCGCTATGGCCACAGCTACGTGCCGCTTGACGAGGCGCTCTCGCGCGTCGTCATCGACCTCTCCGGCCGCCCGGGCCTGCACATGGACGTGAAGTTCACGGCCGGCAGCATCGGCCAGTTCGACACCCAGCTCACCTTCGAGTTCTTCCAGGGCTTTGCCAACCTGGCGCTGGCGACCGTGCACATCGACAACCTCAAGGGCCACAACGCCCACCACCAGGCCGAGACCATCTTCAAGGCCTTCGGCCGCGCGCTGCGCATGGCCACCACGCCTGACGCCCGCTCGGCGGGGGTCATTCCGTCCACGAAGGGGTCGCTGTGAGCCGTCGCGTGGCCGTGGTCGACTACGGCATGGGCAACCTGCGCTCGGTGTCGCAGGCCGTCGTGCATGCGGTGCAGGGGCAGGGCTTCGAGGTCGACATCACCTGCGACCCCGCCGTCATCCGCGCCGCCGACCGCGTCGTGCTGCCCGGCCAGGGCGCCATGCGCGACTGCATGGCCGAGCTGGCCGCCTCGGGCGCCAAGGAGGCCGTGCTGGAGGCGGCCGCCAGCAAGCCGCTGCTGGGCGTGTGCGTGGGCATGCAGATGCTGCTGGACCACAGCGAGGAGCAGGACACGCCGGGCCTGGGCCTCATCCCCGGGCGCGTGCAGCGCTTCCGGCTGGAAGGCCGGCTGCAGGAGGACGGCAGCCGCTTCAAGGTGCCCCAGATGGGCTGGAACCGTGTGCACCAGCCACGGCCCCATCCGGTGTGGGATGGCATTCCGGACGAGAGCTGGTTCTACTTCGTCCACAGCTTCTACGCGACGACCGCGCAGCCCGAGCACAGCGCCGGCGAGACCGACTACGGCCTTCGCTTTACCTGTGCAGTGGCGCGGGATAACATTTTTGCCACCCAATTCCACCCCGAGAAAAGTGCTGCGCTGGGCCTCGCCCTGTACCGCAACTTCCTGCACTGGAAGCCTTGACCGACCCATCCCGGTCCGCACCTTCTCGACCCCTTTCTGACCCTCACCACCGGCCATGCTGCTGATCCCTGCCATCGACCTCAAAGACGGTCGCTGCGTCCGCCTCAAGCAAGGCGACATGAACGACTCGACCACCTTCGGCGAGGACCCGGCCGCCATGGCCCGGCGCTGGCTGGATGCCGGCGCACGACGCCTGCACCTGGTCGACCTCAACGGCGCCTTCGCCGGCAAGCCGGTCAACGAGCCGGCCATCAAGGCGATCATCAAGGAGCTGGGCGACGAGATCCCCATCCAGCTCGGCGGCGGCATCCGCGACCTCGACACCATCGAGCGCTACCTGGATGACGGCCTGTCCTACGTGATCATCGGCACCGCCGCGGTCAAGAACCCCGGCTTCCTGAAAGACGCCTGCAGCGCCTTCGGCGGCCACATCATCGTGGGCCTGGACGCCAAGGACGGCAAGGTGGCGACTGACGGCTGGAGCAAGCTCACCGGCCACGAAGTCATCGACCTGGGCAAGAAGTTCGAGGACTACGGCGTCGAAGGCATCATCTACACCGACATCGGCCGCGACGGCATGCTCACCGGCATCAACATCGAGGCCACCGTCAAGCTCGCCCAGGCGCTGACCATCCCCGTCATCGCCTCCGGCGGCCTGTCCGACATTGCCGACATCGAGCGCCTGTGCGCGGTCGAGAGCGAGGGGGTCGAGGGCGTCATCTGCGGTCGCTCCATCTACACCGGCGCACTCGACTTCGCCGCCGCGCAAAAGCGTGCCGACGAGCTGATGGCCGAGTCCTGACGTGCTGGCCAAGCGCATCATTCCCTGCCTGGACGTGACCGCCGGGCGCGTCGTCAAGGGCGTCAACTTCGTCGGCCTGCGCGACGCGGGTGACCCTGTGGACATCGCCGCCCGCTACAACGAGCAGGGCGCCGACGAACTCACCTTCCTCGACATCACCGCCACCAGCGACGGCCGCGACCTCATCCTGCACATCATCGAGGCCGTGGCCTCGCAGGTGTTCATCCCGCTGACCGTGGGCGGTGGCGTGCGCTCGGTGGCCGACGTGCGCCGGCTGCTCAACGCCGGGGCCGACAAGGTCAGCTTCAACTCCGCGGCCGTGGCCGAGCCCGAGCTCATCCGCGCGGCCAGCGACCGCTACGGTGCGCAATGCATCGTGGTGGCCATCGACGCCAAGCGCCGCCAGGGCGACGACCTCGCCGCGCGCGGCCCGGGCTGGGATGTCTACACCCACGGCGGTCGCAAGAACGTCGGGCTCGACGCCGTGGCCTGGGCCAAGCAGATGGCCGAGTTCGGTGCCGGCGAGATCCTGCTGACCAGCATGGACCGTGACGGCACCAAGAGCGGCTTCGACCTCGAACTGACCCGCGCCGTCAGCGACGCGGTGCCGGTGCCCGTCATCGCCTCGGGCGGTGTCGGCGGCCTGGACGATCTGGCCGACGGCATCACCCAGGGCGGCGCCGACGCGGTGCTGGCAGCCAGCATCTTCCACTTCGGTGAGTACACGGTCGGCCAGGCCAAGGCGCTGATGGCCGAGCGCGGCATTCCCGTCAGGCTTTGAGGTGGGAGAGGTCCGCATCATCGGCGGGCAGTGGAAGCGCTCCAAGCTGCCCGTGCCCGATGCCCCCGGCCTGCGCCCCACGTCCGACCGCATCCGCGAGACGCTGTTCAACTGGCTGGGCCAGACCTTGACGGGCTGGCGCGTGCTCGATGCCTTCGCGGGCAGTGGCGCGCTGGGCTTCGAGGCTGCCTCGCGCGATGCCGCGGCAGTGGTGCTGGTGGAGCGGGATGCCAAGCTCGCCGCCGGCCTGCGTGCCAGCGCGCAGCGGCTCAAGGCCACCACCGTGCAGGTGCAGCCGGCCGATGCGCTGGCCTGGATGCGCAGCCAGCCGCCCGGTGGCTTCGACCTCATCCTGCTGGACCCGCCGTTTGCTGCCGACGTCTTCGACCGGGCGCTCGCGGCAGCCCTGCCGCTGCTGGCCGAGGGCGGCCTGATCTACCTGGAGTCGCCCCGCGAGATCGCCCCGCCGGCCGGATTCACCGCCTGGCGCCAGGGCCGCGCTGGTGCCGTGCACTACCAGCTGCTGCGCCGCGACGACAATTCAACGCCATGACGTCTCGCACCACCATCACCGCCGTCTATCCCGGCACCTTCGACCCGATCACGCTGGGCCACGAAGACCTCATGCGCCGCGCGGCCGGCATGTTCGAGCGCCTGGTGCTGGCCGTGGCGGTCGGCCACCACAAGAAGACGCTGTTCTCGCTGGACGAGCGCCTGGCCATGGCGCAGGAGGTGGCTGCACCGCTGGGCAACGTCGAGGTCATCGCCTTCGATGGCCTGCTGCGCGACTTCGTGCGGGCCCACAACGGGCGTGTCGTCGTGCGCGGCCTGCGCACCGGCGGCGACTTTGAATACGAATTCCAGATGGCCGGCATGAACCGCAAGCTCATGCCCGAGGTCGAGACCATCTTCCTCACCCCCGGCGAGCATCACCAGTACACCTCCAGCACCTTCGTGCGCGAGATCGCGACCCTGGGTGGCGAAGTGGCTGAGTTTGTCTCGCCAGGCGTGCTGGCGCGGTTGAACGCCAAGTTCAAGGGGGCTTGAGATGGCGTTGATGATCACCGACGAATGCATCAACTGCGACGTCTGCGAGCCGGCCTGCCCGAACCATGCGATCTCGATGGGGCCGGAGTACTACCAGATCGACCCGGCCAAGTGCACCGAATGCGTCGGCCACTTCGATGAGCCCCAGTGCGTGACGCTTTGCCCGGTCGCCTGCATCCCCGTCAACCCGGCGCATGTCGAGACGCGCGAGACCCTGATGCAGAAGTACGAGCGCCTGACCGCCGCGCCTGCCGCCTGAATCGCCGGGGCCGGATGCCGGCCTAACGACGCTCCACGTAGCTCTCGCCATCCAGCCACAGCACGCCGCCCGGCTTGGCGGGGTCGGTGATCAGCACGCGCTGCTCCTTGCGGCCATCGTCGTAGTCGATGCGCAGCAGCAGGCCATCCAGGCGGTAGCGGCCACTGCGCTCGCCCGGCCCGCCTCGGGTCACCACGCTCGTGCCCCCGGCCTGTGCGGTGCTGCCCACGGCACCGCTGCGCACCACGCGGCCATCGGGGCTGAAGCGGTATTCGTCCACGACCGTCACCGACTGCTGGCCCCCCACCGCCACATTGCCCACGCCGCTGGTGCTGCGATAGCGCCCCGACAGGCGCAGGTCGCCCGGCAGTTGCGCATAGGTGTTGTCGAAGGGCAGCTTCTCCCAGCGGCCGTCCTTGCGCACCTGCACCTGGCCACCCTGGCGCCGCCACTGGCTCCACTGCTCGGGGTGGGCCGCGCGGTGGCCCGCGAGGCCGCGTGCGTCGCGCAGGCCCTTCACCTCGGTCAGCAGTTCGCCGCCCTTGAACAGCATCACCGGGTAGATGTCCAGCGCGATGAAACCGCCCAGGCCCATCTTGGGCCGGGTGTCGAACGCAAAGCTGTCGATGCGGGCCAGCACGTCGGCCGGCACGGCGGCTGCGGGTGTGGTTTCCGCTGCGGCGGCATCTGTGCTCGGTGGAGGCGTCTGCGTGGCCGGTGCCGGCGTCTCGGCAGCCCGGGCCAGGCGCGCATCGGGCAACTGGGTCAGCGAGGCGGCGGCCGCGCAGGCATTGGCGCCCTTGTCGCGCGCCATCTGCTCGATCTGCTGCGCGGCCCGATCCAGTTGCGCCGCCAGCCGCGGCTGTGCCCGCAGCGCCGGCAGCTGGCTGCGAACGGCGGCGAGGTCGTTCTCCTGCGCCCAGCGCTGCACCTGGTCCCGCTGTGGCGGCGTGTAACGCCCGGCGCAGGTGGCATCGAGGCGGTCAAAGCTGGTCACGATGAGGGCGGCCTGCAGCAGGGCGCGATCGGGCGTGTCGGCAAGGGCGGGCAGAGCGGCAGCGATGGCGAGCAACAGGGCAGGGCGCATGTCCCGCAGTGGAGCGCCGCCGTGGCCGTCCAGCCAAGCCCTAGTTCAGTACCGCCTTCAGCAACTGCGCCAGCCCGGCGCCGGCTCGCGTGAGCTGCTCGCGCTTGATGGCATCCGCCCGCGCGCCGTAGCCCGGCGGCAGCACCACGTTCCAGTGCATGCCTTGTCGGGGGGAGATGGCCAGCCCGTCGAACGCAAGCCGCGACTGTTCGAGCGACTGCGTGGCCCAGCGCTCGGCCCAGTCGGCGGGGTCGTCGGCGTCGGTCGGCAGCTGGCGTGCCTCGGCCAGCCAGGCAGCATCCACGCGTTGGGGCTTGAGTGCGTCCGGCACGCTGTCCCACAAGCTGTGCAGCTTCAACGGACCTGCACCGGTCGCGACGGGCGCAGACGGTGATGGAGCGGCCTGAGCCGCCTGAGCCGCCTGAGCCGCCTGGGGCGTCTGGGGCGTCTGGGGCGTCTGGGGCGCCGCGACGACCCACAAGCTGTTGCCACCCACCGTGAAGCTGGCCGGGTCCAGCCCGGCCTTGTCGGGGTCGACGCGCCGGCCCTGGGCGTCCAGGTAGAGGGCCCCCACGTGCAGCGGCTGGTGGATGTCACCCACCAGGTGCACCAGCACCAGCAAGGCTTCGCGCCTGCTCTTGAACTGCGGTGGCCCGGCGACCGGCTTGCCCTGCAGCACCCGGATGGCGGTGCGCAGCGCGCCTGCCACGTCATCCGTTCGGGTGCCGATGAAGCCCAGCGCATAACGGCTGCGTTGGACGGCCACGTCGGTGTAGTGCGCCTGGCGGTGGCAGCTGTCTTCGTCAGGGCCGATCTGGCATTGCCGGTCGTTGCGCCGCACGTAGTCGGCCATCTCGGCCACGCGGGCCGGTGTTTCCAGCGGTGCGCACTCGGGGTACTTGCCGGGCGACGGATAGCGGTACTGCTGGGCCGGCGACACACCCTTGGCGCAGTCGGCCCAGAGGCTGGCCAAGGGCAGTGAGATGTCACCCAGCAGTTCGGTCACGCGCGCTTCCGTGGGTGTGCCCTGGATCAGGCGTGCAGCGATGGTGGCGACGGTCTGATGGCCATCGGGCCCCCAGGCGTGGGCCACCAGGGGGAGGGTCAGCAGGGCAGGGAAGAGGAGGTGGCGTCGCGACGGCATGGGATGGACAGGGTGCACGGTGAACAGGCGCCAGCGTAGCGCGTGGGCCTGATGGCGCGTTTCGTCATCGCCCTGGTCTTTGCCTTCGGTTAGGCTGCGTCGGGCATTTCAACTTCAATCAGGGAGCAAGGATGGGTGCCTGGTCGCACGAACCTTTTGGCAACGACACCGCTCTGGACTGGGCCGCCGAGCTTGCGGCGGTCAATAACCTGGCCGTCATCGAGGCCGCCTTCGATGCGGTCAACGAAGACGGCGAGGACTACCTGGAGGCTCCAGCCGGCGAGGAGGCCGTGGCCGCCGCCCAGGCGTTGGCGGGCCTGATGGCACCCGACCTGTTGGCCAGCAGTTGCCCGGAGCCCGTCCAGGACTGGGCGCGACAGGTGGCCGAGCAGCCCAACCCGGCCTTGAAGCGCAAGGCCCGGCAGGCCCTGCAGCGCGTGCTGTCCGAGTCTTCAGAGCTTCGTGAGCTGTGGGAGGAGACCGACGACTTCGCCGCCTGGCAGGACAGCCTCCGCGGCTTGCAAGCTGTCATCGGCACCTGAGCCTGCTGGCGGCCTCAGTCGATCAGGCTGGCCAGCCGCCCCGGCTGGAAATGCAGGTCGATGAAATCCGCCAGCCCGTCGAACACCATCTCCAGCGGCCGCCCCGCCTGGCCGAACAGGGCCCGCAGCACCGCCGGCTGTTCGAACAGGCCGTGCGCGTACAGCCCGAGCACCTGGCCGGACTGCCAGCCCACCGCCTCGCCTTTGGCATTGCGCAGCGCGACCTGGGGCGCCGGCAGGCCGGCATGGGCCTGGGTGCGGCCGTGGCGGATCTCGTAGCCGGCGGCCTGCACGCCGGCCAGGGCCTGCCAGGGGCCTTCGAGGGCCGTGTCGAACTGGAAGTCGGTGCTGCGCAGCAGCTTGTCGCGCTCGAACACCGTCACCAGCGGCAACAGCCCCAGGCCTGGCGCATTGCCGTCCAGGCCGTGCGGGTCGATCAGCGCCTCGCCCAGCATCTGAAGGCCGCCGCAGATGCCGAGCACCGGCCCGCGGTGCTGGTTGATGGCCGCGTCGAGCTTTTGCGCGCGCAGCCAGGCGAGGTCGGCTGCGGTGGCCTTGGAGCCGGGCAGGATGATCCAGTCCACCCCGGCCAGGTCGCGCGGCTCACGCGCCCACGACAGCCGCACGCCGGGCAACTGGCGCAGGGGCTGGAATTCGTCGAGGTTGGAGATGCGCGGGTAGGCGATGACCGCGACGCGCAGGCCGGTGCCGCTGCCGGTGGCGCTGTCGTCGAACACGCCGTCTTCCTCGGGCAGGCCATGGCCGCGCCACATGGGCAGGGTGGCCACTGTCGGCACGCCGGTCAGGTGTTCCAGCTGCTCGGGGCCGGGCGCCAGCAGGCCGGCGTCCCCGCGGAAGCGGTTCAGCACGAAGCCGCGCACCAGGCTGCGCACGTCCGCCGGCATCAGCTGGTGGGTGCCGTAGAGATGGGCGAAGGCGCCGCCGCGGTCGATGTCGGTGACCAGCAGGCAGGCGGCGCGGGCGTCGCGGGCGGTGCCGAGGTTGACGTAGTCGCTGGGCGCGAGGTTGATCTCGGCGGGTGAGCCGGCGCCTTCGATGACCACCACGTCGTTCTCGCGCAGCAGCTCATGCAGCGCCGCGCGGGCACGGGGCTTGAGCAGGGCACTGCGCTCGCGCCAGGGCATGCGGGAGAGGGCTTCGTCCACCTCGCCCATGACGACGACCTGGCTTTGCGTGTCGGCCTCGGGCTTGAGCAGGATGGGGTTCATGCGCACCTCGGGCACCCGGCGCGCGGCCAGGGCCTGGAAGTACTGGGCGCTGCCGATCTCGCCGACGCCTTCGTTGAGGCCGGGCACGACGCGCGCGTTGTTGCTCATGTTCTGCGCCTTGAATGGCGCCACCTTCAGCCCCTGGCGGGCATACCAGCGGCACAGCGCGGTCGCCAGCCAGCTCTTGCCCGCGCCACTCGTGGTGCCCAGCACCATGACGGCCTTGCCTCGGCTCATGCGTCTTCTCCCTGAATGTCGATCCACGCGAGTTGCAGCGCCCGCTGCGCGGCCGGTGGCTGGGCTGACACGCGCACCCAGCCCGGCAGGCCGAAGGAAGTCGCGTCGCGCAGGCGCAGGCCGCGCTCGCGCAGGCGGGGCAGCAGGTCGGCGCGCGGCGGGCGCGCCAGCCAGAAGTTCGTGCAGCTGTCGTGCTGCTGCCAGCCGAGATCGGCCAACAGGCGGCGTTGGTCGGCCACCCAGCCGCGCAGCGTGGCGCGCGACTGGGCGAGCCAGGCCTGCGTGTCGGCGTCGAGGCTGTGCGTCAGCAGCGCCACGCC
>JAIPCJ010000081.1 GCA_021738245.1 Methylotenera sp. | reverse complement strand
CCCCTGCCCGCTGGCGCAGGCGGTCCGGCGGGCGGCGGGCCCCAGATCAGGTTGACGGCCGTGCGCTTCAGCGGCCACAGCGTGTTCACCGAGGCCCAATTGCTCGCCGTGCTGGGTGAGGTGCAAGGCCAGGCCTTCGACCTCGCCGGTCTGCGCGGGCTGGCGGATCACATCACGGCGCACTACCGGGCCCGGGGCTACCCCTTCGCCCAGGCGCTGATTCCTGCGCAAACCCTGACCGGCGGCGCGCTGCGCATCGACATCATCGAAGGCCGCTTCGGTGCGGTGCGAGCCACCGGCGACAACGCCTTGGCCGCAGCGGCGCAGCCCTTTCTCGCCTCACTGGCGCCCGGCCAGGTGATCGACAGCGCCCGACTGGAGCGCGCCGTGCTCGTTTTGGGCGACCAGCCTGGCCTGCGCATCACGCCGGTGCTCAGCCCCGGCCAGGCCGTCGGCACCGGCGACCTCGACGTGGCCGTCGAGCGCACCGCGCCCTGGCGCGCCAGCCTGAGCGTGGACAACCAGGGTAGCCGCTACACCGGCCACGGCCGCCTCAATGCGGCGCTCGATGTCGACAGCGCCTTCACGCTGGGCGACCAGATCAGCGCCCGGCTGCAGCGCACCGAGCGTTCGCTGTGGTTCGGCCACCTGGGCTATGGCCGCCCGCTCGGCGGTTCGGGCCTGCGCGCCGAAGTCAGTGCGGCGCGCATGGCCTACACCCTGGGCCAGGAGTTCGCCACGCTGGGCGCCAGCGGCACAGCGGCAGTCACGAGCGTCGGGCTCTCCTACCCGCTGCTGCGCTCGGCCCAGGCCAATCTGTCACTGGCCGGCAGCTGGCAGCACCGCGCGCTGCAGGACCGGCCAAGCCAGGCCGGCCAGCCCACCGACAAGACCAGCCGCAGCCTGCCGTTGACCTTGAGTTTCGACGCCCGCGACGACTGGGGCGGTGGCGGCCTCACCTACGGCAGCCTCACCCACACGCCCGCCCGCCTGCGGCTGCACGCCACCGCTGCTGCGATGGACGCCGCCACGGCCCGCACGGCCGGCAGCTACGGCAAGACCACGCTCGCCCTGGCCCGGTTGCAGGCGCTCGCGCCCGCCTGGAGCCTTCATGCGCGCGCCACGGTGCAGTGGGCCCGCCGCAACCTCGATGCCTCGGAGAAGCTCTCGCTGGGCGGCGCCAACGGCGTACGCGCCGCACCCAGTGGCGACGCCAGCGGTGACCGTGGTTGGCTGACGCAGTGGGAGTTGCGCCATCTGCGCGGCGCCTGGACGCCGTTTGCCTTCGTGGACGCCGGAGCCGTGACCGTCAACGCCCGACCGTGGCTCGGGGGCGCGCGCCAGGAGCGCCGGGCCGGAGGCGGCGTCGGCAGTCGCTACAGCCAGAGCGGCTGGTTCTACGAAGCGATGCTGGCCTGGCGCGATCATCACCGCAGCGCAGACCCGCAGGCACGCGGCCGGCAGGCGTGGGTGTCGGTCGGCAGCAGCTTTTGACCTGGAGCCCGCCGCCCCGCGCCAGGGCCTGAGCGCTTTCGCCGACCACCATCCAACGCGGGGTAAACCATGTGATCGGAATGAACCAGCTGAGTTATCTTATTTGAACCGCTGTTTCATTTTCTGATCCCGTGACTCTCTCCCCTGGCGCCGCCCACCGCCCCGTGTCCATCGCCGCCCTGGGCGAATGCATGCTCGAACTGCAGGGCCAGGCCTTTGGCGAGCTGCGCCAGACCTTCGGCGGCGACACGCTGAACACGGCTGTCTACCTCGCCCGCTGCGGCGGCTCGGCGCTGCGCGTGCACTACGCCACCGCGCTGGGTGACGACAGCCTGAGCAGCGGCATGCTGGAGCGCTGGTCCACCGAAGGCGTGCAGACCGGCCTGGTGCAGCGCCTGCCGGGCCGCCTGCCCGGGCTCTACCTGATCGAGCTGGATGCGGGAGGCGAGCGGCGCTTTCACTACTGGCGAGGCCAGGCGGCGGCTCGCTCCTACTTCGAGACGGCCACCACCGCGCTGGAGGAACAGGCTGACGCGCTGGACGCGCTCTACCTGTCCGGCATCAGCCTGGCCATCCTGCCGCCCTCGGGGCGCGAGCGTGTGCTCGCGCTGATGGCGCACATGCGCGCGGCGGGCAAGCTCGTCGCCTTCGACAACAACTACCGGCCGCGGCTGTGGGAGTCGGTGGCCGATGCGCGTTACTGGTACGGGCGCGCCTTCGCCACGGCCAGCGTGGCCCTGATCACGGCTGACGACCACCAGGCCCTACACGGCCTGCCGTCGCTGGACGCCGCCGTCAGCGCGGCCCAGGCGCTGCCCGTGGAGGAAGTGGCCATCAAGCGGGGCGCCCTGCCCACCTGGGTGGGCGGTGACGCCGTCTGGCACGAGGTGGCGACCGAGACCGTGCCTCGCGTGGTGGACACCACGGCGGCGGGGGACTCCTTTGCCGCCGGCTACCTGAGCCAGCGCCTGCGGGGCGCCGCCGCGGTCGACGCGGCCGCCTTCGGCAACCGCCTCGCTGCTCGCGTCATCCAGCATCCCGGCGCCCTCATCCCGCGCGACGCCATGCAAGACCTGCTCGCCTGAACCGGAAGCCTCCCATGCGCCTCCTCTGGACCCTGGCCCTGCTGGCCGGCACCTGCCACGCGCAGGTCAACACCGCGCCGCTGCATCCGGCCACCTACGTGCACGCCGGCTGGGCGCAGACCACCGGCGGCCAGGGCGGCAAGATCCTGCGCGTGACGACGCTCGCGTCCGACGGCCCCGGCAGCCTCAAGGCCGCGCTGGACACGCCGGGCCCACGCATCATCGTGTTCGAGGTGGGCGGCGTCATCGACCTGGGTGGCAAGAGCTGGCCCCTGCGCGAAGGCCGCGTCACCATTGCCGGCCAGACTGCGCCCGACCCAGGCATCACGCTGGTCAAGGGCGAGCTGGAGGTGTTCGCCAAGGATGTGATCCTGCAGCACCTCACCATCCGGCCCGGCGCCTACGGCCGCCCCAAGCGCAGCGGCAACGACCACGATGCCTTTTCCACCGGCACCGGGGCCGAGCGCGTCATCGTCGACCACTGCACCTTCTCCTGGGCGACGGACGAAAACCTCTCGGCCAGCGGCAAGCGCTTCGAGGGCGCCACGCCCGACGACTGGCGTGCCGCCACCTCGCACGCCATCACCTTCAGCCACAACCTCGTCTACGAAGGCCTGGGCGAGGCGGTGCACCTGAAGGGCGAGCACAGCAAGGGCTCGCTGATCCACGACAACGTCACGCAGATCCTGCTGCTGGGCAATGTCTACGCCTCCAACCGCGAGCGCAATGCGCTCTTCAAGGGCGGCGTGTGGGGCGCCATGGTCAACAACCTGATCTACAACCCCGGCTGGCGGGCGGTGCACTACAACCTCATCGCGCATGAATGGCTGGGCCGCCCCTACCAGACCGGCAAGATCACGCTGGCCGGCAACGTCTACCGCGCCGGCCCCGACACGGAGCGCAACCTCCCGCTGTTCACGCTGGGCGGCGTGGGCGATGTGCAGCTCTTCGAGCAGGACAACCTCGCGCTCGACCGCCAGGGCAACCCGCTGCCCCTGACCGGCCGCTACACCAGCAGCCCGGCGCAGATCATCCCGTCACGCGAGCCCTACCTGCCGCCGGGCCTGAGCTGGCTGGCGCCGCGCGACGTGGAGCGGCTGCTGCCGCTGTACGTCGGCGCCCGGCCCTGGGCGCGTGACCCGCTGGACTTCAAGCAACTCTCCGACATTGCCGAAGACCGGGGCCAGCTCATCAATGACGAGACCGAGAACAACCCCGAGGGCCTGCCGCGCCGCAAAGCAACGCAGCGCGCCTTCGTCGAGGCCGACTGGAACCTGGCCGACATGAGCCCCAAGGCCGGCTGGATGTCGCTCTTCACGCAAGTCTCGAAATGAGCCCGGCCCGCCGGCACCTGCTCACCCTTGCGGGGGCGTTGAGCCTACCGGCCTCCGCACGGGCTGCCGCCGACGCTGCGGCGGCACCGGGCCCCAAACCCGCCGGCATCGGCACCCGGCTGCAGCCGAAGCTGCGCTGCGTGAGACCGGCCAGGGCAAAGCCCGATTTGCGAACCTGCGCCACCGCGCGCTCGACGAGGAGACACCCTTGAAACACCTGACCACCCTCGCTGCCCTGCTGGCCTTGCCGGCTGCGCAGGCCCTGGAGCTGAAATCCGCTGACGTGCACAACAGCGACGACTACCCCACCGTGGTCGCCGTGAAGCACCTCGGCCAGGTGCTCGCCAAGAGCAGCGGCGGCACGCTCACCGTCAAGGTGTTCAACAAGGGCGCCTTGGGCAGCGAGAAGGAGACGGTCGACCAGGTCAAGCTCGGCGCGCTGGCGATGACGCGCGTCAACCTCGGGCAGCTCACCGCGATGTGCCCCAAGACGCTGGTGCCCGCCCTGCCCTTCCTGTTCCGCGACACGGCCCACATGCGCCGCGCCTTTGACGGTGCGCCCGGTGCCGAGATCCTGAAGGCCTGCGAGCACCAGGGCATGGTGGGCCTGGCGCTGTACGACTCTGGCGCCCGCTCCATCTATGCCCGCAAGCCGGTCAAGGCGCTGGCCGACATGAAAGGCCTGAAGATCCGCGTGCAGCAGACCGACCTCTGGGTGGCCGCCATGAACGCGCTGGGCGCCAACCCTTCGCCCATGCCCATCGGCGAGGTCTACACCGGCCTCAAGACGGGCCTCATTGATGCCGCCGAGAACAACGTGCCCAGCTACGAGGGCTTCCGCCATTTCGAGGCGGCGAAGTTCTACAGCCGCACCGAGCATGCGATGACGCCCGACGCGCTGTTCATCAGCAAGAAGATCTGGGACAAGCCCAAGCCCGAGCAGCAGGCACAACTGCGCGAGGCCGCCAAGGCCTCGGTGGTGGTGCAGCGCGAGCGCTGGGATGCGCAGGAGGCCAAGTCCCTGGCCACCGTCAAGGCCGCGGGCGCCGAGATCATTCAGCCCGACCGCGAGGCCTTCCGCCAGGCCGTGCAGCCGGTGCTGGCCAGGTTCGTAAACACACCCGACCTGCAGGCGCTGGTCAAGTCCATCCAGGACACGAAATGAAGCCCCTCGCCCAACGGGTACGTTGGTCGGCCCCCCTAGGGGGCGGCGATGCTTGCCGGCTCGACCGGCAACCACATCGCGACGAAGGGCCGGCTTGGGGCGGCCCGGCGCTCGGCCCGATACAACAATCCCCAGCATTGATGGAGACCACGTCTTGAAGTCTTACACCCGTTTCTGCGCGGCGCTCTCGCGCTGGTCCCTGCGCGCTGCGGTGCTGGGGCTGGTGGCGCTGGTCGTCTGCGTGCAATGGCAGGTGCTCGGCCGCTATCTGCTGAATGACTCGCCCACCTGGACCGAGCCGTTCGCGTTGCTGCTGGTGCTCTACATCACCGCGCTGGCCGTAGCCGTGGGCGTGCGTGATGCGGGGCACCTGGGCATGGAGTCCATCGTCGCGCTGCTGCCGCGTGCGGCCCAGCGCGTGGCCGAGGCCCTCATCCACCTGTGCGTGATGGCCTTTGCCGTGCTGCTGGGCGTGGCCGGCTGGGAATGGCTCATGCTCAAGTGGGACGAGCCCAAGCCCATGCTCGGCGTGCCGGAGGGGCTGGACTACCTGCCGCTGGTACTGGCCGGCGTGCTCATCGTGCTGTTCTGCATCGAGCACCTCATCGCGCTGTGGCGCGGAGCGTCTGTGCAGGAAGCAGGGGTCTGACATGAGCCTGCTTGCAGCATGCCGGCCGAAGAACACAGCCACAGAGGCACTGAGACACAGAGGAAACCGATGCCCTCTGTGTCTCTGTGCCTCTGTGGCGTTCTTGAATTTGAGGAGTGCCTGAGCCATGGAAGGCATCGAACTTTGGGTCATGTGCGGCAGCTTCGTGCTGCTGCTGTTGCTGGGCGTACCCGTCGCCTTTGCCATCGGGCTGTCGTCGGTGGCCACCGCCTTCGCGGCGGACCTGCCGATGGCCATCGTCTTTCAGAAGATGGTGGGCGGCATGCAGGTGTTCAGTTTCCTGGCGATCCCGTTCTTCATCTTCGCGGGTGAGCTGATGCTGCACGGCGGCATCGCCGAACGCATCGTGGTGTTTGCCAACCGGCTGGTGGGCCATGTGCGTGGCGGCCTGGGCATGAGCAACGTGGTGGGCTGCACGCTGTTCGGTGGCGTGGCGGGCTCGCCGCTGGCCGATGTGTCGGCCATGGGCTCGGTGATGATTCCGCTGATGAAGCGCGAGGGCTACGACGCTGACTACGCGGTCAACGTCACCACGCATGCGGCCTTGGTCGGTGCCCTGATGCCCACCTCGCACAACCTCATCATCTACGTGCTGGCCACCGCGGGCATTGCCGCGGTGAGCGTGTTCAACCTCATCCTGGCCGCACTGCTGCCGGCCGTGCTGCTGACCGTGGCCAACCTGGTGGCCGCCTACGGCGTGGCGGTCAAGCGCGGCTACCCGACGAATGGCGCTTTCCCGGGCTGGGGAGCGGTGTTCTCAGCCTTTCTGGCTGCGCTGCCGGGCCTGCTGGTCATCGTGATCATCCTGGGTGGCATCCTCAGCGGCGTGTTCACGGCCACCGAGTCGGCCGCCACGGCCGTGTGCTGGGCGCTGGTCGTCACGGGCGTGGCCTACAAGTCGCTGTCCTGGCAAGGCTTCCTGGCCGCCTGCGCCAAGGCCTGCAAGACGACCGGCGTGGTGCTGCTGCTGATCGGCATCTCGTCGGCCTTCGGCTACTTCATGGCGCTGTACGAGGTGCCGCAGAAGACCGGCGAGTGGCTGGAGCAGATGAGCGGCAACCAGGCCTGGCTGATCTTCCTGTGGGTGAACGTGCTGCTCTTCCTGCTCGGCACCTTCCTGGACATGGCGGCCACCATCCTGATCTGCACGCCGATCTTCCTGCCCATCTGCATGAAGGCCGGCATGGACCCGACGCAGTTCGGCATCGTGATGCTGCTGAACTGCGCCCTCGGCTTGAACACGCCGCCGGTGGGCAGCACGCAGTTCGTGGGTTGCGCCATCGGCGGTGTCAGCGTGGGCCAGGTGATGCGCTCCATCGCGCCGTTCTATGGCGCGCTGCTCGCCACGCTGCTGGCCGTGACCTACATCCCGGCGCTGTCGCTGGCGCTGCCGCGTTGGATCGGCGGCTGACGTCCGGCTCAGGTGCTGGCGCCCGGGTAGCGGGCCAGCACCCGCTGCCAGTCCGGCCGCTGGCGCGCACGCTGGATGGCCTGGTTGAGTCGCTTCACCAGGTCGGGCCGCTGCTGCAGCACATGCCGGCTGACGAACAGGTGCACCGGGCTCACGGCCAGCTCCAGCACCACCTTCAGCGGCTCGCCGGGCTGGCGCTCGGCGCGCTGAAGCAGCGTGGTGGGGTCGTCGATGACGTAGTCCACCCGCCGGCCGCGCAGGGCCGACAGCGTCAGGTCGTTGGCATAGAGCGGCACCAGCAGGCTGGCCAGCTCCGGGTCTTCCAGCGCCTGGCGCACCGCCGCCGGGAAGGCGACGCCGCGGATGAAGCCGATGCGCAGGTTGCGCCCTTTCAGGTCGGCCAGCCGGCGCACGGGCGCGGCCTCGGGGCCGAGCGCGATGAGCGCCACCCGCTCCTGGCGGTAGGGCAGCGTGAACTCGCCCAGCGCCAGTCGCTCCGGCGACGGCGTGGCCGAGCCCATCAGGTCGAGCTCGCCCTGGCCGATGTCGGGCACCTGCCGCGCCCAGGGGCGGCGCGACCACGCCAGCTTCTCACCCGCCTCCAGCGCGATCAGCTCGATCAACTCCACGTCCAGCCCCTGCGGCTGGCCGTTGTCGCCCCGCACCTGGAAGGGCGGATAGTCGCTCCAGGCGATGCGCAATGCCGGCAGCCCCTGCGCCCGCACCAGAGCCGCCGGGCAGAGCACGGCCAACAGGCAGGCATGGCGGCGAGCGACCATCACCCGCCGAATGTCTCACAGCGCCCCCGCGGGGCCACTCCAGACTGACCATGACACGCTTCGGACGCCGCCACCTGATCACGGCCCTCGGCGCTTCGGCCTGGGCGGGCCTGGCCCGCACCGAGCCGCTGGACGAGACCCTCGCCGCCTTGCAGCGCCGCTACCAGCCGCGCCAGCCCTGGCGGGCCGACGCCGCCTGGCGCCCGCAGGCCCTGGCCACCGCCCGGCGACTGATGCTGCTGCCGGGCGACGACGGTAGCGGCTTCGCCACCGACGTGCTGGCCGAGCAGGACCGGGGTGACCATCGCGTGCAGCTGCTGCAACTGCGCGGCGCACTGGGCGACCGGGTGCCCGCCCTCTTCCTGCGGCCCAAGGGCCCCGGCCCGCACCCCGCCGTGCTGGCCCTGCACGACCATGGCGCCCGCTTTGACATCGGCAAGGAAAAGCTGGTGCGGCCGATCACCGCCAGCGCCTCGGCCGACGCCTGGGCTCAGCGCTACTTCGACGGTCGCTTCGTGGGCGACACGCTGGTGCAGGCCGGTTTTGCGGTCCTGGCGATCGACGCCCTGGGCTGGGGCGAACGCAGCCGCCCGGGCCTGGCCCGCGACGACCAGCAGGCCCTGGCCAACCACCTGATGCAGCTCGGCCACAGCTGGGCCGGCGTGATTGCCAGCGACGACCTGCGCGCCCACCGCTGGCTGCGCGAGCAGCCCGGCATCGACCCGCAGCGCGTGGCGGTGCTGGGCTTCTCGATGGGCGCCTTTCGCGCGTGGCAGCTGGCCGCCGTCTGCAGCGAGGTCTCGGCCTGCGTGGCCGCCCACTGGATGTGCACCCGCGCCGGCCTGCTGCGCCCGGGCGAGCACACCCTGGTGGGCCAATCGGCCTTCAGCATGGCCCACCCAGGCCTGGCGGCCGAACTCGACCACCCTGACGTGGCCGCGCTCATCGCGCCGCGCCCCCTGCTGCTGATGGGCTCCTCCGAGGACCGCCTGTTCCCCTGGGACGCCGTCCAGCAGGCCTGGGCGCGGCTGGCACCGGCCTGGGAACCCGGCGGGGGCTTGCGCACACTCAATCTGCCGGGGGGGCACCGGTTCGGCCTGGACGCTCAGCAGGCCGCGACGGCCTGGCTGGCCCTTCAGGCCGCCGCCTGACATCCCCAGATGCACGATGGCGTGGCGCCCCCACCCGCGCCACACTTGCGTGATCGCCGGACTGACGCCTGCCATGAACGAACTCCTCGCCGCCTACCGCTACACCACCAACAACCATGCCCAGATCGAGGGCAGCAAGCTGTGCGGTTGCTGCCACTGCGTGCGGCTCTTCAAACCCGAGGAGATCGTCGGCTGGACGGGCCTGACCGTGGAGAACATCGACGACCCCAAGGCCATCGCCGCGCAGACCGCGATGTGCCCTTATTGCGGCAGCGAGGCGGTGCTGGGCGACGGCTGCGGATTCCCGATCAACGGCCATTTCCTGGCGCGCATGAACGAGGCCTGGTACCAGGCCACGCTCATCCGCCGCCCGCCCAAGAAGCCCGCCAACGCCACCGGCGCCTGAGCGGCGCCTTCAGGGCTGCAGCGTCTGGGCTGCGGCCAGCTCCGGCTTGAGGCGGACCAAGCCGTCCAGCACCTGGCCCGAGAACAGGGCCGCACCCTTGGGGCCGAGGTGGGTGCGGTCGAAACGCGGCGGGGCCTCCGCCAGGGTGTCAGCCCCGGTCTGGCCCATCGCAGCCACGGCCGCATGGCTGATGGCGTTCAGGTCCAGCACCGGCACGCCTTGCTCGGCGCCCACGCGCAGCACGGCCTCGGCCCAGGGCCGCAGGTCGTTGGGCAGCTCACCGTCCTTGAAGGTGCGCCGGGTCAGCGGCGTGATCAGCACGACGTCGGCCCCCGCGGCGCGTGCCTCCTTCACGTAGCCGGCCATGTTGGGGCCGAACTCGGTGGCGAGGTCGGTGGAGCGGCCCGGCTTGCCGGGTTGGTCGTTGTGGCCGAACTGGATCAGCACCAGCGTCTTCTGCCGGCTGGTGCCTTCGTTGAGCAAGGCCATCACCGTGGACCACAGCCCCTCGGCGCGAAAGCTCATGCTGGAGCGCCCACCGCGGGCGAGGTTCAGGCAGGCCACCTGCTGCAGGCGTGCGCACAGCGCGTTGCCGTAGCCGCTGCGCGGCGCCATGGTGGAGTCGCCCACGAGGATGAGGCGGGGGCCGGTGGCCACGTTGGCGGTGGTTTCACTTCGGGCCGCCGAGGCTGCCGGGCTCGCCGCACTGGGCGGCGTCTGGCCGCTGGCCAGACCGGCCAGCGGCAGGACGCCAGCGACGAGCAGGGCCTTCAGCGGCCGCGTCACCCCGGGCCTCACGGTGGGGGCACCCAGCCGCCGGGTGCGCCGGTGGCGATGGTCGAGTTCTGGAAGATGTCGGCCCGGTTCGTCAGGCCCGTGGCGCTGCCGAGCTGGCGGGCCAGGGAGAGGCTGACCGACTGGCCGTTGACCGTGACCAGGCCCTGCGACAGCCGGCCGCTGATGTTCAGCGGCGCGCCGTTGAGGTCGGTGCTGCCGTACTCGCGCCAGCCCACCGCGTCGGTGGCCGCGCCATCGGCTGTGCCGGCCCAGGGCGGCGGGTTGCTGCTGCAGCTGCCCGTGCCCACGCCAGTCTTGCTGGTGCCCGTGCCCACGCACCACCCCACCGGCAGGATGTGAGCACCCATGCGGGTGTTCACGAAGGCGATGTGGTCGATGTAGGTGGTCGAGGGGGTCCCGCCGCTGCGGGCGAGGTAGGCCTGGGTCACCCCTGGGTCGGCGGTGAGGCGGCTGTTCAGGAAGATGAAGCCCTTGTCACCCGGCGTCGCGCGCGCCTGCAGGATGTAGCCCGGCGAGCTGCTGCCCGTGTCCACCACCGAGCGGATCTCGCAGTCCTCGAACAGACTGGCCATGACGCTGCCCCAGATGAAGTCGACGTTGCCGGCGACCAGCGACTGGTAGATCCAGTTGTAGCCCTTGAGCTGCAGGGTGTCCTGCTGGCTCAGGAAGTTCATCTGCTTGGCCACCAGCCGCGCGGCCGCCGCGGTGGTGCTGGTGTTGAAGTACAGCGCCTCGGCCTGGTTGTCCCAGCTGGTGCTGCGCACATGCGGGTTCTGCAGGGTGAAGTTCTGCAGGGTGAGCAGGTCGGCCGTCTCGACGAGGAAGGACGCGCGCCCGCCGCCCAGCACGCGGTGCCCGGCCGTGCGGCCGGAGGCGCTGAGCGCGGTGCCGGCGGCGGCGCTGCTGGCGCCGCTGCCCGAGTTCAGCGACTCGAAGTTCACGTCGCCCACCACCACGCCCTCACGGCTCTCGCCCACGATGCTCAGGTTGGAGACCTTGCGCAGGATGTTCAGCTCCGGGTAGCTGCCGTTGGCCAGCGTGATGAGCTTCGGGGTGGCCACCGTGTTGCAGCCGTTGGCCGCCGGGCTGTTGGTGGAGCAGTTCTTCATGATCCAGTTCAGCGCGCCCTGCAGCGTGCGGAAATCCGCGCTGCTGCCGTTGTCGTCGACGCTGACGCTGGTAAAGCTGGCCGGCGCGGGCCGGGTGGTGAACCGCCAGCCATCCGCCTTGCTGATGCCGGCAAAGGCCGCCCCCTTGATGGTGCCGACCAGCACGCCGGCATCCACGGTCACGTAGTAGCTGGTGTTGAAGTCGAGCTTGTTGTTGTGCGGCTTGATCCAGGCGGTGCTGCCCTTGACGCTGACGGGGCGGTACCAGACGTAGCGCGCGAAGGTGGCGCCGTCAGGCATGGCCCCCAGGCCGAGGGCGTCGATCTCCAGGTTGGTCCGCGGCAGCACCGTCTGCGTGTCGGTGGCTGACGGCGCATTGCTCAGGTCGAGGCTGTCGACCAGCACGTCGTCGCTCGTGCGGTAGATGCTGATCTTGCCGCTGCTGCCGATCGTGGGCGGCGCATCGAAGGCGATGGACAGCCGCGTGTCGTTGGGCACGCGCGTTTCATTCGCAGCCGGGAAGCGGGTGCCGGCCACTTCAGCCACGTTGCCGCTGCCGGTGATCTGCGTCGTCACCTTGCCCG
This sequence comes from Methylotenera sp., assembly GCA_021738245.1. Lineage (GTDB taxonomy): Bacteria > Pseudomonadota > Gammaproteobacteria > Burkholderiales > Burkholderiaceae_C > Pelomonas. Next base: position 8,018 of record JAIPCJ010000081.1, on the reverse strand, counting down.
CGCCGGCCAGCAGCAGCGCATTGGCCTTGACCAGGGCGGTCGGCCGGGGCTTGTAGACATAGGGCGGCGTGAAGGGCGTGCCGGGTGCCACCGTGCAGTTGCCCAGCGCCAGGCCGTTGACGGTGGAGCCGCTGTCCTGGAAGACGCCGGTGCGGTCGCTGCTGGGGTAGGTCACGACGCTGTCGCAGCCGACCGCGCCGTCGATCGCGAACAGGTTGTTGTGCGACAGGATGTTGGCCTGCTTGCCCACGCCAATGCTGTAGGCATGCGGATAAGGGCTGGCTGTCTTGCTGCCGACGAAGTAGTTGTTGAACAGGTGCACCTGGCCGAACCGCACCCGCGGCACGCGCTGCGTCACGCCATTGAAGACGTTGTTGGTGAGGGTGATGCGCAGCTTGCCGGCGTCGCTGGTGAGGCTGTCGGAGCCCCCGATCAGCATCGTCTTGTCGTGCTTGGTGATCAGGTTGTTGGAGACCGTGATGAGGTCGGCACCCTTGGTGATGTCGATCGCGCCGTCATGGCACTGCTTGGTCTTGCCGTTTTCGATGGGCAGGGTGTCGTCGGTGACCGGCGCATCGGTGATGGTGTTGCGGTCGATCCAGACCTGGGTGGCCGTCACGATGCCGATGGCGTCGTACTGCGAGTTCCAGTTGCCGGTGGCGCCGTCGGTGGGGTCCCACACCGGGCCGACGTCGCAGGGGGCGACGATCGTCAGGTTGCGCACGATGACCTGGCTGACGCTGGCGATGTCGATCCAGGCATTGAGGAAGCCGGCGCCCGGGCCGTCACCGATCAGCGTGGTGTTGCTGGGCAGCTTCACGCGTGCGCGCAACTTCTGGTCGGCGGTGCTGGCGAAGCGCACGCCTTCGGTCATGTCGATGGTGCCCACCACCTTGATGATCTTGGGCAGGTCACCGCCGTTGGTGATGGCGTTCAGCAGTTCGGCGCGGTTGCGCACGGTGTAGATGCGCTCTGCCGTGGCGGCACTGCCGCCTACCGTGCCGGCGCCCCAGCCGTCGGCAGGCGCGGTCTGGCGGGCGATGTCCTGCGCCTGGGCCGCCAAGCCGCAGGCTGCCAGCGCGAAGGCGAACAGGGGGTGCATGGGCTTCATGCAGACCTCCGCGTACGACGCAGCGCGAGCAGGCCAAGGCCAGCGCCGAACAAGGCCAGGCTGCCGGGCTCCGGCACGGCGGCGGCCGTCACTTGCGTCGTCAGGATGCCGAACTCAGAGGAGAAGCTCAGGTTGTCGAGCGTGAGGCGTACCGTGTCCGGGCCGGTGAGCATCAGGCTGTAGCTGCCGCCGGTCAGCCCGCCGGTGTTCACCATGGCGAACGTGGCCAGCGGCTGGCCCAGGCCCGCGAAGGTGAAGGTCAGCGTGTACTGGCCGGGAAGGTCAAGGCCGAGGGTGTTGTTCCAGACCTGGATGCGCCCGTCGGTCGAGAAATCCACCTGGAGCGCGCCATCCGCGGAAATGAACTCCAGCTCCAAAGGCATCAGCCGCGTGATGTTGGTGGCCGTGCCCTCGCCCGACAGGTAGTCCAGGCCGAACAGCTGCGTGCTGGCGCCGCTGACCTGGCCGGTGATGAGGATGCCCGCAGGCAGGGTGTCAGCCGCGTGCACCGACACGGCCAGGCATGCGGCGGCCAGGGCCGCCAAGGTCTTGCAAGTCTTCACGTGTTGTCTCCATCCATCGAGCCCGGTCCTGCCCGCAGGCGGCCGGCGCTTCTTGGTGTTGCTTCGGAAGACCTGCAGGGTCTTGCTGGCGCCTCAAGCGCAAGAGGGTGCAGACGCAGGCCGCACCCTCTGGTGTTCTCAGTCCCTCAGGGCTTAGAACTTGTAGCGGCCGCCGATGATGAACTCACGGCCGGTGTAGTTGTTGACCACGACGTTGTTCATCGCACGGGAGATGAACTGATCGTTGGCCTGGTTGGTCAGGTTGGTGGCCTCGAAGGTCAGCTGCAACTGCCTGTTGAGCTGATAGCCCATCGACAGGTCCAGGTTGAACGTCTTGTTCTTGCCCGCCACATCCTGGTTGTTGCCCGCCGGGATGGTGGTCAGGAAGGCCGCGCGCGACGATCCCGAGATGCGCCCGCTGAGCGTGCCGTCGTCGTAGTAGAACGACAGGTTCCACGACCGCGGCGACAGGTTGACCAGGTCCTCGCGCACGGTGCCGGCGCCCACGGCGGACGACAGCACGTAGTCCATCTTGGACTTCACGTAGGTGTAGTTGGCCAGCACGCCGAAGTTCTGGCCCCAGCCGGGCAGGAAGCTGAACGGCTGCTGCACGTTGATCTCGACACCGGTGAGCTTGCCCCCCTGAGTGTTGACCGGCGCGCTGACGCGGAAGATTTCGTCACCCGTGAAGTTGCTCGGCAGCAGGGACAGCGGCAGGCCTGTCTGGTTGTACGGGATATCGCGCCCCTGGGTCAGCACATAGCTCTTGATCTTCTTGTCGAACACGCCCAGGCCGATGAACGCGTTCTTCGAGTGGTACCACTCGGCGCTCAGGTCCAGCGTGGTCGCGCGGAAGGGGTCGAGCGAAGGGTTGCCGCCGGTGTAGGTCAGCGTGCCCGTGGTGGACAGCGTGCCGCCCGGGTTCAGGCTCTGCAGCGGCGGGCGCGACATCACCTTGGCCGCCGCGGCGCGCACGATGAAGTTGCGCGTCAGGGTGACGGCGACGTTTGCCGCCGGCAGCCAGTCGCGGTACTGCCGTGAGGCCGTGACCAGGCTGCCGCCGCCCGTGGCCAGGTAGCCGCTGGCGTTGATGTCCGTCTTGACATAGCGCGTGCCCAGATTGCCGCGCACCGGCATGCCGCCCAGGCGCGTCTCGAAGTCGGCCTGCAGCCAGGTGCCGGTGTCGGTCTCGATGATGCCGCGATTGCCGCCGCGGGCATTGCCGTTGGTGATGGACGTCAGCGAGTAGTCGCCGGGGCCGCCCGCCGAGCCGGTCTTCAGGCAATTGCAGTAGATGTCGTAGGCCTTGGCGATCGCATCCAGGTTCGGGATGACCCAGGAGGTGATGGAGCCCGAAGGCAGGTTCTGACCCTTGCCGAAACCGCTCAGCGTCGTCACCAGGCTGGCTGGATCGACGCCCGCCGGCAGGGTGTTCATCGTCTCGACCGTGCGGCGGAAGTCGTAGCTCGTGAACTTGAACTGCTTGTAGCTCACGCCGCCCTTGAGGGTCAGCACATCGGGAATGACTTCCCAGGCCAGGTCGACCGTTGCGACGTCCTGCCGGTTGGTGACACCGTTCGGCCGGATGCGCACTTCGCTGGGCGTGAAGTTGGCGATGCTCGTGGCGCCCACCGGCACGCCGTAGATCTTCAAGCCGCCGTTGGGGTCGCTCGGGTTCAGGTTGCCGTAACCCAGCAGCGGAGCACGGTCATCGCCGCGCGCGTCGAAGACATAACCGTTGACGTTGGGCGCATCCAGCGTGGTGGTGGTCTGGATGGGGTTGTCGAACTTGGACTTGGCTCGCCCGCCGCGCACCGTGAGCTTGAGCGTGTCGGTGATGTCCTGCTCGATGGTCAGGGTCGGCTGGGTGAACTCGGTGGTGAGCTTGTCGAAGCGGGACTCGGAGCGGACGTCCACGCCGTTGAACTTGCCATAGACCATCTGGCCGCTCGGGTTGAACTGGGCCTCGAGCACGCTGGTCTGCTGCTTGCCGCCGGCGGTCAGCGCACGGCTGAAGGAGATGGCTTCCAGAAAGTCTTCCTGCCGGGTCGCGTCGAGCTTGGAGTACAGCATGTCGAAGGTGATCAACATGCTGTCGGCCGGACGCACCTGGATGGAGCCGGTCAGGCCGATGCGGTCCTGGTCGTGGGTCAGGCGGCCGTAGCGCGGCAGGCGGGGGTGGAAGTTGGTCGCCTTGCTGGCCTCGTTGTAGGCGGCCAGGTATTCGGGCGTGTTGGGCAGGCGCGCCACGCCCTGGGCGGCCGGGCCGCAGGTGGTCGCGGTGGAGCCGGTGGGCAGGTTGGTGGTCACGCCCTGCGGCGGGCACCAGCCGCTGAAGGTGTTGCCGCTGGACGGGCCGTTGTCCCAGCGCACGGTGCTGAAGCCTTCTTCATACACCTGCCGCTTGGAGTAAGCGCCCGACAGCAGCACGCCGATCTTCTTGTCGGCGAAGGTGTTGGAGATGAGGAAGGACGCCTTGGGCGTGGTCTTGCCACGGATGTCGTTGTAGGTGCCCTTCAACGACACGGCGGCCACGAAGTTCTTCATGTCGAAGGGCCGCGCGGTCTGCAGGTCGACCGTGGCACCCAGGGAGCCTTCGTCCACATCGGCCGAGCTGCTCTTGCGCACGGTCAGCGAGCTGAAGAGGTCGGCGGCAAAGACGTTGAAGTCGAAGGCGCGGGTGCGGTTGGCGCCGCCGGAGCTGTCGGTACCACCGGTGGTGGCCAGAGCCTCGATGCCATTGATGCGCGTGCGTGTGAAATCGCCACCCAGGCCGCGCACGGTGATGTTGCGGCCTTCGCCGGCGTCACGGTCGATCACCACGCCGGGCACGCGCTGCAGCGACTCGGCCAGGTTGGTGTCGGGGAACTTGCCCATGTCCTCGGCCTTGATGACATCGACGATGCCCTTGTCCTGGCGCTTGGCGTTCAGGGCGCTTTCCAGCGAGGCGCGGATGCCGGTGACGGTCACCGTCTCCAGCTGCGCGGAGGCGGCCGGCGTCGCCTGGCCCCACGCGGGTGCGGCAGACAACGTCGCGAGAGTGGCGGCCAGGGCCACCGGGCTGAGGGCCAGACGGTGGGACGGACGGAATGCGGACATGGAGGTCTCCTGGTGCAAGGCCACCTGGGCGCGCTGCCGCGCTGGTGGCTCTCGGGTTATGTAAGGCATCGAACCCGGGCGCACGCAGGGCACCCGTCAAGGCAGGCCGGCGACGCGGCAGTGCGTGCGCTGGCAGGTGTCGCCGCACCGACGGAAGGTCGACACGCCGACAGGTTGAGGCTCTTCACGCCGGCTTCGCCTCGCCCCGTGGGGGCGCATAGCTTGGGTTGCGACGGCTCACAAAGCTGCTGGCTCGGCCCGGCTTGTAGACGATGATAGGGGGAAGCGGCAAAATTCGGAACATCGGTTCACTAATTAGAAACCATGATTCCGCGAGCATCGCCACGTCACTAAAGTCGCGCCGTCGGAAAAGTGGAACTGCGTTTCAACAATTTCCCCACCCCTCGCGGCGCCTCGCGTGCTGCGCAACCGGTGCCCTGCGGCACCTTGGATGACTGACATGGTTCTTCAGAACTTCAACCTGGCCGGCAAGACGGCCATCGTGACCGGCTGCAACACGGGCCTCGGCCAAGGCATGGCGCTGGCGCTGGCCCAGGCCGGTGCCGACATCGTGGGCGTCAACGTGTCGGAGCCGGACGAGACCAAGGCCGGCGTCGAGGCGCTGGGCCGCCGCTTCCTGGACCTGCGCGCCAACCTGGGCGACGTCAGCTGCATCCCCGACCTGGTCGCCCAGGCCAAGGCGCTGAACGGCGCGGTTCACATCCTCGTGAACAACGCGGGCATCATCCGCCGCGAAGACGCGATCAAGTTCACCGAGGCCGACTGGGACGACGTGATGGACCTGAACCTGAAGTCTGTGTTCTTCCTGTCGCAGGCCGTGGCCAAGGTGTTCATGGCCCAGGGCAGCGGCGGCAAGATCATCAACATCGCCTCCATGCTGAGCTTCCAGGGCGGCATCCGCGTGCCCTCGTACACGGCCAGCAAGAGCGGCGTCATGGGCATCACGCGCCTGATGGCCAACGAATGGGCGTCGCACGGCATCAACGTGAACGCCATCGCCCCCGGCTACATGGCCACCAACAACACCGCCCAGCTGCGCGCCGACGAGCAGCGCAACAGCGCCATCCTGGAGCGCATCCCGGCCGGCCGCTGGGGCAAGCCCGAGGACCTGGCGGGCCCGGTGGTGTTCCTGGCCTCGCCGGCGTCAGACTACGTCAACGGCTACACCATCGCCGTGGACGGTGGCTGGCTGGCCCGCTGACCACCGCGTCACGGCACTGCAGACGATCGAGCCATGAAAGCCACCGAACGCAAGTTCCAGTTCCTCACCCGCGAGGACCCCGACACCGGCGCCCGCGTCACGCGGCTGACGCCGCCTGATGTCACCTGCCACCGCAACTACTTCTATCAGAAGTGCTTCACCAACGACGGCACGAAGCTGATGTTCGGTGGCGAGTTCGGCCCGCAGCCCAGCCCGAACTGGAACCTGCACCTGCTGGATCTGCCCTCGCAGACCGCCGTGCAGCTGACCGATGGCGCGGGCGAAAACACCTTCGGCGCCTTCATGAGCCCGGACGACCGTTTCGTGTTCTTCGTGCGCGGTGACCGCAACCTGATCCGGCTCGAGCTCGCCACCCTGCGCGAGGAGATCGTCTACATCGTGCCCGAGGGCTGGGTGGGCTATGGCACCTGGGTGGCCAACAGCGCCTGCACCAAGATGGTCGGCATCGAGATCGCCGCCGCCGACTGGTTCCCGCTGACCACCTGGCAGAAATTCAACGAGATGTTCCACAAGCAGCCGCTGTGCCGGCTCTTCAGCGTGGACCTGCAGACCGGCAAGCGCAGCGTCATCCTGGAGCAGCGCGGCTGGCTGGGACATCCGCAGTACCGGCCCTTCGACGACAACACCGTGGCCTACTGCCACGAGGGCCCGCACGACCTGATCGACGCCCGCATGTGGTTCATCAACGAGGATGGCACCCACCGCCGCTGCGGCAAGGAACACCTCGACGGCGAGAGCTGCACGCATGAGTTCTGGGTGCCCGACGGCAGCGCCATGATCTACGTGAGCTACAACGCCAAGTCACCGGAGCGCTGGATCTACAGCCTCGACCCGGTCACGCTCGAAAACAAGCTGCTCACCGCGATGCCCCAGTGCTCGCACCTGATGAGCAACTTCGACGGCACGCTCATCGTCGGCGACGGCTGCGGCACGGTCAGCCACGACAGCACGGCCAGCAACGCCATGCTGGTGGGCGACCCCTATCTGCACCTGTTCGACCTGCGCGGCGGCCAGGCCACCACCCGCAAGATCGCACGCCACGACAGCGGCTGGGACGTCTACAAGGACAACCGCCAGGTCACCCACCCGCATCCCAGCTTCACGCCGGACGAAAAGCAGGTGCTGTTCAGCTGCGACAAGGAGCGCGCCGACGGTGTGGAGCCGGCGCTGTACCTCGCCGACCTGTGAAGCCCCTCGTCGCCCTGCTCGCCAGCCTGGTCGCGACCGCGGCCCTGGCCCAGGCCCGGCCGCAGCTGTCGGCTGAGCAGGCGCAGCAGCACACCGTGGCCGCCTACCTGGGTGACTGGCAGCCGGCACCGCTGGCCGACCTCGCCGCCACACCGCCAGACCTGGTCGTCAGCCCCGGCGAGTCGCTGCAGGCCGCCATTGATCGCGTACCGGCCCGGGACGGCCGGCGCTGGGTGATCCAGGTCCGGCCCGGCATCTACCGCGGCCCGCTGTGCATCAAGGACAAGGCGCCGCTGGCCCTGGTCGGCTCTCCGCTGGACGCCGCAGCCGTGGTGATCGTGGACGGCCGCTACGCCGGCAAGCCCAAGGGCGAGTCCGAGGCCGCCCACCCCTGCTGGCCCGAACTCGGCAAGGCCACCATCGGCACCGCCGGCAGCACGACGGCACTGGTGCAGAGCCACGACGTGCAGTTGCTGCACCTCACCATCGCCAACGACGCCATGGACGGCATCCATCGCGGGCAGACCTACCCGCCCGGCGTGGGCGAGAGCGGCGGCGCGCAGGCTGTGGCCCTCACGCTGTCCGGCGACCGCATCCAGCTGGAGAACGTGCGCCTGCTTGGCCACCAGGACACGCTCTACGCCAAGCGCCCCGCGCCGCAAGCCCCAGCCCGCCAGCTCATCCGCCACAGCCTGATCGCGGGCGACGTCGACTTCATCTTCGGCAACGCGGTGCTGGTCAACGAGGACAGCACCCTGCTCACCCGCGCCCACCGTCGCACCCCAGGCCACGGCGGCATCCTGCTGGCCCCCAG
>JAIPCJ010000002.1 GCA_021738245.1 Methylotenera sp. | reverse complement strand
TGGCGGGCGCGGGCGGCTTCTTGCGGGCAGGCGCCTCGGGTGTGGCGGTCTTGCGAGCGGTCGCCTTGCGTGCTGGTGTCTTGCGTGCCGCAGCCTTGCGCGCCGTTGGGACGGGCACGGTCTCGGGCGCAGCCACCGGCAGGGCCTGGAACTCCATGAAGGCGGTCTCGATGTAGGCGGCCAGCTCCGCAGTGCCGGGCAGGGCCTCGCCGCAGGCCATCAGGCCGATGTCCAGGGACTGGTCGTAGGTCTGCACGGTCACGTTCAGCGCCAGGCCGTGCACCGCAATCGAGGCCGGGTAGTTGGTCAGCATGCGTGCACCGGCCAGATACAGCGGCACCTGTGGCCCGGGCACGTTGGAGATGACGACGTTGGCGATGACCGGCAGCTTCTCCGCCACCTTGGCGCGGCCGTAGAGCAGCGCGCCGGCCTGCATCAGCCACGGGATGCCCAGGCTCGGGAAGTCGGTCGGCATCAGGCTCTTGAGCTGGGCCATCTGCGCCTTCATCGCGTGGCTGGCGGCCATCACATGCGCCAGGCGCTCCGCCGGGTCGGCGAGGTGGGTGCCCAGGCTCATCAGGGTCATGGTGGCCTGGTTGTTGGATGTGGTGTCGCCCGCGGCCCGGGTGGACACCGGCACGGCCGCGATGAGGGACTTGCGCGGCAGCGGGCCGTGCTTGGTCAGGTAACGCCGCAACGCGCCGCCGATGACGAAGAGCACGGCATCGTTCAGGCTCGCACCGTGCAGACGCCGGGTGCGGTTCAGCGCGGCCAGCGGCAGCGTGACGCCGGCGAAGGAGCGCGTGGCCGACAGGCTCACGTTGAAGCGCGTGCGCGGCGCCGGCCCGAGGCTGGACACCGCCGTGCGGCCGCGCACCACGGCCGTGGTCTGCGTGGCCACGTCAGCCAGCAGCTGGCGCAGCCTGGCCACCGAGGCGCCTGCCGCCGCGCCGCCCACATAGCCCGCGGCCATCTGCCCGAGGATGCCGGCCGCACCAGGCAGCGAGCGGGCGAGCTTGACCGTTTGCTGCCACTGCTGCGAGACGGCCGCGCGCAGCAGCCCGACGGTGCCGATCTGGCCGCGCTTCTTGCCACGGGCCGCCAGCGCCTCCACCGGGCGCGGTTCGGGGCTCAGGTCCAGGATGACCTGGGCCAGCGCCACCGCGGCCTGGCCGTCGACTGCGGCGTGGTGCAGCTGCGTGTAGAGGGCCACGCGTCGCTCACCGTCAGGGCCGGGCGCCAGGCCCGTGAAGACATGGAACTTCCACAGCGGCCGGCTGCGGTCCAGCAGCACCGGATGCAGCGCGCCCACTTGCGCTTCCAGCTCCGCCATGCCACTGCCTTCGGGCAGCGGGATCTCGACGATGTGGTCTTCGAGGTCGGGGTCGGCTTCCACCCATCCCGGGTTGGACAGGCCCAGCGGCATCGCCAGCAGTTTGCGCCGCAGCGCCGGCAGCAGCGGCAGCCGCGCCCGCATGTGCTCCCGCAGATCCTCGACGAAATCGCCGTCGTCGTCGGCCGGCAGCTCCAGCACATGCAGCGCACCGACATGCATCGGCATCTGCGGGGTTTCAAGGTACAGGAAGCTGGCATCCAGCCCGGCAAGCTGCTTCATCCGCTGTCTCCGTGTTGTCAGCCCAGCATACCGCCCAACAACAGGAGGCCCCCGGGGCCGACCCCTCCAGCAACGCCGGCCGATCCGGCTTCGCCGGTCGGCCTGGCGTGCCCCCTTGAGGGGGCGGCCGTCAGGCCGTAGGGGGTGGGCTCACTCTTCCGGCACGAAGATCCAGAGCAGGATGTACAGCAGGATGCCGCTGCCGAACGCCAGGAAGAGCACCGTGAAGATCAGGCGCCAGACCCAGGAGTCCAGGCCGGTGGCGCGGGCCACGCCGCCGCAGACGCCGCCGAGCCAGCGGTCCATGCGCGAGCGGCGCAGGCCGTTGACCGCACCCACGTTCGGGCTGGTGCTGCTGCCGGCGTAGGCGCCAGCCGGGCTGCCCTGGCCACTCAGCACGCGGGCCTTGGCCTTGGCGAATTCCTCGTCGTTCAGCACGCCGCGGGCATGCAGGTCGGCCAGTTTGGCGAGTTCGTCGGCGTCGTTCATGTCGGGCTCCTCTCGGTGTTGATGGAGCGAAGCCTAACGCTTGGGCCACTGCGGGCCAGCCTCGTGCGACAGACCGACAAATGCGCAGGATGCACCGGCGCAAATCAGCGGACGGGCTGCTTGCTGGGGTCGATGTCGACGTACTGCCAGAAGTCCAGCCAGAACAGCGGGCGCCGGTAGCCGGTCATCCACGGCTGCTCGATGTCCGTGATGATGCGGTGCACGTGCACCTTGTAGGGCAGATAGACCGCCGCGATGCGCTTGACCTCCTTGAACAGCGCCTCGCGCTCCGGACCGTCGGGCATGGCCTGCATGCGGTCGTAGAGCTCGTCCAGCGGCGCGAACTTGAAGCGCGGCAGGTTCTGGGTGCCGCTGGCCGGGCCGTAGTAGCGCTGCACGATGCCCAGGCCATCCGGCTGAGAGGCCGTCGAGCCCACCGGCCACATCTGGTAGTTGCCCGCCTGGGCGGCCTTCAGGTTCTCGGGCCACTGCTGAATCTTGAGCTGCAGCTTGATGCCAATCGCGCGCAGTGCCTTGTCCCAGAGTTCGTCGATGCCGCGGCTGAGCGAATCGGACTGCGTGTTGCGCGTCAGCACGAGCGGGCTGCCATCGGGCATGTCGCGCCAGCCGTCGCCGTCCTTGTCGACATAGCCATACATGTCGAGCAGGGCCTTGGCACGGGCCGGGTCGTAGTCGCCCATCTCGCTCTTGTAGTTGGGGTCGAAGCCGGTGGTGTGCGGCTTGATGGGGCTTTGCGCCGGCACCGCCTGGCCGCGGCGCACCAGCACGATCTCCCGCCGCACGTCGTAGGCCAGCGAGAGGGCGCGGCGCAGTGCGATCTTGTCGGGCGTCATGCCGCCGACAACCGGGTCTTCCATGTTGAAGCAGGTCAGCGAGACATCCGGCGCCAGCGTGAACAGCGCCTGCATGCCACGCTTGGCGAGGTTGGGTGCCAGCTTGCCGCCGGGGGCCGCCTGGGTGATGAACTCCTCGGGCACGCGCTCGATGAAGTCGTGCTCGTTGTTCAGGAACGCCAGCCAGCGCGGTTGTCGCTCGACGATGACGTCCACCACCACGCGGTCCACCATGGGCAGGCGTCGGCCCTTGAACTTGGCCAGGACGGCCTGGCCTTCGGCATCGTCGGGCGCCGGCTGGGCGTCGTAGAGGCGCTCGCGGTAGGCCGGGTTGCGCTCCAGCACCATCTGCGAGCTGCGTCGCCACGCGGTGAGCATGAAGGGGCCGGTGCCCACCGGATGCTCGGCGATCCGGTCGCCGTAAAACTCCACCACTTCGCGCGCCACGGCGCCATACAGGTCGTTGCCGGCAAAGATCGATTCCACCAGCCGCGGGCGGGGCTCCTCTGTCTTGACCTGCAGGGTGTAGCGGTCCAGCGCCTTCAGGCCCGCCACCTCCGTGTCGTAGGGGAAGGGCTTCTTGCTCTTGATCACCTGGCTGCGCAGCTCGGCCAGCCCCACGATGCCGGCGTCTTCGTAGGCCACCCAGCCCTGGGCGTTGTTGGCCGGGTCGGCGTAGCGCTTGATGCTGTAGACGAAATCTTGCGCGGTGACCTCGCGCCGCTTGCCCTTGAACGCCGGGTCGTCGGCAAAGTAGATGCCGGGGCGGATCTTGAAGCGGAAGGTCTTGAAGTCGGGGCTGATCTCGGGCTCGCCCGCGGCGACCAGCGGCACGATGCGGCTCGGCCGGGCCAGCGGGTCGTAGGTGTAGAGCGATTCGAAGATATGCGCCGTGATCGTGCGCGAATAGATGTCCGACAGCCGCACCGGGTCGAAACCCGTCTCGGCAATCAGGAAGGCATAACGCAGCGTCTTGGTGGGCGTCGCCGGTTCGGCAGCGCCCGCGGGGAGTGCCAGCGCCAGCGCGGTGGCCAGGGTGGCAAGCAGGGTCTTCATGAACTGGATTTGGGTTGGGCCGCGGGGTCCACGTCGATGTACTTCCAGAAATCTCGCACGAAGATGTTGCGGCTGTAGCCCTTCACCCACGGCTGCGCCATGTCGGTCCAGATGCGGTGAACGTGAAATTTGTACGGTGCGTAGGCCACCAGCAGGCGCTGGCCTTCGGTCATCAGGGCCTGGCGCTCGGGGCCGTCGGGCAGGGCCTTCTGCTTTTCGTAGAGGGCGTCGAATGCGGCCAGCTCGAAGCGCGGCTTGTTGGCAAAGCCCTTGGCCTTGCCCGAGCCCAGGGCCAGGAAGGTGTCGCCATCGGGCGTGGTGCCCACCCAGCCAACGCCCCACATCTGCAGCTTGCCGGCATTGGCGGCCTTGAGCTGCTCGGGGAATTTGCCGATCTTGAAGGTCATGCGGATGCCGATGGCCGCCATGTTCTTCTGCCATTGCTCGGCCAGCTGGCGGCGCTCGCCGTCGGCCAGCGTCGAGTACTCGATGGACAGCGGACTGCCGTCGGGCTGTTCGCGCCAGCCGTCGCCGTCGCGGTCCTTGTAGCCGTACATGTCGAGCAGGGCACGGGCCTTGGGCACGCTGTACTCGGTCATCTCCGACTTGAAGGCCGGGTCGTAGCCGAACACGGTGGTCGGGATGGGCCCCTGGCTCTTGAGCGCCTGGCCGCGGCGCACGAGGCGGATCTCCTTGTCCAGGTCCACCGCGAGGTTGATGGCGCGGCGCAGCGCGATCTTCTCCGGGGTGTAGCCGCCCACCACCGGGTCTTCCATGTTGAAGTAGCTGACCGAGATGTCGGCGCGCGGGTAGCGCGTCATCGTGATGCCCTGCTTGGCGAGGTTGGGCGCCAGGTGGTTGCCGGGCATGGCCACGCCGGCGAAATCGATGGGCACCTCCTCGATCACATCGGCCTCGCCGCGCAGGAAGGACAGCCAGCGCGGCTGCGCCTCTTCGATGATGTCGATGACGACGCGATCAGCCAGCGGCAGCTTGCGGCCCTGCAGCGCGGCAACTTCGGCCTTGAGCTGCTCGCTGGCATCGGGCGGCGCGGTCTCGGCGTAGCGCACCTCGCGGAAGTTGGGGTTCTTGTCGAGCACGATGCGCGAACTGCGCCGCCACTCGGCCAGGCGGTAGGCATTGGTGCCCACCGGGTGCTCCATGATCTTGTCGCCGTAGAACTCCACCACCTCGCGCGCCACCGCGCCCAGGAAGCCGGCGTCGCTGAACTGGTAGACGAAGCGCGGGTCGGGCACGCCGAGCTTGATCTGGAAGGTGTAGCGGTCCAGGGTCTTGAGGCCTTCCACCTCGCGGTCGTAGTCGAAGGGCTTCTTGGCCTTCATCAGGTCACGACGCAGTTCCGACAGGCCGAGGATCTTGGCGTTCTCCAGGATGTAGAGGTTGCCGCTCTTGAACTTGGGGTCGTAGTGGCGCTTGACGCTGTAGACGTAGTCGGCCGCGGTCAGTTCGCGCTTCTGGCCCTTGAAGGCCGGGTCGTCGGCGAAGTAGATGCCGGGCTTGACCCGCATGGTGATGGTCTTGAAGTCAGCGCTGATCTCGGGCATCTCGGTCAGCGTGGCCGGCCGCAGCTTGAAGGGGCGGGCGCCGAAGTCGTACTCCAGCGGCGCGTCGAAGATGCCCGCGGCGATGGCCTTGGAATAGCTGTCGGTGATCTGCGCCGGATCGAAGCCGGTCTCGGCCACCTTGAAGGCGTAGCGCAGCACCTTCTGCGGTGCGGGGGCCTGGGCCTGGACACCGGGCAGGGCGCAGCTCAGCAGCAGGGCGCAGATCAGGACGGGCAGCTTCATTTCGGGCAAGGGGGTTCGAACGAAGTGGCGGAGTCTAGTGAAACCGGCATGCCCGCAGGCCCTGCGCTCGCATAGACTCCGCCCCGCTTTTTGTCCAGGCTGCCCGTGTCACCCGCGGTGTGCCTGGTTGTTTGGTGCCCCACTGGAGTCCTCGATGGCGGCCTATCTGATCCGGCGCGTGTGGCAGATGATCCCGACCCTGCTCGGCGTCGTGCTGCTCGTGTTCTTTTTGTTCAAGTATTTTGGAAGTGATCCTTCCGTGATCCTTGGGGGGTTGAACGCCAGCCCCGAGCAGATCGAATCGATCCGCGAACAGCTCGGCCTGAACAAGCCGGTCTGGGAGCAGCTCTACATCTTCATCAAGCAGATCGTCACCTTCGACTGGGGCAAGAGCTGGGCCACCAACGAGTCGGTGGCCAACCTGTTCGCCACCCGCCTGCCGGCCACGCTGACGGTGACGGTACCCATCCTCATCCTCGAAGTGGTGCTGGCCATCCCGTTCGCGCTGGCCGTGGCCACCGTGCGCGGCAGCCTGACCGACCGCGCGGTGATGGTCTGCACGACGGTGGCGGTGTCCATCTCGCTGCTGGTGTACGTGATCCTGGCGCAGTACCTGTTCGCCTTCCGCCTGGGCTGGTTCCCGGTGCAGGGCTGGACGGCCAACCACTGGACCAACCTCACCACCTACGCGCCGCTGCCCATCCTGGTGGCGGTGGCGGTGTCGCTGGCGCCGCAGATCCGGCTGTACCGCAGCTTCTTCCTGGACGAGATCGGGCACGACTACGTGCGCACCGCCCGCGCCAAGGGCCTGACCGAGCGCACCGTGCTGCTCAAGCATGTGCTGCGCAACGCCATGATCCCCATCCTCACCAATGTCTCGGTGCTGCTGCCCGGCGTGCTGGTGGGCAGCTTCCTGATCGAAGTGTTCTTCTCCATCCCGGGCCTGGGCCGCGAACTGCTGCTGGCGGTCAATCGCGGTGACTATCCCGTGCTGCAGGCCTTCGCCATCTACCTGGCCGCGCTCACGATGACCTTCAACCTGCTCGTGGACCTCCTCTACAAGCTCGTCGACCCCCGAGTGGTTCTGAAATGAGCATGGCTTCCAACTCCTCCGGCGGCGTCTGGGCCGCCTCCTGGCGGCGGCTGAAGACCGACCGCGTCGGCATGGTCTGCATGGCCATCGTCGGCTTCTTCCTCGTGCTGGTGCTGCTGGCCGCGACCGACCTCATCGCAGCCGGCTGGCAGAAGGAAGTGGGTGTGCCCAATGCGCCACCCACCGTGCTCGGGCCGCAGCCGGCCGAGGACACCGGTGCCATCGTGTCGCCCAAGGGCCCCAACGTCGACCTGACCGACATCGACCCCCTCGCACCGCGCTATGCCGAATGGGCCGAGCGTGCCAAGGCCTTCAAGACCGAGGAGATCGTCCGGGCCGAGACCCTGCCGCTGGGCGGCGACCGCCTGGGCCGCGACGTGCTGGCCAAGGTCATCAAGGGCGCCGAGGTGTCCATCGTCGTGGGCCTGGCGGCAGCACTGGTCGCCACCTTGATCGGCACGGTGCTGGGGGCGCTGTCGGGCTTCTTCGGCGGCAAGGTGGGCGACTTCCTGGAGTGGGTCTACAACGTCTTCACCGCCATCCCGACCATCCTGCTGATTTTCGCGTTCGCAGCCATCTTCCCGCGGGGCATCGGCGCGGTGGTGTGCATCCTGGCCTTCACGGGCTGGACGGGCATCTACCGGCTGGTGCGCGCCGAGTTCATGAAGCACCGGGTGCGCGAGTACGTGCGCTCGGCCGAGGCGATCGGTGCGAGCCAGTGGTCGCGCATGTTCAAGCACATCCTGCCGAATGTGTCGCACGTGGCGCTGGTGCAGCTGTCACTGCACGTGGTCAGCTTCATCAAGAGCGAAGTCATCCTGAGCTACCTCGGGCTGGGCGTGAGCGTGGATCAGGTGTCGTGGGGCACGATGCTGGCCGAAGCCCAGAACGAGATGATCCTCGGCTACTGGTGGCAGCTCGCCGCCGTGACGGCCTTCATGGCCGTGTTCGTCACCGCCTTCGCGCTGTTCACCGACGCGCTGCGCGACGCGCTTGACCCCAAGCTGCGGGGTCTTGAGTAATTGCGGGTCAGACCGCCCGAGCGTAGCGAGTCGCTCTGACCCCAACTGACTGGGACATTTATGTTGCTGAGCATCCAGGACCTCAAGGTCGCCTTCCGCATGGGCCGTGTCGACGGCGTCATGCAACGCCAGCTGGCCGTCAAGGGCGTGAGCTTCGACGTGCCCGAGAACAGCACGGTCGCGCTGGTGGGTGAATCGGGCTCGGGCAAGAGCGTGACCGCCATGTCGGTGCTCAACCTGCTGCCGACCAATGCCGAGCGCGAGGGTCGCATCCTGTTCCAGGGCCGCGACCTGCTGCAGACGGGCCTGCGCGAGCTGCAGGCCATTCGTGGCAAGGACATCGCCTGCGTCTTCCAGGACCCGATGAGCTCGCTCAACCCGGTCTTCAACGTGGCCACGCAAATCTGCGAGCCGCTGATGAAGCACATGGGCATGACACGCCGCCAGGCCCTGGTGCGCGCCGAGGAGCTGCTGCACGAAGTGGGCATCCCGGAGCCCAAGCGGCGCCTGTCGGCCTTTCCGCACGAGATGTCGGGCGGCCAGCAGCAGCGGGTGATGATCGCCGTCGCCCTGGCCTGCGCGCCGAAGCTGCTGATCGCCGACGAGCCCACCACGGCGCTGGACGTGACCATCCAGCGCCAGGTCATGGAGCTGATGGCCAAGCTCAAGCAGACGCACAAGATGAGCCTGCTGTTCATCTCGCACGACCTGGGCGTGGTGGGCGAGATCTCTGATCACGTCGTGGTCATGCGCCACGGGCAGGTGCGCGAGAGCGCGCCGGTCGAGCGCATCTTCAGCGACCCGCAGGACGCCTACACCAAGGCCTTGCTCGCCTGCCGGCCCTCGCTGACCGAGAACCCGGCGCGGCTGACGGTCATCGACGACCACATCGCCGGCCGCAGCGCCGCCGGCCAGGCGCGGGCCAAGGACCCTGAGGCCCCGGTGCTGCTGGAGGTCACGGGACTGCAGAAGAGCTTCTGGCTCAAGGACGGCCTCTTCGGCAAGCGCGAGTTCAAGGCCGTGAAGGGCGTGAACTTCAAGCTGCGCAAGGGTTACACGCTGGGCGTGGTGGGCGAGTCGGGCTCTGGCAAGACCACCATGGGCCTGACGCTGCTGCGCCTGCACGAGCCCACCGGCGGCCAGGTGCTGTTCGAGGGGCGTGACCTGCTCAAGCTCAGTGGCGCTGACTGGCAGCAGATGCGCCGGCGCATCCAGGTCGTGTTCCAGAACCCCTACGCCTCGCTGAACCCGCGCTTCACCATCGGCCAGACCCTGCGCGAGCCGATGGAGATCCATGGCATCGGCAAGGATGCCGCCGAGCGTGATGCGCGCGCGGTGGCGCTGCTCCAGCGCGTGGGTCTGGACGAAGCCGCCATGGCCAAGTACCCGCACGAGTTCTCCGGTGGCCAGCGCCAGCGCATCGCCATCGCCCGCTGCCTGACCCTGCAGCCGGAAGTGCTGGTGCTGGACGAGGCGGTGTCGGCGCTGGATGTGTCGGTGCAGGCGCAGGTGCTGAACCTGCTGCGCGACCTGCAGGACGAATTCGGCCTGAGCTACATCTTCATCAGCCACGACCTGGCCGTGGTGAAGTTCATTTCCGACGAGGTGCTGGTGATGCAGAACGGCGACGTGGTCGAGCAGGCGCCCACCGAGGTCTTGATCCGGTCGCCGCGTGAAGCCTACACGCAGCGCCTGCTCGGGGCGGTGCCGCGCGGTTACAACCCCGGGGCTGCACAACCGGCCTGAGGGTCGGTAACGTGCAATTTCAACGCTCCCCGGTGGCATCTGGCGTGGCGGGCGTGCCGAACCGCGCTGAAATGGGCCTGCCGGGCGTCAGGATCGCCAGGCCCCATCCTTGATGCAACTCTCTCAGGCTTCACGATCGACGCTGTGCGCGGCTTTGGCCGCGCTGGTGGCGTTGTGTGCCTGTTCTCCCGCGCGTGACGACGTGCCGGCGCCTGCCGAGGCAGCGTCGGCCGCCCAGCACGCGCAGCTCGGTCGTGAGCTGGACCGTGTCGAGCGGGCCGCCCGCGCCCGTCCGGTGCCGCTGGAGCGTGAGTTGCGAGCCCTGGCCCGGGACGTGGCGCCCGGCAGCGCGGCGGAGCTGGAGGTGCTGGCGCTGCGGGCTCACCTGGCTGGCCTGTCGCGCGACCGCGGCCTCAGCGAGCAGCTCGTGCAGCAACTGCGTGACTGGCCCGCGGGAGCCTTGCGGCCCAACGCCGTGGTCGCCGCCGCCACGGCCACCGCCGAGTACCTGCGTGCCCAGGGTGACCTGCGTGAAGCCCGCAAGGGCCTGCTGGCCGTGGACGCCACCCAGCTTGCTGCCGCCGGGCCGGTGTTCCGCTGGCGCTATCACGACCAGATGGCGGCCATCTGCAGCGACTCCGGCGAACTCGACAGTGCGTTGAACAACGGCCACGCCGCGCAGCGCCTGGGCGAGCAGATGGGCCAGCCCTGGCGCGTGGCGCTCAGCCTCATGGAGCTGGCCTTCACCTCCAACCGTGCCGACACGCCCGCGCGCGCCCGCCAGCTCATCGCCCAGGCCCTCACCGAGGCCCAGAAAGACCCCGATCCGGTCACGCTGAACCGGGTCTACACGATGCGGGGCATCGTGTACTCGGGCGACAGCGATCCCGGCATCGCCTTGCAGGCCTACACCGATGCGCTGGAGCAGGCCCAGCGTGCCGATTCCGACTCCGTGCGTGCCCTGGGGCTGGCCAATCTCGCCGACCATCATCTGCGCCAGGGGCACTGGGCCCGGGCGCTGGAGCTGGCCGAGCAGGCCCTGCCGCTGGCGCGCAGCAGCCGCAACAGCAGCGCCGAGAGCGTGGCGCGGGCCAACATCGGCCTGGCCAAGATCGCGCTCGGCCGCGTGGCCGAAGGCCGTGACGACGTGCGCGCCGGCAACACGCTGGACGAGCAGCAGGGGGCGCTGTCTTATGCGTCGGCCGGTTGGGAGGAGCTCGCCGGCTACCTGGAGCGTGCCGGCGACCTGCCCGGCGCCGTGGCAGCCTACCGCGAGCACCGGCGCGTCAGCGAGCGCGTGCTGCGCGACGAGACGCGCAAGCTGCTGCTGGAAGCCCAGGAGCGCCAGGATGCCGAGCAGCGCGCGCGAGACATCGAGCTGCTCAACCGCGACAACGCCCTCAAGGCCGAGCAGGTCCATCAGCGCAACCTGGCCCTGATGCTGTGGGCCGCGCTGGGCGGCTGCGTGCTGGTGTCGCTGGGCCTGCTGTGGCAGGTGTTCCGCCGCGTGCGCCGCACCAACGAGGCCCTGGCGCACAGCAACGCCTCGCTGAAGCGCCAGAGCGAGACCGACCCGCTGACCGGGCTGGCCAACCGGCGGCACTTCCAGGCGGCCATCAAGAGCCTGTCCAGCGGCGAGGGCCTGGCCGCCAGCGTCTTCCTGATCGACATCGACCACTTCAAGCGCATCAACGACAGCTACGGCCATGCCGCGGGCGACACGGTGCTGATCGACATCGCCAGCCGGCTGCGCGAGGCCGTGCGCGAAGACGACCTGATCGTGCGCTGGGGCGGTGAGGAGTTCCTGATCGTGGCCCGCAGCCATGAGCCGCAGTTCGGGGCCCAGCTCGCCCAGCGCCTGCTCGACCTCATTGGCGGCCGCCCCGTGGTGCAGGACGGCCGCAGCATCCCCGTGACAGCGTCCATCGGTTTCGTCAGCCTGCCCGTGCCGCCGCACGGCCTGCGCCTGTCCTGGGAGCGGGCCATCGATCTGGTGGACACCGTGATGTATCTCGCCAAGGCGCATGGCCGCAACAAGGCCTACGGCGTGGAGCGCATCGAGGCCGCGGACGTGCTGGCGGCCGCGCAACTGACGGCCCGGCTCGAAGCAGCCTGGGCCGAGGGGCAGGTCGGGCTGCTGGCGCTGTCGGGGCCGCAGACCTTTCGCAGCAGCGGCGCGGGCGAGTTGATGCCCCGGGAGTTCGGCGCATGAGGCGTTGGCCCGCCATGATCCTCGGGGCGGCTTTGCTGGTGGCGTCGTCGCTGGCGGCAGCCGCGACCGACACCCTGGCCGAGGACGCGTTGCTCGCGCAGATCACCCGCCGCGCCTACGACGCGCCCGAGGCCATGCTGGCCGAGCTGCAGCAGCGCTGGCCGGCCCAGGCCCATCACGGCCAGCCGCGCGAGGCGGCCTGGCTGCTGGCGCGTGGCCGCATCTTGCTGCTGGCGGGCCGGGCCGACGCGGCCGAAGCCGTTGCCGAACAGCTGATGACCCAGACCGACGGTGCAGGCGCCAGCTGGCTGCTGCGGGCGCTGGCGCTGGAGCGTGCCGGCAAGCCGGCCGCGCCGCTGGCGCTTCGGGCGCTCAACGAGTTCGACAAGCGCTGCCCGCAGGGCGACGAGCGGCGCGCGGTGCGCGAGCTGGGATGCGACTTCCGCAGCGCCTGGGAGGCCCTGCGATTGCAGCAGCGCGAGCAGTACGCCCAGGGTGCGTTCGCGCTCGCCGAGAGTTCATCGCGCCGCAGCCTGGCGCTGGCGCGCGGCGGTGAAGACAAGCATCTCGCGGCCGTCAGCCTCGGCATGCTCGCCGTGGCCTTGCAGTCGCAGGACAAGATTGACGCGGCCCGCGCCGAGCTGCGCGCCGCCGAGACCGAGGCTGCCGGCGACCTGGTGGCCGGCGCGCGGGTGCGCAACTACGAGGGCGCGATCGAGCGCCGCGCCCGTGACATGGCCGCCGCGCGCAGCGCCTTCGAGGCCGGCCTGCTGCTGGCCGAGCAGGCCGACGCGCCGCATCTGGCCGCAGTGCTGCGCTCCAACCTGGTCGACTCCTACATGCACCAGGGCATGTTGAAGGAAGCCCTGGCTGCCGGCCAGCGCGCGCTGCCGGTGCTGCAGCGCTTCGGCGACCGCTTCTACGAGCGCAGCCTGCACCACAACCTGGCGGTGGCTCACATCAAGCTGCGGCAGTTCGAGCAGGCGCGCCTGGAGCTGACGCGGGTCAGCGAGTTTGGCGTGGACCCGAGCGACTTCGTGCTGCGCGCGCGCGAGCTGCGCGAACTGGCCGACACCTGGGCCGAGGCCGGGCAGTTCAAGGAGGCGCTCACGGCGCTGCACGCCGAGCGTGAGCTCACCGACCGTGCCAACGAGCGCAACCGGGCGGCCGCACTGGAGGAACTGGGGCGCAAGTACGACAGCGCCGCCAAGCAGCGCGATCTCGACCTGCTGGCCCGCGACGGCCAGCTCAAGGACCAGCAGCTCGCCAACCAGCAGCTCGCGCAGAAGGTGGGCTTTGCGGTGGGGGCGCTGCTGCTGCTCTCGCTGGGCCTGGTGGTCGTCACGCTGGTGCGCATGCGGCGCGCGCAGGCGCGCCTGACGGCCAATCAGCGCCTGCTGCGTGCGCAAAGCGAGCGCGACCCGCTCACCGATCTGTCCAATCGCCGCCACTTCCTGTCGGTCATGGACCAGCGCACCCGCGAGCAGCCCGACGACGGTTTCGCGGGCGCGCTGATGATGATCGACATCGATCACTTCAAGAACATCAACGACTGGCACGGTCATGCCGCGGGCGATGCGGTGATCGTCGAGGTGGCCCGCCGCATCCGCGCGGCGGTGCGGGAGTCCGACCTGGTGGTGCGCTGGGGGGGCGAGGAGTTCCTGGTGTTCTCGCCATCCTTGCCGGGCGAGGATCTCGCGCTGATGGCCGACCGCGTGCTGCGCGGCATCGGTGGGCAGACCATCGACACGCCGGTCGGGCCCTTGCGCGTGACCGCCTCCATCGGCTTTGCCAGCTTCCCGCTCGGCGGCGCGGCCGGGGCCGAGCTGCGCCTGCATTGGGAGCAGGCGGTCAACTGGGCCGACATGGTGCTCTACAAGGCCAAGGCCGAGGGCCGCAACCGCGGGGTCGGCATCACGGCGGTGGAGGCGCCCAACGCGGATATGCTCGCGGCTCTGCTGCAAGACTTTGATGCGGCCTGCTTCAATGGGCAGGTCCAACTCCGCCAACTGCCTGGTCCGACATGATTCCCGCACGGCCCCCCGGATGGCCGCTTGTTCCGCTGCGGCGCCGGGAGTTGCTGATCAGCCTGACCGCCTCCGCGGCCGCTTCTTCCGCCCCTTCTGCGTGGTCCCAGCCGGTCAGCGCGCCCGCGTGGCCCCAGCGCCCGCTGCGCATCGTGGTGCCCTTTCCGGCCGGCGGGGCGAGCGAGGTCGCCATGCGGCTGCTGGCACCCGAGCTGCAGCGCAGCCTGGGCCAGCCGGTGACGGTGGAAGCCAGGGCGGGCGCCGGAGGCAATATCGGCAGTGCCGAAGTGGCAGGGGCCAGTGACGGCCACACCTTCCTGATGGCCGGCGTCAGCACCCATGTGATCAACCCGCTGCTGTCGCGCCGCCTGCCCTACGACCCGGTGCGCGACTTCGCCCCGGTCTGCCTCGTCGCCACGGTGCCGCTGGTGCTGGTCATGAACCCCGCGGTGGCCCAGAGCCTGGGCGTGCGCCGGTTGACCGACCTCATCC
Source organism: Methylotenera sp. (assembly GCA_021738245.1). GTDB lineage: Bacteria > Pseudomonadota > Gammaproteobacteria > Burkholderiales > Burkholderiaceae_C > Pelomonas. The sequence goes on along the minus strand of JAIPCJ010000002.1, from coordinate 56,746 downwards.
ATGCCGCAACCGCCCAGCCCGGTCGGCTGCACATCGCGTCCGGCGGCAACGGCACGCCCACCCATCTTGCGGGCGAGCTGTTCAAGCGCCTGACGCAGACCTACATGCTGCACTTTCCCTACCGCAGCACCGGATCGGCCCAGCAGGATGTGGTGGCCGGCAACATGGACCTGATGTTCGACGCCCTGCCCACGGCGCTGCCGCAGATCCGCGCCGGCAAGCTGCTGGCTCTGGGCGTGACGACCGCCAGCCGCAGCCCGAGCCTGCCGGAGCTGCCCACGCTCGCCGAGGCGGGGGGGCCGGCCTTGAAGGGCTATGAGGCCAGCGCCTGGGCAGGCCTGTTCGCGCCGAGCAGCCAGCCGGCCGACCAGGTGGCCAGGCTGCAGCGCGACTGCGTGGCGGCGCTCGCCAACCCGATGCTGAGGGAACGGCTCACCCAGCGCGGCCTCGTGGTGCAAGGCACGGGCGCGGCCGGCCTGGCGGCGCTCATGTCCAGCGAGACAGCCAAGTGGGCGCGCGTGCTCGAGGTTTCGGGCATCAAGGTGGATCGTTGAACGTGGCAACCATGAGGCGGCCGCTCCCGAGCACCTGGCGTGCCGACCTCATGGCTGGCGCCGTGGTGGCCGTGCTGCTGATTCCGCAAAGCCTGGCCTACGCCATGCTGGCCGGTCTGCCGCCCCAGGTGGGCCTGTATGCCAGCCTGCTGCCGTTGCTGGCCTATGCGGCGCTCGGCTCCAGCCCGGTGCTGGGCCTGGGGCCGGTGGCCGTGCTGGCGCTGATGATCGCGCAGGCCCTGGGTGGCCTGCCGGCGGGCGTCAGCCCCGAAGCGGGGGCGCTGGTGCTGGCGGCGGAGGTTGGCGGGGTGCTGGCGCTGGCGGCGCTGCTGCGGCTGGATGCACTCGCGTCGCTGCTGTCGGTACCCGCCCTGCGCGGCTTTGAAAACGGCGCGACGCTGATGATTGCGGCGGGCCAGTTGCCCGTGCTGCTGGGCAGCGCGGCAGCAGGCTTTACCTTGCCGGACCTGATCGCGTCCGCTGCGCACGGCGGCTGGCGCTGGCAGAGCGCCGTCTGGGGTGCGGCGGCCATCGGCCTGCTGCTGGTCTCGCGTCGCGTCGGCCTGCCGCTGCTGGCCCGGCTGGCGCCGCTGCTGCTGCTGCTGGTGGCCATGGGGCTGTCGGCCTTCACGCCGGCAGCGCAGGGTGTGGCCCAGGTGGGGGCGCTGCCGTCGCTGGCCTTGCCGCTCGGGTGGCCGCCGCTGGAGCCGGGCCTGTGGCTGCAACTCCTGCCGTCGGCCGCTCTGGTGGCGCTGATGGGCTTCGTGTCGAGCCTGGCGGTGTCGGAGTCGCTGGCCCAGCGGCGCGGTGAGAAGCTGCTGCCGGCGGCTGAGATGCGCGGCCTGGCCGCAGCCAACCTGGTGGCGGCGGTCAGCGGTGGCATGCCCGTGGCGGGGAGCTTTTCGCGCAGCATCCTGCTGCACGAAGCAGGTTCGCGCACCCGCTGGAGCCTGGTGTTCGTGGCGGTCTTCATGGCCCTGGCCATGCTGATGCTGGCCGGGCCGCTGGCGCATCTGCCCAAGCCGGTGCTGGCGGCCACCATCGTGGTGGCGGTGCTGGGCGGCTTTTCGCTGCAGCCCTACCGCGATGCGTGGCGTTATGCACCCGCCGAAGGGCTGCTGATGGCCGCGGTCACCGCGGCGGTGCTGCTGTGGAGCATCGCGGCGGCGCTGGCCATCGGCGTGGTGGGGTCGGTCGCGCTGCTCATCCAGCGCACCGCGCGGCCGCACGTGGCGCGCATCGGCCGCGTGCCCGGCACCCAGCACTACCGCAACATCGAGCGTTATGCGGTCGAATGCCAGCCCGAGGTGGTGGGGCTGCGGGTGGACGAGAGCCTCGTCTTCACCAATGCGCGGGGCCTGGGCGATGCGGTCATGGCCCATGTGCGCGACCACCGCGCCTTCGTGGGCCAGCCCCGGCGGGTGTTGATGCTGATGGCCCCGGTCAACCACATCGACGTCTCGGGCCTGGTGGCGCTGCAGGAACTGCATGCGGCGCTGGCCGCGGAGGGCCTGCGGCTGGAGTTCTCCGAGGTCAAGGGGCCGGTGCTCGACAAGCTGCGCGCCGTCGGCTGGCTGGAGCGTTACGACGTGTCGCTCTACCTCAGCCACCACGAAGGCATCCAGGCGGGCGCGCACGACCTGCGACCCAGCCTGGCCGACATGGACATGCCGGGGCAGCTGTAACCGCGTGGTAAAGGGCGTGCCTGGGCGGCTGTAGCGCGCTTCTGCTACCGTTTCGGCCCAATTTCCGGTCCCCGGACGCCATGAACAACAAAGAGACCCTGCTCGGCATCCGCCGCGGCATCGAGAAGGAAAGCCTGCGGGCCCTGCCCGGCGGCGGCCTGGCGCTGACCCCGCACCCTGTCGCCCTGGGCGCCGCGCTGACCCATCCCCACATCACGACCGATTACAGCGAGAGCCAGCTCGAGCTCATCACCGGCGTGCAGGCGGGTGTGGAGGAGGTGCTGACCGAGCTGACCGAGATCCACCAGGCCGTCTACCGCGCGCTGGCGGATGAACGGCTGTGGGTGGGTTCCATGCCCTGCGGCCTGCCGACCGACGAAACCATTCCCATCGGCCGCTACGGCAGCAGCAATGTCGGCCGGGCCAAGAGCGTCTACCGCATGGGCCTGGGCCAGCGCTATGGCCGCCGCATGCAGACCATCTCCGGCATCCACTACAACTGGTCCATCCCCGGTGTGGGCACCGACGGCTATCTCGGCGTGATCCGCAACTTCCGCCGCGAGGGGTGGCTGCTGCTGTATCTCTTCGGCGCCAGCCCGGCGCTGTGCCAGAGCTTCGTGGCCGGCCGCGAGCACGGCCTGGAGCGTCTGTCAGCCAGCACGCTCTATCTGCCGCATGCCACGTCCTTGCGCATGGGGCGGCTGGGCTACCAGAGCGACGCCCAGGCCAGCATCGCGGTGAGCTACAACTGCCTGGAAAGCTATGCCGCCTCGCTGCAGGGAGCGCTTACCACGCCGTACCCGGCCTATGAGGCCATCGGCGTGCAGACGCCCGGCGGCGACTACAACCAGCTCTCCACCAGCCTGCTGCAGATCGAGAACGAGTTCTACAGCACCATCCGCGCCAAGCGCGTGATCCGCTCGGGCGAGCGGCCGCTGCATGCGCTGCGAGAGCGTGGGGTGGAGTACATCGAGGTGCGCCTGATGGACCTCGACCCCTTCGAGCCGGTCGGCATCGGTGCCGACACCATCCGCGTGCTGGACGCCTTCTTGCTGCATTGCCTGACCAGCGACAGCCCCAACGACACACCCGCCGAGATCGCCTCGAACGCGCGCAACCAGCATGCCGTGGCCGCCCGCGGCCGTGAGCCCGGCCTGATGCTGGAGCACTGGCAGGGTGGGCAGCGCAGCCTGGCCGACTGGGCGCGCGACATCATGGTCAGCTGTGCCGAACAGGCCGACGCGCTGGACGCTGCCCACGGTGGGCGCGCCTACCGGGACGCCCTGGATCGCGTGGCTCAGCGCCTGGCCCACCCCGAGCTCTGCCCCTCGGCCCGCATGCTGGCTGCGATGCGCGAGGGCTTTGACAACAGCTATGTCGGTTTCGTCCGGCACCAGAGCGACCTGACCCGCGAGGCGCTGCTGGGGCTGCCCTACCCGGCAGCCCTGCAGCAGCGCTTCGAGCAGATGGCCGCGCAGTCGCTGGCCGAGCAGGCCCGCATCGAGGCGGCCGACACGCTGGACTTCGAGACCTTCCGGCGGCATTACGTGTCGCCTGAGCGCATGGCCGTCTGAGGCGCGGGCAAAAAAAGACCCGGTCAGCAAGCTGCCGGGTCTGGAAGCCCTCGGGGTCGAGGGCGTCGTTGGGATGAGCCACTGTAGGCGGCGGGCTCCGGCAGAGGTGGGCAATATTTACGGCGGTCTATCGATAATCCGTCCATGTCCCAAGCCCCGCACCGCCCGCCCGAAGCCCTGTCCGAAGCCGATCTCGACCGCCTGCAAGCCCTGCTCGACGCTCTGCCCGCGCCGCTGGAGCCGCTGGATGTGAGCATGGTGGACGGCTATCTCTGCGGCGTGCTGCTGCAGCCCGAGCCGGTGCCGCTGGCCGCCTGGCTCCCGCCGCTGCTGGACACCGAAGGCCGGCCCACGCCGGCCCGGGTGAATGACGACTTGCTGGCCCTGCTGCGCCGCCGTCACAAGGAGCTGAACGTGGCCATCGCCGGCCGGCAGTGGTTCGACCCGTGGATCTTCGAGCTCGACGAAACCGATGACCCGAGCGAAACCGTGCTGCCCTGGGTGGCCGGCTTCGCGCATGCGCTGGATGCGCATCCGGCGCTGATGAAGCTGCCCGAAGAGCCGATGCTGGAGCCGCTGGCGGCCCTCTACCTGCACCTGGACCCGGACGATCTCGAAGACGCCGATGCCCTGCTGGAGGAGATCGAGTCCCTGGAGCCGCCGACCGATCTGGAGGAGGCGGTGGAAGGCCTGGTCAGCGCGGTGCTGATGCTGGCCGACGTGTCACGGCCGTTGAAGCCCACCGCCCGCCCGACTGCCCGCCCTGGTCCACGCCCGGCGCCCCATGCGGCTCAACATCCGGCGCAGCGGCGTCGCAACGGGACGCCGCGCCGCTGACCTCGCGACTAGCGCGGCGCCTTGGGATCGCTGGTCTGCCGTTTCATCCAGGTGCTCATCTCCCAGAGCGTGTGGCCGATGGACTCCCGGGCCGAGTAGCCGTGCGACTCATGCGGCAGCACCACGTAGCGCACCTGACCACCGGTGCCGGCCAGCGCCTGGTAGAAGCGGGCTGACTGGATGGGGAAGGTGCCCGGGTTGTCGTCGCTCTCGCCGTGGATCAGCAGCAGCGGGGTCTTGAGCTTGTCCGCGTAGTTGAAGGGCGAGAGCTTCAGATAGACATCCTGCGCCTCCCAGTAGGTGCGGCGTTCGCTCTGGAAGCCGAAAGGCGTGAGCGTGCGGTTGTAGGCGCCGCTGCGGGCGATGCCGGCCTTGAAGATCTGGGTGTGGGCCAGCAGGTTGGCCGTCATGAAGGCGCCGTAGCTGTGGCCGGCCACCACCATCTGCTGCGGGTCACTCACGCCGAGCTCGGCCGCCTTGTCGACGATCGCCCGGGCATTGGCGGTGATCTGCTCGACAAAGCTGTCGTTCACCGTCTTGGGGTCGCCCACGACCGGCATGGTGGCGTCCATCAGCACGACGTAGCCATCCAGCAGCAGCATCAACGGGCTGGAGCCGGCAAAGGTCGTGAAGCGGCTGCTGGAGCCGCTGACCTGACCGGCCGTGGAGGCGTCGGTGAACTCCAGCGGGTAGGCCCATACCAGCGTCGGGCGGCGCTGACCCGGCTGGTAGTCGGGCGGCAGGTACATCCAGAACGACAGCTCCACGCCGTCAGCGCGCTTGAACTTCACGAGCTCGCGCTTGATGGCGCGCAGCTGCGGCGTGGGATCGGCCACCTTCGTGAGCGCCTGCATCTGCGTGAAGCCGTCGCCGCTGCGCAGCATCAGGTTGGGCGGCTCGGCGGCGCTCTCGCGGCTGGTGAGCAGGCGGCCGTCGGCCAGCAGCGTGATCGGACGCTCGTAGTGCGTGGTGCCTGAGCGGAAGAGGCGCGTGGCCTTGGCGTCTTTCAGGCTGACGCTGTCGATGAAGGGCAGGTCGCCGTCCTTGCTGGCGCCGGCGCCGGTGAACAGCAGCCGGTCGCCGCCATCCACGCGGGCCGCATAGCGGCCGTTGGGCTGCAGGCGCAGGCTGGGCTGGCCGGGGTCGCTGTAGCGGTCGCGCCAGGAGCGGTCCTGCAGGCGCTGCGGCTTGGCGCTGCCGTCCAGGGCGACCAGCTCGCTGGTCACCCAGAGGCGGTCGCGGTCGAAGTCGGTCACGAGGGCGCGCGGGCTGCCCTCCACGAACACCAGGCTGCTCAGGCGGCCGGCGGTGCGATGCACCTCGCGGGCCTCGCCCTGGTAGGGCGCGTCCAGCCGCATGAGCTTGTCGCGCTGGGGCACCTTGTTGCGTTGGTCGCCACCGTCCAGGGCCTCGACCCAATACACCGCGCCATCCGCCAGCGGCGAGCTGCTGAAGTTGCGCGGGCCGGTGATGACGCCTTCGACCGGCACGCCTTCCTTGAGCTTGACCGTCCCGAGGTCGCGCAACACCTGGCCCTTGATGTCCTGCAGCTCCACCTGGCGGGCGAAGTCCTGCCAGGTGACCTGGTAGCTGAAGGGTGGCACCAGGCGCTCGGTCAGCAGCACGCCCTGGGTGCCGACGGCTTCAAGGTCGGCGTACAGACCCGGCTTGCCGATCTCGCGCGAGGCGCCGGTGCCGAGGTGGATGCGGCGCAGGGCCGAGGTCGCGTGGTAGCTGAAGAGGGCTTCGTCCTGGCTGTTCTTGAGCAGGTCCTGCAGCGTGCGCTCGGGGGAGGTGCGGCCCATGGACTCCTGGATGCTCGGGCCGCTGGGCGCCTCGAACACCGGGGCGGCGCCGCGCCGCTCGGGCACGGTCAGCGCAACGATCTCGTCAGGCCCGACCCAGGCCACCGAGCTGCTCAGGATGGTGTTGAGCTTCACGCCCTTGACCGCGCGGACCTGCCCGGTGGCGGCGTCGCCAACCCACAGCTCGGTCGCCGTGGCGGTGCGGCGGTGCAGCAGGAAATGCCGGCTGTCCGGGGACCAGCGCATGGCCGAGAAATTGCCGCCTGCCGGCAGTTTGACCACGCGCTCCGGTGCCGCCGGGTTGGCGAGCTCGCGCAGCGTGAGGGATTCGATGGCGCCGGTGAGTTGCGGGCTGCTGGCGCCCGCATCGATGCGCATGCCGGCCAGACGCAGCACCGGGCGCGACAGCTCGGCAATGCTGCGGTAGCGGCGCAGGCTGATGCTGGCCAGCGTGCGCTGGTCCAGCGACAGCATGTGGCCGGGCAGGGCCGGAGCGTCCAGCACCGCGCGGATCTCGGCGGAGGGCTGCTGGTAGGTCTGGGGCTCGGCGGCCTGGGCCGTGGTGGCGGCCAGGGCGAGGGTGGCCCAGGTGAGGGCTTTGATCATGGAGCGCGTCCTCGGTGTGCGAAGCCGCGCAGGGTAGCAGCGCCGCTCAGGCGATGCCGGAGGTCAGGCCGGCGCGAACAGGCGCTGGGCGTGCAGGCCCAGGCCGGTGGCCACCGAGGCGAAGCGGTCGCCCGTCACGCGCTGGGCCTGCGGGAAGCCGGCCGCCATGCCCTCCACGAGCAGGCGCAGGCCGGTGGAGCCGCCGGTGAAGTAGAGCGCATCGATCTGCGAAGCCTGCAGGCCGGCCAGCGCGACGGTTTCGTGGGCGGTGGCGATGATGCGGTCCAGGTCGGCGCGCAAGGCGTCGACCGCGGTCTTCTCGCTCAGCGGCAGCACGAGGCCGCGCTCGACATGGCCGAGGTCGATGGTGGTGTCGGCGCCGCCCGAGATGGCGATCTTCGCGCCCTCGGCCCGCGCGGCCAGTTCGTGGCCGAGGCGTTCTTCCAGCACCGTCATGAGCCGCGCGTGCTGGCGCAGGTCGCTGAACCAGCTCTTCATGCCGCGCCACTCGGCCACGCGCAGCGGGGCGTAGCAGGTGTTGATCAGGTGCCAGGTGGCGAGGTCGAAGAAAAGGCCGCTGGGCAGTTCACGCCCGCTGGGCCCCGTGGCCCGGTAGCCGAAGGCCTGCAGCACGCCGGCCAGCTCGATGTGGCGGTCGAAGTCGGTGCCGGCGATGTGCACGCCGTGGCTGGCCAGGAGATCGTCGCGCCGGGCCAGGCGCTGCGCCCGCTCGGGGCCCACGCGCACGATGGAGAAGTCGCTCGTGCCGCCCCCGATGTCGGCCACCAGCACCACCTGTTCGCCCCGGCCCTGGCGGATGGCTTGCTGCTCGAAGTCGAAGGCTGCGGCGATCGGCTCGAACTGGAACTGCACGTCCTGGAAGCCCACCGCGCGGGCGCAGGCCGCCAACTGCGCCTCGGCGGCGGCATCCCGTTCGGGCTCGCCGTCGACGAAGAACACCGGCCGGCCGAGCACCACCCGCTCAGGCTCGCCGGCCAGGCGGCGCAGGCGCTTGAGGTAGCCCGAGACGATGTCGGCGTACTTGGCCCCACGGCCGCCGCCGACGTCGGTGGTCTGGTCGATCAAGGCCGAGCCGAGGATGCTCTTCATGGAGCGCATCAGGCGCCCGTCATGGCCCTCCACATAGGCCGCCACGGCGGCGCGGCCGAAGGCGCGGGGCGGGCCGTCGGCGTCGTGGTCGCCCTCGGTGAAATAGAAGACGGCCGTGGGCATGGTCCGCTGGCCCGGTTCGAGCTCGATGAGCTGCATGCCGCCGGCGGCGTCCGGCACCGCGACAGCGGAGTTGGACGTGCCGAAGTCAATCGCGCAAAAAGGGGGGCGGTGAAGCATGCAAACTACCGGCCTTGGGGGCCGAACCTGAGAAGGGGGCGCGGATTCTAGGGACACAATCCGCGCCGACAAGGAGACCTCATGAAATCGCGCCGTGTGCTCACCCTCATCATGCTCGCCGCCCTCACGGCTTGCGGTCAACGCTCCGAGCAGGACTTGCTGGCCTCGGCACAAAAGCGCATGGAGCAGAAAGACTCGGCCGGCGCCGCGATCGAGCTGAAGAACCTGCTGCAACAGTCACCCGACAACGCGCAGGCCCGCTATCTGCTGGGCAAGGCCCTGCTGGAGGCGGGCGATGTGGCCGGCGCGGAGATCGAACTGCGCCGGGGCTGGGAGCTGGGGGCGCCGCGGGACGAGGTGGTGCCGCCGCTGGCCGAGGCCATGCTGAACTCAGGCCAGGCGCGCAAGGTGATCGGCGAGTTCCATGAGGAGTCTCTGGCCGATCCCGCCGCGATGGCGACGCTGCAGCGCCTGCTGGCCGTGGCACACCTGACCCAGGGCAACCTGGTGGAGGCCAAGGCCAGCGTGGCCCGCGCGCTGCAGCTGCAACCCGCGTCTGAAGACGCGGTGCTCGTGTCGGCGCGGGTCAAGTGGGCCGGCGGTGCCGCCGATGAGGCGCTGGCGCAGCTCGACGAGCTGCTGCTGAAGAACCCGAAGTCGGCCAAGGCGCTGCAGCTCAAGGCCGAGGTGCTGTTGTCGCGCGGCAAGGTGGAGGACGCCCGCCCGCTCCTGGAAAACGTGCTGGCGCTGGACCCCAACGTCTACGACGCCCGTTCACTGCTGATCCGCATCGCGCTGGGCCAGCAGAAGCTCGACGTGGCCGGCAAGCTGGTGACCGACATGCCGCCCGCGCTGGCCAAGAAGCCCCAGGGGCGCTTCCTGCAGGCGCAGGATGCGCTGGCGCGCAACGAGCCGGCCAAGGCGCGTGACCTGGCGCTGCCGCTGCTCAAGCAGATGCCCAACTTCCTGCCGCTGCTGCGCGTGGCGTCGGGGGCGCATCAACAGCTCGGCGAGATGGCGGAAGCCGAGAACCTGCTGAATCAGGCGCTCAAGCTCGCGCCGGACGATCCGGCCCTGCGCCGCCAGTACGCCGCGCTGCAGCTGCAGCGCCGCTCGCCCGGCAAGACGCTGGAGACGGTGCGCCCGCTGCTGGAGTCGGGCAAGGCCGACGCCGAGACCCTGCTGCTGGCCGGCAAGGCCCAGCTGATGCAAGGCAATTTCGAGGCGGCCGACCAAGCCTTCGGAGCGGCTGCCAAGCTGCGCCCGGACGACGCCAAGACGGCCGCGGCGCTGGCGCTGTCGGCCATCGTGCGCGACAGCAGCGCGCCGGGCGGCGCCAGCCGCGCCAAGGCCGACGCGGCCATTGCCCAATTGCGTGAGCTCGCCGCCAAGGACAGCGGCAGCAACTACGACCTGATGCTCATCAACGCGCTGCTGCGGCGCAACGAGCTGCCGGCCGCGCTGGCGGCCATCGACAAGCTGGCGCCCAAGATGCAGGGCAGCCCGGTGCCGGATGGCCTGCGCGGTCGCATCCAGCTTGCGCGCAAGGACAACGCCGCTGCCCAGGCCGCCTTCGACGCCGCCATCAAGACCGACGCGGGCTACCTGCCCGCCGTGCTGGGCCTGGTGGCCCTGGACCTCCAGGCGGGCCGTGCCGACGGTGCCATCCAGCGGCTGGAGGCTTTCGTGGCGAGCCAGAAGCATTCGGCGACCGCGCGCCTGGCCCTGGCCGAGCTGCTGGTGCAAAACCGTGCGCCGGTCGAGCGGGTGACCGAGGTGCTCACCACCGGCGTGAGTGAGGAGCCGACGGAGCCGATCCTGCGCCTGGCCCTGGTCGACCACTACCTGCGCATGGGCAATGCGGCCAAGGCGGCCCAGGCGGCGCAGGAAGCGTCGGCGGCCATGCCGCAGAACGCCGACATCGTGGAGCGGCTGGCGCGCACGCAGATCGCTTCCGGCGACCGGGCGCAGGCCGCCAAGACCTACACCCAGCTCACCGTGCTGGCGCCCACGCGGGCCGCGGGCTGGCTGGGCCTGGGCCAGCTGCGCTATCTGGACAAGGACTACGCCGGCGCCGAGCGCGAGATCAAGCGGGCGCTGGAGGCCGAGCCCACCTCGGTGGCGGCGCAGCGGCTGGTGATTCAGCTGGCCGCACGCCAGGGGCGGGTGGATGAAGCCTTGGCCGCCCTGCGCGAGCGCCAGAAGAAGCTCCCGCAGGAGGCGTTCGCGCTGGTCGCCGAGGCCGAGATCGAGGCCGGGCGCAACCGCCCCGAGCCCGCAATCGCGCTGCTGCGCAAGGCCGTGACCCTGAACGACCCGGGTGATGCGCCGGCGCGTCTGTTCACGCTGCTGCTCGCGGCCAAGAAGCGCGACGAGGCGCTGGCATTCGAGAAGCAGTGGCGCAGCGCACATCCGAAGGACGTCACCTTCGAGAGTGCAACCGCCGATGTGCTGCTGTCGCGTGGCGAGCTGGAGCCGGCCCTGTCGCGCTACGAGGCCCTGCTCAAGCGCAGCCCCGACGCCCTGCCCGTGATCAACAACGTGGCCTGGCTGCGCAGCAAGCTCGGTCAACCCGGGGGGCGGGAGCTGGCGGAGCGAGGCCTGAAGCTCAAGGCCGACTACGCGCCGCTGCGCGACACCTACGCCACCGTGCTGGCCAACGAGAAGGACTACGCCAAGGCCGTCAGCCAGCAGCGTCAGCTGGTCAGCGATCTGCCGGACCAGCCGGCCTACCGCTTCAATCTGGCGGAGATCCTGCTCAAGTCGGGCGACAAGGCGGGCGCCAGGCAGGAGCTCGAAGGCCTGGCCAAGCTGGGCCCGAAGTTCCCGCAGCAGGCCCAGGTTCAGGAGCTGCTGAAGTCGCTCTGATCAGGCGCGCGGATCAGACGTTGTAGCAGCGCAAGGCCATCGCCGGCTTGCGACCGGCGATGAGCTCCGCGACGGCCCGGCCCGAGCCGGCGCCATGCGTCCACCCGAGCGTGCCGTGACCCGCGTTGAGCCAAAGGTTGCGCGCGGCCTTGCTGCGGCCGATGTAGGGAATGTTGGTGGGCGTGCTCGGGCGCAGGCCGGTCCAGTAGTTGGGCTCGCTGGTGTCCGCCACGCCGGGGAAGAGCTCTTCATAGCGCCGCACCAGGGCCGCGCAGCGCACCTTGGCGGTGGGTGAGTCGAGGTTGAGGTCGAAGCCCGACAGCTCGGCCGTGCCGGCAATGCGGATGTGGTCGCCCAGGCGCGAGATGGCGATCTTTCGGGTGTCGTCCAGCAGGCTCACCACGCTCGCGGCCTCGGGCTTCTTCAGGCGCAGCGTGGCCGAGTAGCCCTTGGCCGGATAGATGTTCAGCCACTCGCCCAGCGGCCTCACGAGGGCGGGCGTGTAGGAGCCCATCGCGGCGACGAAGGCGTCGGCCTTCAGCGTCTTGCGCTCGCCGGTGCGCACGTGGGCGATCTGGGTGGATTCGATGCCGTCGCCCACGCGCTGCAGGCCCAGGATGTCGTGCTCGTACAGGAACTGCGCGCCACGCTCGGCGCACAGGCGCGCCAGTTTCTGTGTGAAGACCTTGGCGTCGCCGCTTTCATCGCTGGGCGTGTAGGTGCCGCCGAACACCTTCGGGCCGAAGGCGGCCAGGGCGGGCTCGACCTTCAGCACCTCCTCGCGGTTGAGCACGCGGCGGTCCACGCCGTGGCGGCGCATGATCTCGGCGCCGGCAGCGCCGTTGTCGAAATCGGCCTGGCTGGAGAAGAAATGCAGGATGCCGCGCTCCAGGCGGTCGTACTGGATGCCGGTGCGCGAGACCAGCTCCTTCAGCGACTCATGCGAATAGCGTCCGAGCTGCACCAGCTCTTCCACATTGCGCTCGAAGGCGGCGTCCGTGCACTGCATCAGGAAGGCCAGGCCCCAGCGCCACTGGTTGGGGTCCAGCCGCGGGCGGAACAGCAGCGGCGAGTCGTCGCGCAGCAGCCACTTGGCCACCTTGAAGGGCGCGCCGGCATTGGCCCAGGGCTCGCAGAAGCTCACCGAGATCTGCGCGCCGTTGGCGAAGCTGGTTTCCAGCGCAGCATCGGGCTGGCGGTCCACGACGATGACTTCGTGCCCCTCGTCCAGCAGGTACCAGGCGGTGGCGATGCCGATGATGCCGGCACCGAGAACGACGATCTTCATGGCCATCCTTCGAGTTCTTAGAGAGGTTGCAGGAGAAGTTGTAAACCCAGGCCCGTCATCAGCAAAGCGATGAGGGCATCGACCACCCGCCAGGTGGCCGGGCTGCGCAGGCGCGGGGCGGCCGCGGCAGCGCCGAATCCGAGCAGGCTGAACCACATCGCCGACGCCAGGCCCGCGCCGGTGGCGAAGGCCGCTCTCAGCTCAGGCGGCTGGCGGGCGCCGAGCCCGCCGAGCAGCACGACCGTGTCCAGGTAGACATGGGGGTTCAGATAGGTGAAGGCGAGGGCGGCGCTCAGCGTGGCTCCGAGGCTGGCTGTCGGCCCGCTGGCCTGCAGGCCGGCCGACGGGCGCCAGGCGCGACGGGCGGCCAGCGCCGCATAAGCCAGCAGAAAGGCTGCGCCGCCGTAGCGGAACACCTCCAGCAGTAGCGGCTGGGCCTGGATCAGCGCGCCCAGGCCGAACACGCCCAGCAGGATGAGCAGCCAGTCCGACAGGGTGCACACCGCTACCACCGCCCCGACATGCTCGCGCCTGAGCCCCTGGCGCAGCACGAGGGCGTTCTGCGCGCCGATGGCCAGGATCAGCCCCGCTCCCATGGCCCAGCCCTGCGCGAAGACGGCAGGCGCCTGCGGATGCGCGAAGGGGGTCAGGGCGGACATCGCCAGATTCTCGGCAGCGGCCGTGATTTCCAGAAGAGTCATTCATATTCTTCGCCATACATTAGCAACGCTTATGAATGAGTTCGATCCTGCCGCCCTCGACTGTCTGGCCGCCCTCGCTGACGAGCTGGGCTTCGAGCGCGCCGCCCAGCGCCTGGCGATCACGCAGAGCGCCGTGTCCCAGCGGTTGCGGGTGCTGGAGGCGCAGGTGGGCCAGCCGCTGGTGGTGCGCTCCCGGCCCCTGCGGCTGACGGAGGCCGGCAAGGTGTTGCTGCGGTTTGCCCGGCAGTTGCAGGCGTTGCGGGTCGATGTGGCGCGCGAACTGGGCGAGCGCGTCGCGCCCCAGTCGCGGCTGGCCATCGCGGTCAACGCGGACAGCCTCGCCACCTGGGTGCTGCCCGCGCTGGACGGCCTCGTGCAGCAAGGCCTGCAGGAGGGCTACGGGCTGGAACTGGTGGTGGACGACCAGGACTTCACCCACGACAGCCTGCGCCAGGGGGCCGTGCTGGGTTGCGTCTCCACGGTGGCCGAGGCGCTGCAGGGCTGCCGGGTCCAGCCGCTGGGCGTGATGCGCTACGTGGCCGTGGCCAGCCCGCGCTTTCTGGCGACCCAGTTGCCACAGGGCCTGCACGCGGGCAGCTTCGCCGACACGCCCTTTCTGGTCTTCAACCGCAAGGACGACACGCAGGCGCAGTGGGTGTCACAGGCCTTTGGCGTGCGCTCACCGCGCTTGCGCGAGCGTTTTGTGCCGTCGAGCGAAGCCTATGTGCGCGCGGCCGTCATGGGCTGGGGCGTCGGCGTGGCGCCTGAGATCCAGGTCCGCCCCTTGGTGTCGGCGGGTGACCTGGTGGTGCTGCAGCCGGAGGTGGGCGTGGAGGTGGCGCTGTACTGGCACCAATGGCAGTTGCAAGGTCGCGATGCGCTCCTGGACCGCATCGGCCGGGCGCTTGCGCTGGGGGCTCGCCAGGCCCTGGCCTGATCAGCGGCTGCCGGGGCTGGAGGCTGCGGGGCTGGCGGGTGCGGCCTGGGCAACCATCAACGACCCATGGGATTCGGGCGTGACCACCGTCGCCATCCACAGCGCGCATGCAACGACGGTCGCGATCAGCATGCCCGCGAGGCGGGTCAACCAGGTTGAACTCATTCGACAGTCGGGTGCCGCAGTGAAGGGGGCTGAAGCTTAAGTGGCGACGCACGCGCCAGGGAAGGTGCCTCTGCTGCGGGTGCGTGTACAAGTGCAAGCGCGCAACGCCCGTTGTCGGGCCGCCGGCACTGTGGATTTGGCGCCGCACCCTGGGGCGCGCCGCGCCGCGGGCGTGTGGAATTGCATGCGCCGGCAATATTTACTTACGAGCTTGTGCACGCTTGTCACATCCATCCCGCAAACTGGTTGCGCAAGTCGGGATGCGGTTGTCCGGGCTTCACAGCAAGCGAGGTGTGCCATGCGATTCGTTCCTTCACTGCGTCTGTTCCGCCGTGACGTCGCAACACGCCATCAACCCGACCCGGCCGACCTCGGCACCGCGTTCGGTCTGGACGCCTGCCTGGATGGCGGTGGCATCAGCGAATACCGCAGCCAGCCGCCGAGCGACTTCCTCGAATCCCGGTCGGGGTCGGGGCCAGCCCCGCAGGAATCGCCCCTGAGCTGGCTGTCGCGCCGGACCGCCTGATCAGGCGTCGGCCCGTCACGGCAGACGGCGGCCTCATCACGGCGGCCGCAGGGCCGGACGCGGGCGCTTTGGCTCTCGGCAGGCCCGTCGGCCTCCTGCGCCTCCGTGCTTTGTGACAGGGTTGTCGATGCCTTCACCCTGATTCGGGGGGAGGCGCCACCGAGAGGCCACGCGATAATTTCGGTGCGAGCCTCCGGCTTGCACACCTTCGCCACCCAGGGGAACTCAATGGATAACAATCGGTTCGACAGTGAACAGGGAGCGCTGCATGGCGAGCCGCAATCGGCCATCGCCCCGGGCGTGAACCTGGCCCGCCGCCGGTTGTTCCGAGGCGCCGGTGGGGGCGCCGGGGTGTTGCTGGCGGTCAGCGCCAAGTCGGCCTTGGGCGGTGGCGTCTGTCGCAGCCCGTCGGCCATCATGAGCGGCAATACCAGCCCGCGCCCGGCCTCGAGCACGGTGTGTTCCGGCGGCCGCTCGCCCGGCTTCTGGGTTCAGCCCCAGCATTCGCCGTACTGGGCGCCCGCTGGCGCGACCTTTCCGCAGGTCAACGGCAACGTCGTGACCTGCACCACCGCCCTCCAGAAGGTTGTTTTCACCGACATCACCAATCAGGGCACGAGCCTGCAAAGCGTGTTCCCGGGCTGGACCTGCAAGACGCAGTACCAGGGCGGCGTCAGCCTCTGGTGGGTTCTCAACGCGCCCAACGACGCCATCTTCGGGGGCTCCGGTGGTTCCGGGCAACTGCTTCGGCACCTGACGGCTGCGTGGCTGAACGCGGGCTACTTCACCAGCAATTCCACCCGCTACCCCATCACGAAGACGCAGGTCGTCGACATGTGGACGCAGCTGAGCAAGACGGGCGTGTATTGCCCCGGCACGATGAAGTGCAGCAAGCCCTGGAGCCCGGCGGAGGTCATCGCCTACATCAGCGGCATGTACGACGACAACGCGGCGGTCGACAACCTATGCAAGCAGTGACGGATGGACACGCTGCCATCCTGGCGGCGTGGACCATTCGTGCGGGTCGGCAGCTTCAGCTGGGCCCTGATTGGCAGGAAAGCCCGGACCGGCTGGCTTTTGACGGTTGCTCGGGTGACTACTGGGTGCTTGACGGCCTGGGACATTGGGTCATTTCGGGACTGTTGCAGCGCCAGCCCGGCGCACCTCTTGCGCAGGGGGCGGCTAGCGGCATGCCGGCGGGCGTGACCGTGTCGAATGACGAACTTCAGGCGGCCCTGGCGCAGCTGTGCGACGCTGGGGTGATACAACCCGTCGTTCCGCCCGCCCCCGAGTGACGGTGTTCGAAGCCACGCTTCACCTGCCCCCTTTCAACGTTCGGCTGCGCTCTCCTTTCGCGGCCGTGCGCCAGCACATCGAGACGTTCTATCCGCAGGCGCAGCGTGCGGCGGGCGACGCGTGCTTCGTCGACTTCGACATCCAGATCCTGCCCGGGCGCGGGCTGCGACGCGTTTGGCGGCCTCAGGCGCGCTTTCTGCTGGACGGGGTCGAACCCTTCTTTCCGTTGCCGGCCGCGCAGGCGGCGCCGATGTTCGAATGGGGCATGAACTGGTGCGTCGCCCAGCGCCCGCTGGGCTGGCTGGTGATGCACGGTGCGGTGTTGGCCCGTGACGGGGCTGCCATCGTGATGCCGGGCTTCCCGGGAGCGGGCAAGAGCACGCTGTGCGCATCCCTGGCTTTCCTGGAGGGCTGGCGACTGCTGTCGGACGAGTTGACGGTGCTCGATCCCGCTGACGGCATGCTCGTGCCGCACCCGCGGCCGATCAGCCTCAAGAACGCCTCGATCGATGTTGTCTCCGCTTTCCCCGGTGCGCGTCTGGGGCCGATCTACCGCGACACGCGCAAGGGCACTGTCACACACGCGGCGAGCCCGCTCGAGTCTCAATCACGCGCGGGTGAGCGGGCTCGCGCGGCTTGGGTGGTCTTCCCGAGATTCGAGGCCGGGGCGTCGCTTCAGGTCGAGCCGCTCAGCCGGGTGGAGGCGTTCGCGTTGATCTCCGAGCAATCCTTCAATGGCGAGCGCATGGGCGCACCGGGGTTCGAGGCCTTGTGTGCCATGTTCGATGGCGTCACTTGCTACGAGCTCGTCTATGGCTCGACGCAGGATGGCATCACGGGCGTTCGGCGGATCTGTGCCTCATGACCGACCCGCGCCGCACCCAAGCCCGTCGCGAGCTTTTGCTCGCGTTGCGTGATCCGGCGCGCACCCGTGCGCTCGAGCCGCAGGCATGGTCCGCGCTGGTCAGTACCGCGCGCGACGCGAACCTCCTGGGCGCCCTCACCAGCCGCCTGCGGGAGGCCGGCTTGCGCGCCTGCCCACAGGCGCAGCTGCACCTCGATGGCATGTACGCCATGGGGCAGCGCCAGCATCTGTCGATCCAATGGGAAGCCCACCAGTTGCAGGCGGCCCTGGGGGTGCTGGAGGTGCCGGTGCTCCTGCTCAAGGGCAGCGCCTATGTCATGGGCTTCCCCGAGATCGGCGCAGGCCGGCTGTTCGGCGACATCGACATCCTCGTGCCCAAGGCGGCACTGGCCGATGTCGAGAGTCGCCTCATGCTGAACGGCTGGGTCAGTGACAAGACCGACCCGTACGACCAGCGCTACTACCGGGAGTGGATGCACGAGCTGCCACCCATGAGCCACCTGCGCCGCGGGACCGTGCTGGACGTGCACCACAACATCCTGCCGCTCACGGCCCGCAACGCCCCGGATGCCCAGGCCATCCTGGCCCGCTCGCGGCCGCTCCCCGGGCTGCCCGCCTTGCGCCTGCCTTGTCCGGAGGACCTGCTGGTCCATTGCCTGACTCACCTGATGCACGAGGGTGAGCTCCACAACGGCTTGCGCGACCTGCACGATGCCCACCGGATGGTGGGTCTGTTCGCAGCCGCCGAGGGCTTCTGGACGCGGTTGGAGTCCGTCGCGGCGGGTAACGACCTGGCCGGGCCTGTGTCCCTGGGCTTGAAGCTCCTGGAGCGCTTGTTCGGCACTGAGGTGCCCGCGGCGACCCTGGCTACCTTGTCGGCATCTGCGTCGCCCGACTGGGCATGGCAGCGCTGGTCGCCGGTTTACGAGGCCGCGCTGCTGGAGCCCTCGACGGGCGTGACCAGCTGGCGCGCCGCCTGGGCTCGTCAGCGGCTCTACGTCCGGTCGCACGCGCTGCGCATGCCGATGGGCCTGCTGATCCGCCACCTGTTGCGCAAGGCCTGGATGCGGCGCCGTGCGAGTGGGGCTGACAACGCCGCGGCTCCGCCGAACTGACGCGCGACGGAAGACGCCAGCTCAGAGCGAAGCCGCGCCGAAGGTGTCGCAGGCCTTCAAGTCGCCCGCCGCCAGCCCGCGCTTGAACCACCGGACCCGCTGCGCGCTGCTGCCGTGGGTGAAGCTCTCGGGCACCACGGTGCCGCGGGCGCGGCGCTGCAGGGTGTCGTCGCCGATCTGCGCGGCGGCGTTCAGGGCCTCCTCGATGTCGCCCTGCTCCAGCCAGCCCTTGCTGCGCTGCGACAACTGGGCCCAGAAACCCGCGAAGCAGTCGGCCTGCAGCTCCAGCCGCACGCTCAGCGCATTCATCTCGCGCTCGGACACCCGCCGGCGCGCCTCGTCGAGCTTGGCGGTGGTGCCCATCAGGTTCTGCAGGTGGTGGCCCACCTCGTGGGCGATGACGTAGGCCTGCGCGAAGTCGCCCGGTGCGCCCAGGCGCTGGCGCAGGGTGTCGTAGAAGCTCAGATCGATGTAGACCTTGCGGTCGGCCGGGCAGTAGAACGGGCCCATGGCCGCCTCGCCCTGGCCGCAGGCGGTCGGCTCGCTGCCGCGGAACACGCGCAGCTTGGGCATGGGGTAGGCCTGGCCGCTGCGCTGGAAGTAGGCGGTCCAGACGTCTTCGGTGTCGGCGAGCACGGTCTTCACGAAACGGTAGCCCGGGTCCTGGGCATGCGAGTCGCCCGCCGGGGCCTGCACGGCAGCGCCGCCGCCATCGCCGCTCAGCAGGCCCAGCACGGTCAGCGGATTGACACCCAGCACCCACGACGCCAGCAACGCGATGACGATGCCGCCCAGGCCGATGCCGCGCCCGCCGATGGGCAGACCGCGCCCGCCACCGCCCCCACCGCTGCGGGCATCTTCGACGTTCTCGCTCTCGCGCTGGCCTTCCCACTTCATGCGGCTCTCCTGGTGATCGGCCGATGCTACGGCCCATGTCCACGAATGCGCAGTCCGTCGCGTCCCCCGCGCAGGGGGCAGGGCGGCTGGTCACACTGCCGCCGCATCAACGAACCGGGAGACCCTGATGAAACGACTCGCCCTGCTGGCTCTGGCTGCCTCGTTCTGCGCCTCTGCGGCGCTCGCGGGCGAGAACGACTGGCATCTGCGCATCAAGAAGGAGGTCGACGGCTGGTCGGCCAGCTTCACCGGCCCGGCGGAATACGGCAGCGGCAAGCAGCGGCTGCGCGGCTCGGGCGTCAAGGTGGAGAAGCAACGGGCGCTGGCGGCCTTCAGCAAGCTGCGCCTGGACGGCCCGGTCGACGTGAAGCTCAGCCAGGGCGGCAGCGACCAGGCCACGGTCACGGCCGACGACAACATCGAGCCCCTGATCGAGACCGTCGTCGAGGGTGACACCCTGGTCGTGCGCCTGAAGCGGGACGTCAGCTTCACCACGCGCGGTGCACTGGCGGTCAGGCTCAGTGCCCGCAGCCTGCAGGCCATCGCCATCGAGGGCTCGGGCGACCTGCGCATGGACAGCTTCAAGGGCGAGGGCCTGGCGCTGACCGTGAACGGTTCCGGCGACGCCTACTTCGGCCTGGTGGAGGTCAAGGATTTGAGCGTGACGCTCAGCGGCTCGGGCGACGTGCGCCTGGCGGGCCGGGCCGAGCAGCAGTCGTGGAACCTCAGCGGCTCGGGCGATGTGGACGCCCGCGCGCTGGCAGGCAAGGGGGCCAAGGTGCAGAGCAGCGGTTCGGGCGACCTGTCACTTGGCGTCACCGAGCAACTGGATGCGCAGTTGAGCGGCTCGGGCGACCTGAGCTATGCCGGCCGGCCACAGTTGCGCCAAAGCGTCACCGGCACGGGCGAGATCCAGCGCCGCTGACCCCGGCCGCCCCAGAATCGGGGCGTGATACACGACGAACTCTGGTGGCAGACCTTGGCCGAGGGCCCGCTGATGCTGGCCCTGTACGACGCCGACGACCGGCTGCTGCAGGCCAATGCCGCCTACCGCGAGGCCTGGGGCCTGGAGGCGCATGCCGCGCCGGCCTGGCCTGAGCTGGTGGCGGCGGCCCAGCGCGCCGGCCTCGGGCCGGTGGACCCGCCCGAACGACGCAGCCGCATCGCCCAGCGCGGCTACGAGCAGGCCTGGCGCGATGGCCGGCGGCTGTGGTGGGTGGAGCAGCGCACGCCCAGTGGCGGCCTGGCCGTCACCGGGGTCGACATCAGCGCCCTGGCCGGCCCGCGGCCGCTGACCGGTCAACTGCTGACCACCCAGGTCGGGCGCGAGCTGCTGCAGGCCTTGCTGGCCGACCCGCGCGCCTGGCCGCTGTCGGTGGCCACGCTGGCGGCCGGCAGCGACCCGTCCCGCGTGCTGTCCCAGATCCGCGGGGAGGACGGTTGCATGCGGCTGGACGATGGCCGGCTGCTCGTGATGCTGCCCGCCACCGGCCCGGCCCAGGCCGCAGCCCTGGGCCGGCGGCTGGGTGTGCTGGCCTTGACCGAAGCCGTGTGGGGCGAGACGGCGGCCCAGCTCCTCCTCAGGGCTTGAGCTTCAGGTCACGGCCCTGCGCCTGCGCCGGGGCGGGCAGGCCTGTGATGCCGGCGAGCGTGGGCGCGAGGTCAGCCACCTCCACGCGGGTCTTCACTTCACCCTGGCCCACATAGCCCGGGCCCCAGAACAGCAGCGGCACATGGGTGTCATAGTCGTACGGGCTGCCGTGTGTGCTGCCGCCGGCGCGGTAGCTGAAGATCCAGCCCGGCTTGAGCACGATCTGCAGCTGCGCCGCGCGCGTCGGGTCGTAGGACTTGCGCATCGCCTCCAGGAAGGGCGTCGTCGTGTCGCTGCCCAGCAGTTGCTCACGGGTGAACACGGCGGCCACGCCCGGCAGCTTCAACAGCTCGTCGCGGGCCGCAGCCTGCACCTCGGCGAACTTCAGCCCCTTGTCGGCCGCCAGCTTCTCGTTGAGCAGCAGGCCCGAGGCGGAGAAGTTCCAGGCCAGCTTGTCCACGCCGAAGCGGGCGGCCAGCGCGCCGTTGACCGCCGCCAGCGCCGGGCCGTTGGTGAAGCGGCCGGCGTCGCGGCCCTGGGTGATGGCCCATTCGGGCGTGTCGGTGAAGCCGTGGTCGGCGGTCAGGGCCAGCACGTAGTTGCCGGCACCCACGGTCTTGTCCAGGAACTGGAAGAAGGCCTGCAGGTGGCGGTCCAGCTGCAGCGTGTGGTCGTGCGACAGACGCGACTCCGGGCCGAAGGCATGGTTGATGTAGTCGTGGCTGGACAGGCTGACCGACAGGATGTCGGTCACGCCGCGCTGGCCGAGCTTTTCGTTCGTGACGGCGGCGCGGGCGAAGGCCAGCGTCAGCTCGTCGCCGAACGGTGAGGCCAGCAGGTTGCCGTAGAAGCGCGGGCCCGGCGCGTCCATCTTGTCGCCGATGACGGCGGGCAGCTTGTTGCCGTTGCCGCTGGCCACCTGCCAGCTCTGGCCGTCGGGCACCGAGCGGGCGTAGGCCGACTCCGGCAGCAGCGGGGCCCAGGTCTTCTTGAAGAAGGCGTCGGCCGGCTTGGCGGCGTTGAAGTCGGTCACCCACTGCGGGTGGGCGGGCATGTAGTAGGTGCTGGAAGCGAAGCGACCCGTCTCCGTCATGTACATGTAGGCCGTGCCCTTGTGGCCGGCCGGCAGGATGGCACCGCGGTCCTTGCCCGAGATGCCGATCACCTTGGAGGCGGGCGAGCGGGTGCGCAGCACGTCGCCCAGGGTCTCGACCTTCAGGTTGCGCGGGCTGGTACCCGACAGCGGCGCGGTGGGGCTGTCGATGTACTGGTAGGCCGCGTCGCCGGTGTTGTAGACCGGGTCGCCCGTCACCGGGTCGCGCCATTCGTTGCTGATGATGCCGCTGCGCTGCGGGTAGGCACCGCTGAGCATGACGGAGTGGCCTGCCGCCGTGACGGTGTGGCCGTGGGCGTAGTGGGCGTCGGCGAACCAGCGGCCGCGGTCCAGGAAGCGGGCGAAACCGTCGGGTGCGAGCTGGTCGCGGTAGCCGGTGACCTGACGCATGGGCAGGCCGTCGATGACGACGAGCACCAAGAGTTGCGGGCGCGCGGCCGCGGCGACCGGCGTGGCCAGCGGCGTGGTCGAGCAGGCGGTGAGGGCGGCGGTGAGGCTGGTGGCCAGGGTCAGCCCCAGCAGGCGGCGGCGGGTAGGCAACATGACGGTTTTGTGACGGCGGGAGCCGGAGCTTACGTCGTCACAATGTCTGGCTTGTAAAGCGAGGTGCCTCCCTGCGCCCCGCACTCGCCGACGATTGGCCCACCTTCCCGCCGCGACGCTCCGTGGACTCTCCGCAATTGCCTGATGACACCCGTGCCGGGCTGCCGCCCGAACTGACCGTGACGGGGGCAGTCGCCCGCATCACCTTGCGCCGGCCGCAGCAGGCCAACCGGCTGGCCGCCGAAGACCTCGATGTGCTGCGTCGCTACCTGCGCGACGTGGACGCGAACGACGCCGTCCGTGTCCTGGTGCTTGCCGGCGAGGGCCGGCATTTCTGCGCGGGCTTCGATCTGGGCGCACTGGGCGCCATCGATGCCGGCGCGCGCTTTGGCGAACTGGCCGATGCGCTGGAAGCCGCGCGGCCCATCACCCTCGCGCGACTCCATGGCGGCGCCTACGGGGGCGCGGCGGACCTGGCGCTGGCGTGCGATTTCCGCCTGGGTGGCCCGGCGGTCGAGATGTTCGTGCCCGCTGCGCGTATCGGGCTGCACTTCTACCCGGGCGGCCTGCAGCGCTTCGTGAACCGGCTCGGCCTGGCGGTGGCCAAACAGGTGATGTTGGCCGGCCGTCGCTTCGATGCACCGGCGCTGCAGGCTTGCGGCTACCTCGATCAGCTGTTGCCTGACGTGGATGCGCTCGACGCCGCCGTGCAGCAGCTCGTCGACGACCTGCTCGGCATGGCGCCGCTGGCCTTGCTGCCGATGAAGCAGCATCTGAACGCCATCGCGGCCGGTCGGTTGGATGCGCAGCGCCTGGCGCAGGACATCGCGCGGGCCCGCGATTCGGCCGATCTGATCGAAGGCCAGGCCGCCTGGGCCGGCAAAAGGCCAGCGCAATTCAAGGGGGGTTGAAAGCCCTAGGCCGGGGTGGTCGCCACATCGTGGAAAATACGGGGCCTCGACGTCTGCCCGGCGTCCCCTTTACAACACTCTTCGACAGGACCAGCGTGGCCAAAGAAACCACCAAGACCACCATCGAAGCGGATGGTCTGCGCTACCGCTCCAAAGCTCCCGGCTCGCCCTTCGCGGCGACCTCCTCGTTCGGCGCGGCCACGATGTCGTGCTTTCTCTGCGGCAAGCATCGCCCCCGCGCCATGCTGAAGTCCAAGAAGCTGCTCGGCAAGTCGCAACCTGTCTGCTCGCCTTCCTGCAAGGAGCTCGACGCGCAGCTCGCGGCGAAGTAGTCCGCCGCCGGCCCGCGCAGACGCGAGCCGACCCTCGACCTCCATCGAGCGGCGCCGCCGTGAGGGCGGCCCGACGCCATCGCCTGTCAGGCATGGCGCCCTGCTGGCGGTGATGGGCGTGCAGTGATGGGCGGCCCTGGGCCGCCTTTTTCGTGCCTAGCCCTGGCGGAAGCAGCGCCCGCACACCGAGCGGTAGCGCGCGTTGCCGCCAATCTCCACCTGGGCGCCCTGCGTCACCTTGCGGTTGTTGGCATCCACGCGCATGTTCATCGTGGCCTTGCGACCGCAGTCGCAGATCGTCTTCATCTCGTCCATCTCGTCGGCCAGCGCCAGCAGCGTGGCCGAACCGGGGAAGAGCTCGCCCTGGAAATCGGTGCGCAGGCCGTAGCAGATCGCCGGCAGGTTGCGCAGATGCGCCATCTCGTGCAGTTGCACCACCTGCGGCTTGGACAGGAACTGGGCTTCGTCCACGAGGATGCAGGCGATGCCGGGCGTCGCGTCCATCAGCGCGACGAAATCGGTGTGCTCGTCGAACTGCTCCACCTCCCGCTGGGGCCCGAGGCGGGAGGTCACCACGCCGTGGCCATAGCGGTCGTCCAGCCGCGCAGTGAAGATGCGCACGCGGTGCCCACGCTCCTCGTAGTTATGGGCCACCTGCAGCAGGGCGGTGGATTTGCCCGCGTTCATGGGCTGTCTCATCACCTAATCGCACATAGTTTCGAGACTGCAGTAAAAAATTTAAATCTGACAACGGGTTACGCCAAGGCGTCCCGAATGATGAGCATACAAATGTTCGCAAAGTTTAGGTTGGCGCTTCGACCCGCGGTCCTTGCACCGTCAGAGGAACGTCCTATAATCGAACTTAACGAACTTCACTAAGTTACCCGTTTTGACCTGGGGCAACCTTCACCTGCTAGCAGCGCACGACGCCGGACTGGACTCAGTCATGGCGGAGATGCGCCAGCTGCGCCGGTATGGCGTGTCCGAGCGGGAGCGGCTGGCCGGCGCCGCCGGCTGGAACGAGGTTGTTCGCCATGCACGCCAGATGCGCGGACTCGGCATCGACGACACGATGCTGGAAGTGCTGCGCGAGGTGCAGCGCATCAAGGCGGCTACCGTTTCTCTGCCGCCCCATTTCCTGAACGAGATCAGCGCTGCGCTTGAGCAGCAGCGCTGGCTGGCGGCCTACCGGACCGCCACGCTGGAGCTGTTGACCGGCTGCCGGCGCTTCCTGCTGAGCCGACGGCTGCGCCTGCGCAACCTCGTCAGCCTGCTGGACACGTTCTACCGATCAGTTAGGTTGAGGCCGCCACGGCGGGTCCGAAGCATCTCGCTGGTCCGCCGGGCGCTCGGCTTTTTCAGCGCCGCGAAGGTCGATGGGCGGAATCTCCCATGAGGGTTCACTTACTTGGCACGCATTGCGCGACTCCACGATGACGTACCCCTCAACCACCTCCGCGCGGCGCCCTGACGAGGCGCCCGGCGAACAAGCAACACCTTATGTCTCGGCTTCTGAAACCCAAGCTCTGCTTCGCAGCAGCCTGGCCGCGCGCAACGCGCGCTTGGAGGCCGCCGACATGGTGAACACCGATCAAGCGGCCAAGCTGGCCGGGACCACTCGAGTGACGATCAACGCATGGATTGCCAAGGGTCGCGCCATCGGCCTGCCCCGCATGCAACGCGGCTTCCGGCTGCCGGTGTGGCAGTTCGAGCCGACGCTGTGGGACGCGATCCCCAAGCTGTCCAAGGCGTTGGGCACCCTCGATGGCTGGACCCTGCTGGCGTTTCTGGAGACCCCTCACGGCGGCCTCGGCGGGGTCACCCCGCGCCAGGCGCTCGAACAGGGCGAGGCAGATCGGGTGTTGGCGTTGGCCAGCGCGGAGGGTCTCTGACCCTCCACGATGAACTTCGAAGCCTTTGATGAACTTCCACCCTATCGGCTGACCCCAGCCCGGCAGCTTTTTAGGATCCAGCCGGTGCGATCACGCGCCGGCAACCGCGCCATCGGCCCGCTTCGCGTGCCGCCTCCCGGCGCCTTGAATGGCCGCTTCTGCCTGCCCGACCGGCGCGTCGCCTACTTCGCCGACTCGCCGGAGACGGCCGGGTACGAGGCCTTCGGCCGTCGCGAGCAGGTGCTGCTGTCGCTGGACCGCCTGCGCCGCGGCGAGTTGCTGTGTGCGGGCGTGGCCGGCGAGTTGCAGTTGCTGGACATGACGCCCCACGCCACCGACTTCCCCGGGCTGCAGGCGACGCGCTTCGGCCCGACCCAGGCTCTGGCCGCCCGCGCAGCCGCGGCCGGCTACGACGGGATCGCCTACCTCTCAGCCCAGCGCCACGCAGGAGTCTGTTACGCGCTCTTTGAGCACGTGCTCCCCGCCATCCGCGCCCGCTGGCGCCAGCGCCTGATCGAACCCGAGAGTGGCAACCTGCACCGTGTCGTGGCCGCCGTTGCCAGCGGCAGCGGCCTGCCGCTGGCATGAAGGCCACTCCCTACCGTGCGGTCGGCTGTATGCGCGGCAGCCCGGCATGGCCGAAAAAAAGCCCCGGCGCGCGGCCGGGGCATCAAGGTCTATCGGTTGGCCGGGTGGAACAAGTCCATCTGGCCAGGATGGCTGCGGCAGTGCTCGCAGACGCTCTCTTGCCGACCGTGTCGGAAGCGAACGTACTGGCGCACGTGTACAGCCTGGGGATACATGCATTGATGCACGGCAATCTCCTGGTCTGGTTGAAGACACAGGACGAGCCTTGTTCGACACCGCTGCAGCCCTTAGACTGCAAGTTCTCTCCTCAGAGAAGGTGTTGGTTGGGCTCGTCCCACCCACCTGAACAAGCCGCCATTCCGCTGGCGGCTTTGTTCGTTCAGGGCCCGTCATTTGCTCCTTTCATGACCACGGGCACGCTGCTGCCCAGCGGGGATCCGCTGGATCGTCCCCGAGTGGCATATATAGCCATACTCGGAAATTCGCGATAATGTAAGCCTCCCGATCGGGCTGTGCAAGGGTTTTGGCGTGCACCCCACAAACTCGGGGTCCGGTGCCGGGCGCGCGCCCCTTCCGACGGCATAAATAGGTCATCCAAATTGCATGGGTCCGGTTTGCACTTCGCGTTTTGCTGCGTTCACTGCAGCGTTCGTTTCGCTGCGTGCGTTCGGTGGCGTTCGTTTGCGTTCGTCGGTGTGTGATGCGCGTTTTACGCGCGCGCTGTAATGCGCATGCGTTGATGCGCGCGTTGATTGAGAAATTTATTTCTGCGACGACTTAAAAAACATTTCTGTGATCGTGAAATTGATTTGGTGAAATTTATCTTTTTGCACCAATGAATATCCTAAATAGTTTTTGCACCTGATTCGGTTGCGCTGAAGTTGTAGAAATCTTAGTTGTGGAATTTTTCGAAGTCACTGACAACATCGATCAAAAGCTGCGTTGGAAAGTTTTTCACCGTGGAAATCTTAGAAGTGAGAACTTTTTTGATGCGTTCTTGGTGATGTTGATCAAGTTGGAATCGCAGAGATTCGCCACTTGACACGCGGTTCGCAGACTACCGTCACCGACTGAGCGAGGTCACTGCGGCACAATTTCGCCGATCCGAACAGGCCACCGTGCGCAGCGCCCCGCTGCCAGAGAACAGGTCCATGGCCGGTCGACGGGGAGGGTCCATGCACGTCTACTACGACGAGAACCGCGAGTACAACGAGGTCCGGCTGCACCCCTACCAGCCCAATGCGGCCGAAGCGTCCCAGGCGGGGTTCGTGGACTTCAAAGCTGAGCCCTACAGGATCCCTGAGGTGCTGGAGGACTTCCGGCCCTATGCCAGCGAGCCGGCGGTCCAGACCTTCTACAGCATGCTGCGGTGGATCAACGGGCCCGAATCTGAGCTGGAGTCCGCCGACTGCTTGTTCCGTGGGCCTGAGCAGAACAGCAGCACGCGGACCAGCCATCACGCCCTGCAGGCGCACGGCCGGCTCTGCCTGATGTTCCGTCATCTTCCAGGCAACTGCCACGCGGAGAGCTTCGATTGGCTTCTGACACGCCTGGGCACCGCGCTGAACTTCATGGACACAGAACTGGTCATGAGCGAGGCGGTGATCGGCTTCAGCAAGTCCCGGACCCTGTTCACCGAGATCTCCAACGGCACCGTTCGTGCCGATGGGCAATTCGAATCGGATCGCGACGATCCTGGGCACGGCAACCAGGTGACGCTGTGGTTCTGGGCTTTCGGGGACACCGAGGCGGCGGTGTTTGCCAACCTTGATCGCATCTTCAGCAACATCTGGGCGGCGTGCCGCATCACGTCAGATGCGATCACCCAGGGCAACCGACTGGCCCGCGAGGCCGCCAGCCGCGGCGCCTAGTTGGCTGTCATTCCGGCTTCGCGACGGCCTCGGCGTAGCCGCATTGCCAGCTCACCGCTGAGAACTTGCCCTTGGGGCGGCGGTACTTGTGCTTCGAGAACTTCAGGCGCACGCGTCCCAGCCAGCCGGCATCCACCTCGACGTACATCTCGTCGTCGGGCGCAGTGGCCGCATCCGGCAACGTCATGCTGGCCTGGCCGATCAACTCGCCCGGCACGCGCGCCAGGATGCCGTTGTCGACGTGGGTGCCGGATTGGGGCGCGGACGGTTGGGCTTCAGTCACTGCCCGCTTCCCCAAGATCGGCCGGCCTCGGCACACCCGTAGGCAGTGACCAGTCGCTGTAGCCCAGCTCGTGCCAACGGGCCTTGGCCTCGCGGCCCAGCTGAGCGGTGAACTTGAAAAAGGCCTCGTCGCCCAGCTCGGCCCGAAGCTCTTCCAGGCGGCTCTGAGAGATGTCGTCGTCCCAGACGACCCAGCTCCAGGTGCCTTGCTCGTCGACCTGCTCGAACTCGAAGAAAAAGCACAGGCCGCTGCGGTGCCACGCCTGAGGCATCGGGTAGCTGCGGCTGCAGGACGGCGTCTCTGGCCGCCGATTCGGCGGGTGCTACACGTGCAAAAAGGGTCGCAGCGCTCGCGCCACGCCCCGAACGTCCAGCATGGCGGTTTCGGGTTGAGGTCGGGGAACGGCTTGTCGCTCAGGCGTTGGAGATGCGCACGCGCAGCAGCTTGAGCTGGGCCTTGCGGATGGCCGGGACGGCACCGGCGCTGGTGGTCCGCTGGAGCGCTGCCCAGCGCTCTCGATTACTGAGGCTCACCCATAAGCGGGACTTATAGACCAAGTTTTGACAAGCGTAGCGGCAGGGAGCGGCATCGAAAACACTTGCCCCCGTCGTTTCCCACAGTCCCACGTCGCCTACCGTCAAGGAGCTCGAACATGCACCGCAGCCGAAACACGTCACGGCCATCCCCTCTGCCAGCTGCTGCGGCGCAGCAACCGCCATTGGCGCGAGGGTGTCTGACTATGGCCGCGCTTCTGGCCTGTTCGGCGCCCGGTGCCACGTTGGCACAGGCTACCGGTGCTGCTGACGAAACCTTGGAGAAAGTCGTGATCACTGGCAGCCGGGTCAGCTCCCGCGTGGTGACCGAGACATCCACGCCGGTCGATCTGGTGCGACGCGAAGACCTGACCTCGACAGGCCAAGTCCAGTTGCAGAACGCCCTCAGCGTGGCGGTACCTTCGTTCAGCGTCTCCAAGCCCTCCACCGCCGGCGCGCTGGACTTCACGAGTTCGCCCACCTTGCGGGGGCTCGGTCCGGGCGACCTACTGCTGCTGGTCAACGGCAAACGGCGCCATTCGACCGGTGCGCTGAACCTGAACAACCAGATTGGCCGCGGCGACGTGGGCTATGACTTCAACACGCTGCCGCCAGCGGCCATTGGCCGCGTGGATGTGCTGCGCGATGGTGCGTCGGCGGTGTATGGCGCCGACGCGGTGGCCGGTGTCATCAACGTCATCCTCGACAAGTCGCTGGGCGGCACTGCCAGCCTGTCCACAGGTGTCACCGGCGAGGGCGACGGCCGCACCGCCGATGCCAGCCTGGGGTATGGAGTCCGCCTGGGTGAGCAAGGCGTGCTGCGCACGACTGTGCGCCTCCAGGAGCGCAAGCGCAGCAATCGGGCGGAGCCCGACACGCGTCAGCAGTACTTCGGCACCAACGCGAGCACCGGCGCGCCGACCACGATCTCCGGCAACTACGGCTCGGGCACAGGCCTGACGCCATCCAACGGCACGCTTCGCCCAGCCGAGGCCAGCATCGACCGCAATAACCACTGGCTGGGCGACTCGCCCTTCGAAGCCGGTGCTGTGTTTCTCAACGCAGAACTGCCGCTGGCTGGCGGCAACATCGTCTACGGCTTTGGCGGCTATAGCCGGCTGCAGGGCAAGTCGCAGGGCTTCTTCCGCCGCCCAGGCGACGACCGCACCGTGCGCGCCCTGCACCCGGACGGTTTCAGGCCCTATCAGACGTCCGAGTTCGAGAACTACTCGGTGGCCGTGGGTGTCAAGGGTGAGGGTCTGCTGGGCTTCGACTGGGACCTGTCTACCCTGTACGGGAGCAGTCAGCTCGATGACCGCATCAGCAACTCCAACAACGCTTCGCTGGGTGCGGCCAGCCCGACAGCCGCCTACGTGGGCGGCATCCGGTTTGCGCAGTGGACGTCGAACCTCGACCTCTCGCGGGAGTTGGCCCTGGGCGGCGCCACGCCGGCCCGCCTCGCGCTGGGCGGCGAGTTCAGGCGCGAGTTCTTCGAATCGGTGGCGGGCGAGCCTGACAGCTACCGGGCGGGCGGCTCCGCCATCCTGGATGGCCCCAACGCCGGCCGCCCGGCCCCCGTGGGCATGCAGATGCTGCCTGGCCTGACACCCGGCGATGCGCTGAAGGCCAATCGCAGGAGTGCAGCGCTGTATGCCGAACTCGAGCAGGACATCACGCGCAGCTGGGCGGTGACCGGTGCCGCGCGCTACGAGCACTTTTCCGACTTCGGCAACAGCAGCACCTACAAGCTGAGCACGCGCTACAAGCTGGCCGGACCGCTGTCGTTGCGCGGCTCGTACAGCACCGGCTTCAAGGCACCGCACCTGGCGCAGTCCTACACCAGCACCACCACCATCAACTTCAACAACTTTGTCGCCTCCAACGTGCGCCTGCTGCCGGTATCCAACCCGGTTGCGCGGCTGCTTGGCGCTACCGACTTGAAGCCGGCGAAGTCGCAGAATGCCTCGGTCGGTTTCGTGCTGACGGAAGGCGCGTTTGCAGGCTCCCTGGACGCCTACCGGATCAAGGTCCGCGATCGGCTGGCCTTGTCCACCCAGTTCGCCAGCACCGCTCTGACGGCCCAACTGGCCAGCCAAGGCTATCCGGGTATCGATGCCGTGCAATTCATGACCAATGCCATCGACACGACGACCAGCGGCGTGGACCTAACATCGAACTGGCGCCTGAACTTGCAGCAGCACGGACAGCTGACCACCACCCTGGCGGCCAACCTCAACCGGACCCGCATCGACCGTATCGCTGGCACACCGGCACCTCTGGCGGCGATCGGCATCAGTGCGCCGCTGTTCGACCTCACGCAGCAAGTGCGGGTGACCGACTCGTCTCCCAAGGACAAGCTCACGCTGGCCTTCAACTGGAAACAGGGCGACCTGAGCAGCAACGTCTCCTTCGTGCGCTATGGCAAGGTAGCCACCGTCGCAAGCACAAGCTTGTCGCCGGCGCGCATCGATGCGCTGACGCCTGGCTATGACGTGCGGCTGGAGCCAACCGCCCCCCCCGGGGTCAACTCGCAGGTGGTGCAGACCTTCGGCGCCAAGCTGATCACGGATCTGAGCCTGGGCTATCAGTTCGGGCCGGTGGCTGTGACCGCGGGGGTCAACAACGTCTTCGACGTCTATCCCGACAAGAATCTCGCGTCGACCCCTGCTTCTGTCGCCGCAGGCACCAATGGCTCGGACAACGCGGGCATCTTCCCCTATCCGTACATCTCGCCCTTCGGCTACACCGGGCGAGCGTTCTTCGCCAAGGCCGAGTACAAGTTTTAAGACGCCAAATGCAGTACCGTCTTCAACAGCGCCCGGGCCGCGCAGATTCAAAGCGGCGGCTTACGCGCGCGGCCGCCCAGCAAAGGCTGCAGCTGGCGCACGTCGTGCTCCAGCTGAATGCGCATCGTCGTCAGCAGCTCACGAGCATTCTCGGACAGGGGCACGCCGGCCCTGAAAATGAGCAGGCTCTTGAAGCTCACGTCGATGGACAGCGGCCGCAATACCAAGCCGCGCTCGGCGTAGTCCAGCGCCACGATCGGATTCGCCAGACCGATGCCCACACCGCGCATCGCCAGCTCGCACACCGAGTTCGTGAACGGCGTCTCGATCACCGTTTTCAGGCTCAGCCCCAGCGCTCGCAGCGCCTCCTCAAGCCGGCTGCGGCCCGCATCTTCGGGGTTCAGGGAGATAAATGGATAGTGCACGAGGTCTGCCGGCTCGACACGGGACTTGCGGGCAAGCGGATGGTCGCGCGGCATCACGATGACGCCTGGGAAGCTCGTGAAGCTCGATCTCTCCATGCCCGTGACCGCCAGCTCATCGGCCATCAGACCGAAGTCAACCCGGCCCGAGCTGACGCGCTGGTGAACCTCACGCGAGCTCATGATCTGCAGCGACATCGCGATGCCGCGCCGTTCGGGTTCGAACGCGGCGATTGCACGCGCCATGAAGCCGGTTCCCAGCGCCGGGAAGCATGCAATGGCCAAGCGCTGCAGACCGAACTGGCGCAGGCTGCGGATGCGGTGCTTCAGATTCTCGAAGCCGGCAAAGTAGAGGTCGACCTCGCCCAGCAGCGCCTGGGCTTCCTGGGTCGGCACGAGGCGTCCACGCACGCGGTCGAACAGGCGCAGGCCCGATTCGGCCTCGAACTTCTTGATCACCTGGCTGACTGCAGGCTGGGAGATGTCCAGCAGGCTGGCAGCCTTGCTGGTACTGCCTGCGTTCATCACGGCGCGAAAAATTTCGATATCACGCATGTCCATGCCCCACGATAGCGCAGTCCCGCCGCCCGCTAAGGAGACGACCAGCATGGGTCCCGCCGAAATCGCCGCAGAATCCACCACCGAGTCCGCGGTGACTGACCCGCGCTTCGACGCGTTGAACGTGCCGGTGTACCGCGCCTCCACATTGGTGTTTGAGAACACTGCGGCCTTCCTCGCACGCAAGAGCCAACTCTTCGACGGCTATTCCTATGGTCTGTACGGAACGCCCACCACCCGTGCGCTGGAGGCCGAGGTGGCACGTGCCGAAGGGGGGCGGCGTACGACGCTGCTGCCTTCGGGCCTGGCGGCGCTGACGCACACCGCCCTGGCCTTGCTGAGCGCCGGCGACCATGTGCTCGTCGCCGACTGCGTGTACGGCCCGCTGCGCGAGTACACCGTGTCGGCCATGCAGCGCCTGGGCATCACGGTGGACTTCATTGCCGCAGACGCGGCCGACCTGAGCGCCCATTTGAAGCCGCGCACGCGCTTGGTGTCACTGGAGTCACCGGGATCGTTCACCATGGAGATCCAGGACATCGCAGCCCTGTGCCGGCAGGCCCACGCCGCCGGCGCGCGCGTGTTGATGGATAACACCTGGGGCTTCGGGCGTAGCTGCATGTTCGAGCACGGTGTCGACATCGTTGCCACTGCGCTGTCGAAATACGGCTGCGGCCATTCCGATGTCTGCATGGGGGCCGTTACGGTGCGCGAGGAATCGCTGTTCAAGACGCTCAAACGGGCCTTCGCCGGCATGGGAACCGGGGTTTCTTCCGACGACGCTTATCTCGTGCTGCGAGGCATGGGGACGCTGGACCTGCGCCTGGCCGAGCAGGCCCGCCGTGGCTTGCAGATATCGCAGTGGCTGCGCAGCCAGCCGGCAGTAGCCCGGGTGATGAATCCGGCCGACCCGGCTGATCCCGGCCATCTGCGCTTTCAGCAGTACTTCAGTGGCGGCAACGGGCTGGTGAGCTTCATGCCTCGCACGCAGCGCCTGGCGGCGATCTCGGCGATGCTGGACGGTTTTCGGCACTTCCGCATTGGAGCCAGCTGGGGGGGCATCTCCAGCTTGGCGGCGGTGACCGATCTGGCCACCTCCCGCTCGGTGTCGCCACGTACTGCCGGGAATTACATCGTGCGGCTGCATGCCGGCCTGGAGCCGTTTGATGACCTGATGCAGGATTTGGCCAAGGGCCTACAGCGTCTTCACGACGCGGACCCTCCAGCCGCCTGACAGCTGCTTCCGCCTGAACACGCCCATTGCTTTGAAGGACCATCCCATGCTCTCGACCCTGCAGCAGTACGCACGCACGGCGCGCCCGCTGATCCTCGCCGTCATCGCGGCTGCGTTGGCGCAACCCGCATTTGCCCAGTCGGCGGTGCTGGATCGCATCAAGAGCCGCGGCTACGTGACGTGCGGCGCCAGCCAGGGCGTGCCCGGCCTGTCGCGGCCCGACGAGAAAGGCTACTTCCGCGGCTTCGATACCGACATCTGCCGCAGCTTCGCAGCCGCGATCCTGGGCGATCGCGAGAAGGCTCGCTTTGTGCCGCTGAACGCGGGTCAGCGCTTCCTCGCTCTGCAGACCGGCGAGATCGACATCCTGCCGCGCACCTCGACCATCACCTATACGCGCGACATGGCGGTGCGCTTCGTCCAGATCTACCAGTACGACGGCGACGCGGTGCTGGTGCGGAAGAAGGACAACATCAAGGACGGCAAAGGCCTGAACAACAAGACTGTCTGCCTGCAAGGCGGCGGCAGCCTGGTCGAGAACGCCATTCTCGAAACCGAGGAGCACCACAAGATCAAGATCAAGAAGGTCTATTTCGACTCGACTACTCAGGCGCGCGACGCCTACCTGGCGGGGCGCTGCGATGCTTACGTCACCGACGGCACCGCGGCTGCGGCCGTCCGAGCCACTGTGGCCAAGGTGCCCGACGACCATCTGACTTTCCGTGTGGGCGAGATGGCCGAGCCTAATGGCGTGGTCATCGCACGGGGCGACGACAAGCTGTTCGACATCGTGCGCTGGACGCTAAACGCGCTGATCTGGGCTGAAGCCAGAGGCATCACGAGCGCCAACGCGGAACAGCGCGGGCGCACTGGCGATGCAGAAGACAAACGCGTCCTGGGTGGCCCCGGTTTCGGAAAGCCCATTGGCCTGGACGACAAATGGGTGCTCAACGTCATCAAGCAGACCGGCAACTATGCCGAGATATGGGATCGGAACCTGGGAGACAAGTCGCCCATGAAGCTGCCCCGCGGGATGAATGCGCTGTGGAAGAACGGCGGCCTCTATCACCCCTATCCATGGGACTGAATCCGCGCCTGTGCCTTGCGCAAGGCGGTGAATGCCCGACCAAGGCTCGAGCGCGATTGGACGCGAGGGCAGGAAAGCTAACTCTGACGGCCGGACGCAATGATGTTTCGTGACGCGAAGACCCGGGGCCTGCTCATCCAGGCTGCGCTGCTGGCAGCTATCGCCGCCACCGTGATCATGCTGGTGAGCACCATGGTGAGGAACCTGGAGCAGCGCGGCCTCCCGATGGGGCTCGACTTCCTGTTCTCACCGTCGCAGGTCGTGATCTCGGAATCGTTCCTTGAACACGACCATCGGGCCGCCACATGGCGAGCCATCGTGGTGGGCATCGGCAACACACTGTTCGTGTCGCTGGTCGTGATCCTGCTGTCGTCGGTGTGCGGCCTGACCATCGGGCTGGCCCGGCTCAGCAGCAATCCGCTGGTCGCTGCCGTAAGCCGCGTGTGGGTAGAGGCGGCGCGCAACTTTCCGCCCATCGTCATCCTGATCTTCCTGTACTCGCTCTGGTGGAAGCTGCTGCCGCCACTCGATGAGGCGTGGCAGCCGCTGCCGGGTGTGCAACTGTCGATGCGGGGGCTGCAAGCCGCAGGCTGGGAGCTGTCGCCCGAACTCAGCACCGTGATCATCGGCCTGACGATCTACACCACCGGCTTCATTGCGGAGATCGTGCGAGGGGGCGTGCTGGCCATCGGCAAAGGGCAATGGGAAGCCGGTCGCTCGTTGGCGCTGTCGCGCGGCCAGATCCTGCGCTTCATCGTCGTGCCGCAGACGCTGCGTGTGATCGTGCCGCCGCTCAACAGCCAGTTCATCAACGTCGTCAAGAACTCGACCTTGGTGATCGCGGTGGGCTACCCCGACTTCCTGGCCGTGATGAACACCATCATCAGCAAGAGCAGCCATTCGATTGAAGGCGTGGGAATCATCCTGGGGGTCTACCTCGCGATCAATTTGTCCCTGTCCGCCCTGGCGAATGCCTACAACCGGCACATTGCGCTGGTCGAGCGCTGATGGACACCGAATGAAAAACCTGGCCATGACGCCCGCCAAACCTCTTCAACCACCACCGCACGCCATGTCGCGGGGCCGCGCATGGTTGAAAGCCCTGTTCGGCACGCCGCTGAACGCACTGCTCAGCCTGCTCATCGGCGGGACGCTGCTGCTGCTGATCCCGCCGCTGCTGCGCTGGGCCGTGATCAACGCAGTCTGGATCGACCCCGACCCGGCCAGCTGTCGCGCCGCAACCGGCGCCTGCTGGAACTTCGTCTGGGCCAAGCTGGGCCAACTGCTGTTCGGCATCTATCCCCACGAGCAGCGCTGGCGGCCGGGCCTGGTCTGCGCGCTGATCGTCGCGTTGTTGGGTTGGTCCGTGCGCCCGTCGAGTTGGCGGCCCCGTCTGGCACTTTTCTGGCTGCTCGCACTGACGGCGATCTTCTGGTTGATGGGTGGCGGGCTGGGCCTGCCGCCGGTGCCATCGGCGCTGTGGGGCGGGCTGCCGGTGACGCTGATCCTCACCGTGGTGGCCATCGGGCTGGGCTTTCCAATCGGCGTCCTGCTGGCGCTGGGGCGGCGCAGCCCACTGCCGGCGCTGCGCATGGCCAGCGTCGTCTTCATCGAGGCGGTGCGCGGGCTGCCGCTGTTGTCCATCCTGTTCGTGGCC
This sequence comes from Methylotenera sp., assembly GCA_021738245.1. Taxonomy (GTDB): domain Bacteria; phylum Pseudomonadota; class Gammaproteobacteria; order Burkholderiales; family Burkholderiaceae_C; genus Pelomonas. The sequence continues at coordinate 20,275 of JAIPCJ010000002.1, read as the reverse complement.
TCGATCATGCTGCCCCTGTTCCTGCCCGAGAGCCTGCTGCCCGACAAGTTCACGCGCGCGCTGGTGGCGCTGACGCTGTTCGCGTCTGCCTATTTCGCCGAGGTCGTGCGCGGTGGCCTGCAGGCGATACCCAAGGGCCAGTTCGAGGCAGCCGCCAGCCTGAGCCTGCCGTTCTGGAAGGCGCAGCGCCTGGTCATCCTGCCGCAGGCCATCCGCATCGTCATCCCGGCGCTGGCCAATACGGTGATCGTGATGATCAAGAACACCAGCCTGGTATTGGTGGTGGGCCTGTTCGACATCATCAGCTCCGGCAAGGCGGCGCTGGCCGACCCCGCCTGGCCGTCGCCGGCTGCCGAGACCTACCTGTTCATCGGCGCCATCTTCTTCGTCATCAGCTTTGGCTTCGCACGCTTTGCCGACTTCCTCGAGCAACGCGGCAAGACCAGCCCTTGAAAGTCACCGTGATGGACATCTCTATGGACAGCCCCAAAGAAACTCCCTATGTCGTGCGCATGAGAGGGGTACACAAATGGTTCGGTAGCTTCCGTGTCCTCAACGGCGTGAGCCTGGACGTGAAACGCGGCGAGCGCATCGTCGTGTGCGGTCCCTCCGGCTCGGGAAAAAGCACGCTCATCCGATGCATCAACCGGCTTGAAGAACATCAAGAGGGCGAAATCACCGTCAATGGCATCACGCTGGACGGCGACCTCAAGCGCATCGACGCCGTGCGGCGCGAAGTGGGCATGGTCTTTCAGCATTTCAACCTGTTCCCGCACCTGACGGTATTGCAGAACTGCACGCTGGCTCCGATCCAGGTGCAAGGGCAGTCTGCACAGCAGGCGGAAGCTACCGCGATGAACTTCCTTCGTCGCGTGCGTATTCCAGACCAGGCCCACAAGTTCCCCGGGCAGTTGTCAGGCGGTCAGCAGCAACGCGTGGCCATCGCGCGAAGCCTGTGCATGAATCCCAAGATCATGCTTTTTGACGAGCCTACCTCCGCGCTGGACCCTGAGATGGTCAAAGAGGTACTGGACACCATCGTGGGCCTGGCCGATGAGGGCATGACGATGATCTGTGTCACCCACGAAATGGGCTTCGCCCGTCAGGTCGCCAACCGCGTGATCTTCATGGACGCGGGCCAGATCATCGAACAGAACACCCCAGACGCCTTCTTTGCCCGCCCACAGAACGAGCGCACCCGCACCTTCCTCTCGCAGATCCTTCATTGATCACTCTGTCGCACCGGCCAAGCAGCACATTGCAGTTTCGCGCACCAGTTCCAGCACGGCCTCAGCGCGTTCGAGACGGACTCCAGCACCTCGAGTTGCAGTGGCCGGGCGCGGCGCTGTGGTCTCGCGTGCTTGCTCTTGATGCCGCGCAGCACCTTCAGGACGATCTGCGCTCGCGTCGGGTCGGGAAAACCGTTGTCGGCGTGCCATCGCGACAGGGCCGCCAGATGCAGCCGCATGGTGCTCAGCTTGTAGATGGTCGCGTGCTCGACCAGATAGCGCGCCACGTTTTTCCCGGTCGTTGGTAGCAGGCCTTTCCACACTTCTTCGAAATGCTTCAGGGCACTGGCGTAGCTGCGGACCGTGTTCTCACGGTCGGCGGTAAGGACGTAGTCTTCGACGGTGGCGGCCATGGAGGCAATTCTGCGACTGATGAGTCCGTCACGACGAACTTGCTGATGATGAGGTAGCCGAAAAGCTCAAAGGCCTGGTCTGTGCCCCCAAGCCCCGTCGAGGCAGGTCCGCGCGCCCGAGCATCAAATGTCGAAAGCAAATAGCTTGAAGTTAGGGGATACGACCAGGGCGCCCATGCCCAGCATGGCTCCTAGACTCGCCGGCGATAGAGCAGTCGTAGCTTCGACCCGTGACGCAAAAGAAGTTCGCCAAGCCATCGCCCCGCACAGAGCCGATCGTGGCGCTGCTGAAGGCCGGCACTCATTCCTGCGAGCAGATCGCCCAGCAGCTTGGCGTTTCGCTGAACGTCGTGCTGGGGGTCAACTCCCACTTTCAGCGCGGACGCTACGGAACTCCGATTGCTCAGCCTAAGGTCGCCAATGGTCGGCGTGTTCGAACCGATCGAGGATGGACCTACCTGCTGGTGTCCCACTGTGGCGCCACCTACATCGGCGCAACAACCGACTTGAGGCATCGATTCAGGACGCACAACTCCGACGACAACCCGGGGTGGACACGCGGACGCAAATGGCTCCTTTTGGGAGTGCGTCGATTCAACTCCCGTCGGGAGGCGTTCGACCTTGAGGCTTCTCTCAAGCGCTCAGGGAAGGCGCGGGGTGAGTGGATAGACGTGTGCCTTCCTCGCGCAGGCCGACTGCAGCTGAAACGCGGCCTCCCCGACGCATGGCTGCAGTCCCTCACCGAGCGCTGTCGGCGATTGCAGGCCAACGATCGGTAGCCTGATCCAAGCGCCGGGTGGCTTCGGCCCCAAGGGAGCCGGACCCGTGATGCCCAAGCCAATTTTGGGGACTTGTTTTCTACGCCTAGCCGCCAAAGAGGCTGCCGACGTTCAGGAGCGTCAACAGCCCCAGTACCGCGAAGATCAGCGCGGCGATGCCGTGCACGACGCGCATGGACACCTTCTTGGCGATCCGGTCGCCCAGGAACACCGCCGGCACGTTGGCCAGCATCATCCCGAACGTTGTGCCGAGCACCACTTGCATGACCTCGGCGTATCGCGTGGCCAGCGCGACGGTCGCGATCTGCGTCTTGTCGCCCATCTCCGCGAGAAAGAAGGCAAGGACGGTGGTTCCGAAGACGCCGAGCTGCCGGCGCTGCTTGCCCACGTCGTCATCAAGCTTGTCCGGGATCAGCATCCAGCCGGCCATCGCGATGAATGACAGCCCGACGATCCAGCGCAGGAGTTCAGGACCCAAGGCCTGAGCCACCCAGCCGCCCAGGGCGCCGGCCGCTGCGTGGTTGAGCACCGTCGCGACAAAGATGCCGAGGATGATGGGGATGGGCTTGCGAAACGTCGTGGCCAGCACGATGGCCAGCAACTGCGTTTTGTCGCCCATTTCACCGAGCGCCACGACGCCGGTCGATACGAGGAAAGCTTCCAAGAGAGTCTCCAAGGGCCAGCGCAAACCAAGACCGCACGGCTTCCCCGGCCCTAACCGGAGGCAGTGTGGTCAAAGGTCTTGCCAGGCGTTGGAGCTGTCGGCGCCATGGCCAGATGGCCAAGTGTGTTGACGCGGACTCCTGCGTTGCGCAGGACGGCTACTCCCCAATGACGAGTGAGCTCAGTTTACTCGAGGTGCCGTGGCCACCGGTCGGCCGGGCGCCGTCGGCATCGCCAAACTCCACGCTTGGCGTGCTCCCTCAAGGCCGATGTGTCATCAGCGCATGGGCGCCAACGTACATGACATACAGGCCGACCAGCATGATCAGCGCGCTGGAAAAGTACGGTGCCTTGCGGGCGAACTCGCCGAAGCCACGCCAGCGGCGCGACACGTGCTTGACGCTCAGCGCAGCCATCGCGCCGGAGGCGACCATCGTCAGCGCCAGTCCGACGCTGAAGCACAGCACCAGCGCCGCTCCCAGCGTGAACTGCTTGAGCTGCAGGCACAGCAGCAACACCGTGATCGACGCCGGGCAAGGGATCAGGCCCCCCGTGAGGCCGAAGACGATGATCTGCCCGGTCGTCACGTTGCGGTTGGCGAACCGGCGCTGGATGTCGTTGGCATGCGCGCGCTCATGGGCATCCTGGTATTCCAGGTCGCCGAGGTCGAGGCCTTCGTGCGAATGGCCGTGCTCCTCGTAGACCAGGTCGTGGCCATGGCGATGGCCTTCGTGACCGAGGTTGAGCCTGGCGGTGAATTCATGCGGTTCAGGAATCTCGTCGACCGATTCCAGGTATCCGTCTCCCTGCGTGAAGCTGAAGACCTGCCGCGATCCATCCGGCCGCGTCGTGGTGACTTCCACCTCGCTGGCGGTCCAGCCCTGGCCCGTTTCCGGGTAAAGACGGAAGCGTGGCGGCACGCCGGTTTCGAAGATGTCCAGCCGGACCACCCCGTGGCCGGTCAGCACCCGCTTGGACTCGCCGTGGCCATGGCTGTGGTCGTGGTCATTGGAGCGGGCATGCGCGCGTTGTTCGCGCCAAGTTCGCCACAGCATCCAAACGGCGACCGCGAGGATCAGCAGGCCCGACGCCAGCTGGAAATAGGGCTCCGTCTTCTCCGCGTTCCAGCCCTTGCCGAAGTGCAGGCCGGCCAGCGCCACAAGCCAGACGATGGCTGTGTGCGACAGGGTGGCCGACAAGCCGAGCAGGATGGCCTGGCCCACCGTCCCGCGGATGGCGACGATGAATGCCGCCATCATGGTCTTCGAGTGCCCGGGCTCCAGACCGTGCAGCGCGCCCAGCAGGACGGCGCTGGGGACGAACAACCAAGCATTGCCCTGCTGCAGCAAAGTCGAGAATTCGGTCATGATCGCCGCGCGAACGGTTGGCCCCGGTCGTGCATGAATATTTGGTCTCTGATACTCTACCCCAGTACCCTACCTGCACTGCAAGATGTCTCACACCGTCAAAGGTCAGAAGAGTTTGTTGGCGCGCGTCCGGCGCATCAAAGGTCAGGCCGACGGCCTGGAGCGTTTGATCGAGTCCGGCCATGACGTCGATGCTGGCAAGGTGCTGCAGCAGATCGCTGCCATCCGTGGCGCCGTCGCGGGGCTGATGGCCGAGGTGCTGGAGGGGCATCTGCGTGAGCACGTCGCCGCGGAAGACATCACCCCTGAGCAGCGCCATGACGAAATCGAAGAAGTCGTTGCGATCCTGCGCACCTATCTGAAGTAGACCCAGGATGTCCAACCCGGCCGCTTCTGCCAGCCCTGCCGTCCCCGCGACGGCGTGGTGGTGGCTGCTCGCGCGCTGGGTGCTCGTCGCGCTGCTTGTCGTCGACCAGGTGAGCGCGCCGTTGCATGCGCACGGGCATGGTGGCGGCGTCGATGCGACCTGGTTGGCCCACAGCCCTCACGACGACGCGACTCACGCCGAAGATGCCGATCACGACGGTGTCGGCCATTGGGCGTTGGCAGTTCGGTCGACAGCTGGCACGGGTTCTGACGCCGCGGCCGGCGAGGACATGAAAGACCTGGCGCTGGCCTTCTTGGCCGGCCTGAAGACCGCCGTCGCATCGGAGGCCCGGGAGGGTGCCGATGCGGGGCTGGCGTATGCCCGGTGGCGACCTCCGCCCATTCCGGCACACCGCAGCCTGCCTCCTGACGGTCACGCTCCGCCGGCGCTCGCCTGAGCCCTGCTGCCTATTGCTGTCCGTTGACGTCGCGTGGCCCTTGAGGTCCGTCGGCGTCTGACGCCGTGACCGGCTAAGCCGGACAGCCGTCTTCCTGCCTAGCGCGCTCCTGCGGGCGCCGCACGTGCGCCCGATGAGGAACATGGACATCTCGCATCTGCGTACGCACAACGCGGCCCTTGTGAACTACTTGATGGGGTCGCTGCTGGTTCTGATGGTCGCAGCAGGAGTGCTGTGGGTGATCGTCATGCGTCAGTACGCACGTGAGAAGAAGAAGCGACAGCAGCAGCACGAGGCAAAGCGCGCAAAGGGCGCCAGGGGCACCAGGGGCGCCAAGGGCCGATCGCGCCGCTGACGCCGGCGGCGCCACCGTCAACCGTTTCCAGAGTTCGTCTCATGTTCATCATCATCGGCTGGGGGCTTGCCCTGGCCTGCATCTTCGGCGTCTTCATCTTCCACGGCGGCAACATCGGCGTGATCCTGAAGGCGCTGCCGTTCGAGCTGATCACGATCTTCGGCGCCGCCGTGGGCGGCATGCTCGCTACCAACCCGATGAAGGTCATGAAGGCCACGGCCAAGGGCCTGGGTGACTGCTTCAAGGGCAGCAAGTACACCAAGGCCCGGTACCTGGAGCTGCTGGCGCTGCTCTACGACATCTTGCAGAAGGCGCGCAAGGAAGGACTGATGTCCATCGAGAAGGACATCGAGGACCCGCACAGCTCGGCGCTGTTCCAGAAGTACCCCACCATCGCCAAGGACCACCACGTCGCCGAGTTCACGACCGACTACCTGCGCATGATGGTGTCGGGCAATCTGAACGCCCACGAGATCGAGTCGCTAATGGACGCGGAGATCGAGACGCACCACCACGAGGCTTTCATGGCCGTCCAGGCATTGCAGCGCTTGGCCGGCGGCCTCCCGGCCTTCGGCATCGTGGCCGCCGTGCTTGGCGTCGTGAACACGATGGGCTCGGTGGGACAACCGCCCGCGGTGCTGGGCGGAATGATCGGCTCGGCCCTGGTGGGCACCTTCCTTGGCATCTTGCTGGCCTACGCCTTCGCCGAGCCGCTGGCAGGCGCGTTGGAGATCAAGGTCGACGAGGCAGGCAAGGAACTCCAGTGCATCAAGACGACGCTGCTGGCGTCAATGCAAGGCTATGCACCTCAAGTGGCCATCGAGTTCGGCCGCAAGGTACTTTACTCAACCGAACGCCCGACGTTCTCCGAACTCGAAGGGCATGTGAAAGGCAAGAAATGAAGAAGCAACTCTCCCTGACGACCGCGCGTCCCGCCCAGGCCGCCGGACTCACTTTGCTTGTCGGCATCGCCGTGGTCCTCGGCTGTGCAGCGTCTGCTGCGCGTGCGCACGACGAGCCCATGCTGCCGCCACCCGCGCCTCCGATGACGCTGGCCGAGAAGGCCGTCATGCTGTTCGGCAAGCAACCTGGCCAGAGCTTCAACGCCGAGGCCCTGTCCAGTTCGCTCGGCTCGCCGCGCACCGACACGATGACCATCACGTTGGCGCCTGGCAAGGGCGCCGAGGTCAAGGCAGCCATCGACGCGGGACAAGGCTTCGTCTTCCAGTGGACCGCATCCGGCGAGGTCCTCGTGGACATGCACGGCGAGCTGCCAGACGCGACCAACGAATACACGAGCTACGACGTCGGCGTGAGGCAGCGCCAGGGCGCGGGCACCTGGGTGGCGCCGTTCACCGGCCACCATGGATGGTTCTGGCAGAACCAGGGCAAGGAGCCGGTCACGGTCAAGGTCACCGTCACGGGCTTTCAGAAGAGCCTGTTCCGTCCTGGCAAGAAATAGCCTCTGCGCGAAATCGTGACCGTGAAAAGCAAGTTGAGCCTCAAGGTACTGACCCCCAGTACCTTGTCAAACTGCCAAGGATCGGGGACACTGACCCCCCTGCATCACTGCCTTGGTGTTGCCCGTCAACGACCCTCAGCCCGCAACAGTGCGGGCAGGCAAAGCCAACTAACTCGTCATTTCTGAGGATCGTGAAGCCGACCAGCGTCATCCCACGAACAAGCTTGCGCCGCGGGGTTGCTCCCCAGCAGCGCGGTTGGGCGTGGGCGTTTCGCTTGCTGCTGGTCATGGTCCTGGTGTTCGACCAGGTCAGCGCACCGTTCCACCAGCACCACCACGATTTCGGCATCGAAGGCGAAGCTGCATTGGCGCTTTCCCATGGGCCGTCCGATGCCACGCTCGCTCTGGATTCCCACGTTGAAGACGGCCATGACGGGTTGCAGGGCGGCCATTCGGCCATCGCGCTGCGTTCCCAAAGCACGTCGGAGCTGAGCGGCGTCCAGGCAGTCGCCGATGCGCGGCTGTCGTTTGCTGCCTTCGTCGTGGTCTTCCCCGCCATCGAAGCGGACACGCCCGTTCCCGACTGGCCCGACCGCGGGCCGCCGCGATTCACCTCCTTCAAGAGCCTGCCCCCCGCAGGCCGTGCCCCTCCGCTCCACGCCTGAAAAGCCGCAAGCCGCTTTTCCCGGGCGCGTCGTCGTGCGCGCTCAGTCCGTGGAGTTTTCATGTCATCGCAATTTCCCCTTCGCGCGCCCGCGCCAAGGCGTGGCGGTGCTGGCCATGCCAGCAGCCGCGTCGCCGCCGCGTGGCCGAGCCTGGCGCTGTCCGCCATCGGGCTCGCTCTCGCCCTCTCAAGCCCCGTTGCACAAGCGGCCGACGCGCCGGCCTTCGGCGTCCTGCTTCAACAGTCACTGGCCCGCGCGCCGATCCTGCTGGAGCAGCAGGCCAACGCCGAAGCGGCTCGCCTGGACGCGGCGCAAAGCCGCAAGTGGCTCAACCCCAGGATCGATGCCCAGGCCGAAGACCTGGGCGCCCCCGCCAACGGCGGCCAGAGCCCGCGCCAGACCACCTATTCGATCAGCCAGCCGCTGGAGCTGGGCGGCAAGCGCGCGTCCCGGATTGCGGTCTCCGACCGTGAGTTCGATGTCGCCGAGGCCCGGCGCCGCGAAGCCGAGGTGACATGGGCGGCCAAGCTGGCCGTGGCCTATGGCTCCGTGGAGGCCGCCCAAGCGCGGCAACGCGTGGCTGTGGAAGAACTCGCCCGCGCCGGCGACGACTTGCGTGCGGCGCGTGCGCAGGTCGAGGCAGGCAAGGAGGCCTCCGTGCGCGTCGCCCAGGCCGAAGCCGGCGCGGCCGCGGCCCGGGGCGCTGAGCGTGCGGCCGCCGCGGACCTCACGCAAGCCCTGGAGGAGCTGTCGGCCCTTGTCGGTGCCCAGGAGCGCTTCACCGGGGTGAGTGGCTCGTTGTTCGCCACCGCTGCGGACCGTGGCGCCGCGGCGGATGAGTCACCGACCCTGCGCGTGGCCCAGTCCGAGCGCGAGGCGTCAGAAGCCCGCCTGCAGGTCGAGGAGCGGCGCTGGATCCCCGACCTCAGCGTGACGGCCGGCGTGCGGCGCTATGCCTGGACCTCGCAGAACGGCTATGTCGTCGGCCTGTCCGCATCCATCCCCCTGTTCGACCGCAATCGGGACGCGGTCGCGGCGGCGCGCCAGCGCGTGCAGGCAGCTGACGCGCGGGTGCTCGCGGCCCGGCTCGAGACCACCGCCGCACGCCGGTCGGCCCAAGCCCAGCTGCAGGCTGCCGAAGGCCAGCTGGAGGCGGCGCTCGAAGGCGAGCGCGCCTCCGCTGAGGGCTATCGGCTGGGACGGATCGGCTACGACGCCGGCCGCACGCCCTTGGTCGAGCTGCTGTTCGCGCGCCGCGCCTGGGCAGAAGCACAACGTTCAACCATCGACGCCCGCCTGGCGCGCGTCCGCTCCCTGGCTGCGCTGGCGCAGGCCGAGGGCCGCCTCGCGTTTGGAGAATCACAATGACAAGCAAGTTCAAGCCCGCCCCGCTGCTGATCGCCGCTGCCATCGCCGGCGCCGCTGCCCTGGGCTATTTCGCGGCGAGCCGCTCAGGCAGCGCCGCAAAGCCGGCCGAACCCGCTCCCAAGGCGGCGGCAGCCAGTGCACCGAAGGGTGAAGCTCCTGAGCTGAAGATCCCGGCCGAGTACGTCACCGCCGCCAACATCGGTGTGGAGACGGCGACGGCCTCCAACGTGCGCAACGAGCTGCTGCTCCCCGCCGTCGTCTCGGCAGCACCGGGTGCGGAAGCAGCGGTCGTCAGCCGCGCCAACGGCACGCTGGTTCGGGTCATGCGCCGCCTCGGGGATACGGTGGCCGCCGGCGACGTGCTGGCCAGCATCGAGAGCCTGGAAGCAGCGTCCATGGTCAGCGACCGCCGTGTGGCACAGGCCAAGGTGGATCTCGCCCGCAAGACTCTGGCGCGCGAGAAAAGTCTCTTCGACCAGGGCGTGACACCGCGCCAAGCCCTGGAGGCCGCTCAAGCCGACGTCGACGTCGCTGAGGCCGAAGCTCAACGCGCAGCCGCTGTGGCGGGTGCCGCGCGCGTGGGTAGCGACGGCCGGACACTGACCATCGTGTCGCCCATCGCCGGGCGCGTCACCTCCAGCACCGCCCTGGTAGGCGCCCGCGTCACGCCCGACGTCGAGCTGTTCCGCGTGGCCATGCCGGGCGCGGTCCAAATCGAAGCCCCGCTGACGGCCGACGACCTGCGCCGCGTCGCAGTGGGCGATGCCGCCACGGTGCTCACGCGTTCCGGCAAGCCGGTGCCGGCCACGGTGCGCGGCCCCCCGCCGGGGGTAAGCGCCTCGACGCGCGCCGCCACCGTCGTGCTCGTGCCGAGCCCCGGCCCCGGTGCACAGGCCCTGCTGGCGGGCGAAGGCGTCCAGGTCCGGCTGCAGGCGCGCACCGGCGATGCCAGCCAACCCGGCGTTGCAGTGCCCGAAGAGGCCGTGCAGAACATCGACGGACGTGACGTCGTGTTCGTGCGCACGCCCGAGGGCTTCCGCGTGCAACCGGTCTACGTCGGCGCGCGCAGTGGCGGCCTGGCGCAGGTCGTCACCGGCCTGCAGGCCAACCAGCAGGTCGCCACGCGCAATGCGTTCCTTCTCAAGGCCGAGGCCAAGAAGAACGCGGGAGACGAGGAATGATCGAGGCTCTTCTCAAGGGCGTCGTGCGCGCCCGATGGATGGTGCTCTTCTTGACGTTGGTGGTGGCCGTCTACGGCGCCTGGCAGCTCAACCTGCTGCCCATCGACGTCACGCCCGACATCACCAACAAGCAGGTGCAGATCAACACCGTCGTGCCGACGCTGACGCCGGTCGAGGTGGAGAAGCGCGTGACCTATCCCATCGAGACCGCATTGGCCGGCCTCAATGGCGTGGAGAACATGCGCTCCTTCTCCCGCAACGGCTTCAGCCAGGTGACGGTGATCTTCAAGGAGAGCGCCGACCTGTATTTCATGCGCCAGCAGGTGACGGAGCGCCTCAACCAGGCGCGCGCCAGCTTGCCCAACGGGGCTGACCCGGTCCTCGGGCCGGTGTCCACCGGCCTGGGCGAAGTGGTGCACTACAGCGTCGAGTTCAAGCACCCCAACGGCAAGGGTGCTCCCGCCGCTGCCGAGGGCAAGAGCGGCTGGCAGAAGGACGGCAGCTTCGTGACCGACGAGGGCGAACGCCTGCCGGACTCGGTCGCGCAGCTGGCCTACTTGCGCACCGTCCAGGACTGGATCATCCGGCCCCAGCTGCGCATGACGCCCGGCGTGGCCGACGTCGACTCGCTGGGCGGCTACGTGAAGCAGTACGTGGTCGAGCCCGACATGACGCGCCTCGCGTCCTATGGCATCGACTGGAGCGAACTGGGCACGGCGTTGGAGAACGCCAACCTCTCGATCGGCGCCAACTACCTGCGCCGCTCCGGCGAGTCCTATCTCGTCCGTGCGGACGGCCGGCTTCGCTCGGTCGACCAGATCGCGACCACCGTCGTGGCCCAGCGCAACGGCGTGCCCTTCACGGTCGGCCAAGTGGCCTCGGTGGCGATCGGCGGCGAGCTGCGCACCGGCGCGGCCAGCCGGGACGGCTACGAGACCGTGGTGGGCAGCGCCCTGATGCTCGTCGGCGCGAACAGCCGCACCGTGGCGCACGCCGTCGTGGTCAAGCTCGAGGAGATCAAGAAGACGCTGCCCGAGGGCGTTGTGCTGGTCCCGACGCTGGACCGCTCGCAGCTCGTCGTGGCCACCATCAAGACGGTGGCCAAGAACCTGACCGAAGGCGCGCTGCTGGTGGTGGCCATCCTGTTCGCGCTGCTGGGCAACTGGCGCGCGGCCCTCATCGCGGCGCTGATCATTCCGTTGTCGCTGCTGGTCAGCGCCATCGGCATGAACTCGCTGGGCATCTCGGGCAACCTGATGAGCCTGGGCGCGCTGGACTTCGGCCTCATCATCGACGGTGCGGTCATCGTGGTGGAGAACGCCTTGCGGCGCCTCGCCCACCGACAGAGCGCGGAAGGCCGGCTGCTCACCCTGGGCGAGCGGCTGGAAGAGGTCATGGCCTCGTCCAAGGAAATGATCAAGCCGACCGTCTACGGCCAGCTGGTCATCTTCCTGGTGTTCCTGCCGTGCCTGAGCTTCCAGGGCGTCGAAGGCAAGATGTTCTCGCCCATGGTCATCACGCTGATGCTCGCTCTGGCGTCGGCCTTCGTGCTGTCGATCACCTTCGTCCCGGCGCTGATCGCCGTGCTGATGACCAAGCGCGTCGAGGAGCGTGAGGTCCGCGTCATCGAGGCGACCAAGCACCGCTACCTGCCGCTGCTGCAGCGGGCCGTCGCCAACCCGTGGCCGTCCATCGCCGTCGCGCTGGGCATCGTCGTCGCGGCGGGCATCACCTTCAGGTTCGTCGGCAAGGAGTTCATGCCCACGCTGGACGAGCAGAACCTGAACCTGTCGTCGGTGCGCATCCCCTCGATGTCCATCGAGGATTCGGCGGCCCTGGACTTGCCCATCGAGCGGACGCTGCTGACCTTGCCCGAGGTCAAGACGGTCTACTCGAAGGCCGGCACCGCCAGCCTGGCCGCGGACCCGATGCCGCCCAACGCCTCCGACAACTACGTCATCCTGAAGCCCAAGGAGGAATGGCCGGAGGGCGTGACCACCAAGGAACAGGTCATCGAGCGCATCCGCGAGAAGATGGCCGGCATCGTGGGCAATGCCTACGACGCCACGCAGCCGATCGAGATGCGCTTCAACGAGCTCATCGGCGGCGTGCGCAGCGACGTGGCTGTGAAGATCTACGGTGACGACCTCGACCAGCTGTCGGCAGCGGGCCAGCGGATCGCAGCGCTGCTGCGCAAGATCCCCGGAGCCGTCGACACGCGCGTGGCCCAGACCGCGGGCTTCCCGACGTTCGACATCGAGTTCGACCGCGTGGCCATCGCCCGCTACGGTCTGTCCCTCAAGGAGGTCGGGGAGACGGTGTCCGCCGCGCTCGCAGGCCGCCCGTCGGGCCAGATCTTCGAGGGCGACCGTCGCTTCGACCTGGTCGTGCGGCTGCCGGGCAACCAGCGCAACAACCTCGACCAGCTGCGCGCCTTGCCGGTATCGCTGCCGGCCGTCGATGGCAAGCCGCGCGGGACAGTGCCGCTCGGCGAGCTGGTGCAGTTCAAGTTCACCCAAGGACTCAACGAAGTCAGCCGCGACAACGGCAAGCGACGCCTGTACGTGGAAGCCAACGTCACCGGCCGCGACCTGGGCAGCTTTGTGGCCGAGGCGCAGCAGCGCATCGACGCGGAGATCAAGCTGCCTACGGGCTCGTGGATCGAATGGGGCGGCCAGTTCCAGAACCTGCAGGCGGCGACCCAGCGGCTGGCCATCATCGTCCCGGCCTGCCTGGTGCTGATCAGCGCCGTGCTCTACCTGGCCATCGGGAGTGCCGCGCTCACGGCAACGGTGCTGTTCACGATCCCGCTGGCGGTCGCCGGCGGCGTGTTCACCCTGGCGCTGCGCGAGATCCCGTTCTCGATCTCCGTCGCGGTCGGCTTCATCGCCGTGTCGGGCGTCGCGGTGCTCAACGGGCTGGTGATGATCTCGGCCATCCGCAAGCGGCTCGAAGACGGGCTCGAGGTCAACCGGGCGGTCGTCGAGGGCGCCATGGAGCGGGTGCGCCCGGTGTTGATGACGGCCCTGGTCGCATCGCTGGGTTTCATTCCCATGGCGTTCGGGAGCGGTACCGGTGCCGAGGTGCAGCGGCCGCTGGCCACCGTCGTGATCGGCGGCCTGGTCACCGCGACCGTGCTGACGCTGTTTGTGCTGCCGGCGCTCTGCGGCCTGGTGCTGAGGCGCGCCCAGCAGCAGCCCAAGCCCGCGCTGGAGGAAGTGGCTCCGCAAGCCTGAAGCCGCGCAGGGAGGCGCGTGCCTCCCTGCGTGACACCCATCCCAATCTCAAGAAAGCAACCCATGTTCAAACGTCTTGCCCGGCCGCTGCTCGCGGCGGGCTTGCTCCTCCCCGCCGCGGCCGCCTGGGCCCACGGCATTTCTGAAGCCGACAAGCAGCGCATGCTGGATGGCGGCTACCTGCAGTACATCGGCCTGGGCGCCAGCCACATGCTGACGGGCTACGACCACCTGCTGTTCCTGTTCGGCGTGGTGTTTTTCCTGACCCGGTTCGTCGACGTGGCCAAGTTCGTCACCGCCTTCACCCTGGGCCACTGCATCACGCTGATCTTCGCGACCTTCCTGAAGATCACCTGGAACTTCTGGCTCGTGGACGCGCTGATCGCGATCAGCGTCATCTACAAGGGCTTCGACAACAACGGCGGTTTCCAGCGCCACTTCAACCGCCCCTCGCCCAACCTGCTGCGCGTGGTGTTCGCCTTCGGCCTTCTGCACGGCTTTGGCTTGTCCACGCGGCTGCAGCAGCTGCCCCTGGGCGACGACAACTTCAGCATGCTCATGCGCATCCTGAGCTTCAACGTCGGCGTCGAGCTGGGCCAGATCGCTGCGCTGGTCGTCATGGTGGGCCTGCTGTCGCTGTGGCGCAAGCGCGAGTCGTTCACGCGCTTCAGCGTGTTGGCCAACAACGCCCTGATGGCCGTCGGCGGCCTGCTGCTGCTGATGCAGCTGCACGGCTACCACCACGACATCGACGCCGAGAACCTGCGCTTCCCCGAGAAGGAGCACCAGCACCTTCACGAAGACATGGACATCGACAAGAGCACCCGCACCGGGCGCGACAGCCTTTGATGGCGGCGCCGCATTTCCGTTTCCCCACCCCCCACCCTCAAGAAGGAGTTCCCATGAAGCAACTGTTTGTCTCGATCGCCGCCGTGGCCGCCCTCGGTCTCTCCGCTCCCGCGTTTGCCGGCGGCGACGGTGACTGCCACTTCCACGGCAACACGCCGGCCAAGGCAGAGACCGTGTCGAGCTGCGCCGTGAAGCGCCAGCAAGCCCTCATTTCCGGCGGCAAGCTGGACAAGTCCTGGCAGAACATCAAGCCCGGCGCGCCGGAGCAGGTGGATGGCAAGAAGGGCAAGGAATGGAAGGTCACCTTCAAGGACCCCGCCGCTGCCGACAAGTCGAAGGAGAACCTCTACATGTTCTTCACGCCGCAGGGCAACTTCATCGCTGCCAACTTCACCGGCAACTGATCGGTCGCTGACCGCCATGGCGCTGGCAGGCATTGCGCCTGCCAGCGTCTCTTACCTCCCTGCGGAGCGCCGCCATGCTGGATGTTCTTGCCAACCGAACCTATCGCCATCTCTTCTTCGCCCAGGTCATCGCGCTGGTCGGTACGGGCCTGGCGACCGTCGCGCTGGGCCTGTTGGCCTTCGACTTGGCCGGAGCCAATGCGGGCGCCGTGCTCGGCACCGCGCTGGCCATCAAGATGGTGGCCTACATCGGCGTGGCGCCGATTGCCTCCGCCTTTGCCGACCAGGTGCCCAGGCGCACCTTGCTGGTCGCGCTGGACCTGGTGCGCTCGGCCGTGGCCCTGGTCCTGCCTTTCGTGACGGAGATCTGGCAGGTCTACGTGCTGATCTTCGTGCTGCAGTCGGCCTCGGCCGGCTTCACGCCCACTTTCCAGGCCACCATCCCCGACGTGCTGCCCAAGGAGCAGGACTACACCAAGGCGCTGTCGCTGTCGCGCCTGGCCTATGACCTGGAGAGCCTGGCCAGCCCGGCGCTCGCGGCAGCCCTGTTGACGGTCGTCAGCTTCCACAGCTTGTTCCTCGGCACGGTGGTGGGCTTCATCGCCTCGGCGGTGCTGGTGGTGTCTGCGGTGCTGCCCAAGGCCAAGCAGCCGCCGCGCCGCAGCATCTACGAGCGCACCACGCGCGGCAGCCGCATCTACCTCGCCACACCGCGCCTGCGCGGGCTGCTCGCCCTGAACCTGGCCATTGCCTCGGCCAGCGCCATGGTGATCGTCAACACGGTGGTGCTGGTGCAGAGCCAGCTGCAGCTCAACCAGCGCTTCACCGCTGGCGCGTTGGCGGCCTTCGGCGGGGGCTCCATGCTGATCGCGCTGGGCCTGCCCAAGCTTCTTGAACGGCTGCCCGACCGCCGCGTCATGGTCTTCGGAGCCTCTGTGCTGACCATCGGCCTGCTGCTCGGGCCGTTGGCCACCGGGAACTACACGACGCTGGTGGTGCTCTGGCTGCTGCTGGGCATGGGCTACTCCCTGGCTCAGACGCCCTCGGGCAGGTTGCTGCGCCGCTCGGCCAGCGAACAGGATCGGCCGGCGCTGTTCGCCGCGCAGTTCGCCCTGTCACACGCCTGCTGGCTCATCACCTACCCGGTTGCAGGGTGGCTGGGCGCCAAGGCGGGGCTCAACGCCAGCTTCATCGCGCTGGGCATCCTGGCCGGCGCCACGACATTCGCGAGCCTGTGGCTGTGGCCCAAGGATGACCCCGTGGAAGTCGAGCACACCCACGACGAGCTGAAGCCGGGTCACGAGCACCTGCAGAGCCCCGGAGTCGACGCAGCGCGGCGCCATTCGCACCCGTATGTGATCGACGACGAGCACCAGCGCTGGCCGCGGGACTGACCATGACCGCCGGCGTTCTGTCCCGGGTTGCCGCAGGCTGCTTTGCACTGATGCTGACGGCCTGCGTCAGCCCGCCGCGGCGCGTCGCCGAAGCCGACGGCACGTATTGTTTTCGCATCGGCAAGACCAACAGGCTCTGGCGCACGTGCACGACGACGCCAGTGCCGAGCGACGCCATGGAAGCCGACGCCAAGCGCTTTGAAGCGCGCGACGGCGTCGGCACCCTCTACGTGGTGAGGCGTCAGTGGGCCGACTCGGCCTACAAGGTGCCGATCGAGATCGATGGGACCAACAGGATCGACACGATTCCGGCTTCGTTTGTCCGCCTGCGCTTGAAGCCCGGCAGCCACACGCTGTCTTTGACGTGGGACGGCAAGACCGAGTTCGCGACGGTGATGTCGCGTGCAGGTGAGATCGCGTTCCTTGAGATTGAGGGCTCGGCCTGGATCGGCGCGACAAGCTATCGATGGCAAACCAGGGATGACGGTGTCTCTCGCGGGCGTGCGGCCCGATCGAAGCTCATCGCCGATCTCGATCTTGCTCCCTAAGGTTCGGCGGCTCCAATCGCTACTGGCCGGGAGCCGACGCCCCTGAACTCAGCACGTCACGAATCGCGTTCATGTGCACGCGCACGCTCGCCTTGGTTGCCTCGAACTGCGGCTTGAGTTCCTCGTTGGTCTCTTCGTACGCGGCGTGGATCATCTTGAACTCGCTTGCCTCTAGATCCACCCGCATGCTGACGACAACAACGAAGACACCTGGTCGGCCAAAGGCCTGTCGGCGGCGTCAGAGCGTTTCAATTACGAGTACAGCGACGACGAGCTCCAGGAAATTGCCCGTCGCACCGCCGCGATCGCAGAGCTGGCGCTGGACGTGCAGGTCGTCGTGAATGTGAACTTCGAGGATCAGGGCATTCGGGCCGACCGGCGGTTGAACGAATACCTGGCTGCGACTCGCGCCAGTGGCTAGCCATCTCCGTACCGAGACGCCACGGGCTGATGGGCGCGACGGCGCTGGTAGAGTTCCTGTCGGCGTCGGCGTTGCTGGCGTCCCTGCTTTTCCTCCCTGAGCAGGCGCCTAGCGATGACAGCGACGGCGTTCAGACCCTCGGCCTAGCCGGGGGTTTTCTTTTTGTCGATGCAGACCCGAGCTTCAGCTCGAGGGTGCTATTTGAGGGGACACGCCACTGATGTCGTCGCGCCGACGAAGGAGCCGACGATGGACATGAGCAGCGCCACAACGAAGATGGTCCACCACGCGTTCCTGGTCGCGGGTACCAGAATGGCCGCCAGTTCCGTCCCCGCCTTTTCCCAGCCCAGGCTGCTGACGCCGAGCGCGTCTTCCAGCGTGCGAAGGTACTTGCCCATCTGCGCCACGCGGATGTTGGTGATGTAGGCCATCCGGCCGGCCCCAGCGATGAACAAAGGCGGGATGACCCACCCGAAGATCATCAGCGTCAGCGGAAGCTTCAAACACGACTTGGTCACCGCACCGTCGAGGCCGAGGCTGTTCACCAGCAGCCAAGCGTATATCGAGGCCGCAACGATCATCGAGTAGCGGAACAGCTGCTCGATGCGCGTCAACAAGGTCATCACCTCGGCCCGAAGCTGCTTGTATTCCTCGAGGTGGAAGGCGTTCTCGGTCGCATCCATCGGCACGCTCCGTTAGTCCCCAGGGTCAGGTCATGCTGCGAAGATTCTCCGGTTCGACCTCACCGCCAGCCATCATCAAACTTGTCGACGTCTGCGCAGAGACGCTCCGATCCGACAATCCAGGCGCGAGGCGCCAAACAGCCTCCACTCACGGGGAGAAGGATCGTGACACCAGGGCAAGAAGACCCGCCGGACCTTGCCGCCTTGCGGCAAGCCGTTATCCAGCACCTCACGACCGCAGGCGGCCCAGAGGAAATCTATGGCGACATCGCCCAACTGATCGATGCAGCCAGCGATGAGGGCGACGAAGCGGCGGTGCTCGACGCGCTAGATCTGGCTGGTCAGATCGAACCTCTTTGCGATGACGTTCACGCCAGCTTGGTGCGCTACGCGCGCTCCAACGCGTGGGATGCGCTTCGACATATTCGCCGCACCCCGCAGAACGTGTGGTCATGGTCGCAGCCAGAACTGGTTCAGCAGATCTACTGGCTGCGCAGCTGTGTGCAGCACCCCGGGCACGCCCAGGTGCCGAAGCACTATCGGGCACAGATGCGCTGCAACCTGGGGAATGCGCTCAGCGGCGCCGGCCGGTTCGTCGATGCGCTCGCGGAGTGGCGAATGGCGCTGAACGAGCAGCCCAACCTGGGCATGGCTCACGGCAATCTGGGCGAAGGCCTAGTCACCTACGCAAAGGCCTTGTACGACGGCGGCCACGCGGTGTTATTCCTCCAGCATGGCCGGCGCGCCCTGCGGACGGCGTTGGAGGGCGGAATCGGCCGAGACGGTGCGACCTACTTGGATGCCCTCAACCATTTCGCGTCGATCTGGCACCTGGTGGACGAAAAGCTTCGGGCGATGGGGGCTGAGGAGTACGAACTGGGGCAGTTCTCGCTGGGACGCAGCAAGCGCGAGCGCAACTACCGGCGATGGGTGCTGGACCACCGGCTCTTCCTGAATCCGCTGAACGACCTTCTCACGGAATCGGTCGCTGCGCAGGACGTGCTGATGCTGCCGTCGCACCAGGTCGGACCGGCGGGCATCACCTTCCTTGCCTTCTACAACCAGCTCAAGCAGGAATACGCCTTCGCGCGCTGGAACCTCTTCGAAGGCACGGGCCACCATTCGCTTCATCCGGCGGACCGACGGCTGTCGCTGGCCTTCAATGCCGACTATGCGCAGTACTCGATGGCCGTCGAGCAGGTGAAGATCGCCTACCGGTGCGCGTATTCCCTCTTCGACAAGATCGCCTACTTTGTCAACGATTATTGGAAGCTGGGCATTCCCGAGCGGGGCGTCAGCTTCCGCTCCATCTGGGTCGAGCCGGCCAAAGGCAAGGCTCCACCCCAGGTTCGCGCCGTGCTCGAAGCTTCCGAGAACCTGCCGCAACGCGGCCTGTTCTGGCTGTCCAAGGACCTGTTCGATCCGGAACTCAAGGACGTCGCCCAGCCGGAAGCTCGCGACCTGGATGCGCTGCGCAACCACCTGGAGCACAAAAACGTGAAGGTGGTGGACGCCATGGCGCTGTACAGCGCGCCGCAGGAGCCGTTCGTGGACCGGTTGGCGCACCAGATCGTCCGGGAGGATCTGGAGGGGAAGACGCTGAGGCTGCTGCAGCTCGCGCGGGCGGCGTTGATCTATCTGTCGTTGGCCATGGAAGTTGAGGAGCGGCGCGCCTCGGCAGCGGCGACCGGGCTCGTGATGCCCCTTGCCGTCGACGTGTATCCCGAGAGCCTCAAGCGCTGAGGACTTGCAGGTTTCGGATGCCACTGAGCATTCGTTCCTGGAGATCTTGAGCAGCGAGTCCGCCGCCAACATCGAGCACACCGTGCGGCTAAAGTTGCACTCCATGAAGGTCCGCACATGAAGCGAGTTCGAGTTGCCCCGGGCAAGTTCGTCACCATCTCCACCGAGCTGTCGGAGAAGGCGGCGCGCGTGTTCGCGACCGGGCTCACGCGCGATCAGGTGCGCGACCTCAAGGCCAGCGAGCCGCGACGCGCAACGGGCCTGATGGTCGGCTCGGCCAAGCCGCTTGCCCTCTCCCGGTCGAAACCAGCTGTGGCGACGGCTGTTGGGACGAACTCCTCGACTGCCCTAGGCATCAGCGCCGCAGGACCGGCTGATGCGCCGGCTGTACGCAAGTAGCTACTCGGCACGAAAGTACGTACTGGTCGGCCGTCATTGCCGGCGTGGCGCCGCAGCTAGCGGGCTGGCTCACTCACTGAAGGACGCGATCCGCAGCAGGTGCTGCTCAACCAGTTGACGCCTCCAGGTCTTGCCACCGCGTCGATGGGCAGTTCGCGCAGGCCAACCGACGGCTGAATCACCCACTCGGCGAGCCAGCCGTCCAGATCACCGGCGGCGATGGGCCCCACCCCCGCCTGCAGGCGACGGTAGTCCTCAGTCTCTGCGAACCGTTCTAAGCGGTCCAGCAGCT